>DATBIE010000228.1:0-23628 GCA_036557105.1 Terriglobales bacterium
TAGTTCCGTGACCTTCTCGCTGGGAGAGTTAAACGGCACTACTGCCACACCGTACTGCCGGCCATCTGGTCGCAGGATTTTGTAGGCTCGCCTGACTACGATCTTTATTTTCGTAGGCGATTCGACAGTGACGCTCTTGTCCGAATACAGGAGCACGGCATCCGTTTTTTCATCGTGTGCCGGTAAAGGCGCATTGACCACAGCGTGCATCCATTGCGGCGCATCACCGGCAAGTGCCGCGATAGGTCCTATCACAATCGTTAGCAGGACTGCAGAAATTGCTCTGCTAATTGCTCGCGCGTGCTCCAATGGGTTGCAATACAACTTGTTCTTCATCGCCGGTCCTCACTAGCTGAAAGAAATTCCGCAGTGCCGGGTAGTATTTTGCGTCCAGAAACAGCAAGTCCAGACTCAATTGTCTTTTCAAATGCAGAGTACCTTTGTCGTTCTCTGCTTTCAAAATGTACCGCGCAGCCTTGGCATCATTGTCCATAGGGTGCGGCAGACTACCAATCTGCCATCCCAATGGCAACGTGATGCTCACATCGTCCAGCTTTTCCGAAGGAAACTCGAAGTAAATGGGATGAACACGGGCTTCGTGTTCAAAGATGTTCTTCTCCGGCGCGGTGAAGATCCCCACCGGCATCAAAGCCCTACGACCTGCGCCTGCAACCCAGCCAGGAATTTTCAAGTCGAATTCAGCTACCAACGGGGAAGAAGAGTTGGTCCAATCCGGCTTATTTGTCAGGTGCAGTTCCGTGGCAGCGGGTATGTATCCTTTGGCTTCATCCTCGAGCGATTTCTTGCGGTCGGCTTCATCTTCATTTCGTTCTTCCACCCGCCAGCGTAAAGCTTCCAGGCCGGTGAAGGTCACGGTGAGCTTGCCCTGAAGATCTCCGGTATCAGACAAGGTCAAGTTTGCTGTCCGAGAAATCATGGAGTCAGAACTTTGCGGAAGCGGAGTTTGGATCCACGAGCCGCCGTCTTTATCCAGGCGTAGTCCGGGCACCGACGTCTCCGGCCAGATCAGCAGTCCCAATGGAGTGAATGCAGCACCTGGATCGCAAAACATATCCTTGCCATTTACTTTCACCACAACCATGTCGGAATCGAGCTTGTGAGCGTCCATCAGCGCAGGGTCGAAAAAATAGTGACGCCGGTCTGCTGCCATCACTTCATGCGCCTCAAAGCCAGCCGCTCTCACCAGAGCTAGAAATAAGTAGTTCAGCTCTCGGCCGTTTCCATACCCACGCTTCCAGACATCCTCTACATTCGAGTTGGGTTTTTCCTTGTCACGCTTGATTTCGGCATCGCTTTTCTGGACTTCGTAGGAGGTGTTCCGGACTTGTTGCACCCGGGCGTAGATCTTCTGAATCTTTACCTCGGGAGCGTCGCTGGGGGAAACGATCTGCGAGACCGCTTGCTCCATCGCCTTGCGTTTTTCAGCGAAACTCTCAACTTCGCCATTGAGTTTCTTGCCATGCCTTTTCCAGAACTCCTCCGGTTTCTTGGTGTCCGCATCTTCGCTGTAGGTGAAATCCACGCGTGACTTGAGTTCATCTTCAGGCGGCATGAAGTCTTCGATTTGAAATGCCGGAACATTATTTACTTCCATCCGAATGATGCGATCCGGTCCTTCTTTCGGAGGAGCAGCCCCGCTTGGCAGCAGGTGCCAGGACCAGCGCAAATGGAAGGGGAGGTAGTCACTCGTGTAAGGCTTCAGCGAGAAGACTGCACGCCTGGTGAACAGTTCGTCGCTGAGAATCCAATGCGAGTCGAACACATAGTGTTCACTGAAATCGAGCGTGTACCAGTATTCGATTACGCTTCCCACTTCGGCCCCCGGAAGGGTGAAGGTCTTCGCCATGAATTTCAGGCCCTTGGCTTTGACGATCGCCTTATCGAACGGCTTACCTTCGAAATTGGCAATGGAGCCATCCTGGCGTATGGTTCGTCCGCCGACATGGACAACATTGTTGTCGGACTCCTTGTAAAACGGGATCTCGATATCAGCGTATTTCCTGCCTTCTTCTTTCAAGATCTTGATACGCACGAAATTATCTTCGTGGGCCGTATTGCCGCTGTCATCCCGATCAACCTGTCGATAGAGGATGATCGCGGCTGCGCCCGGAGCCTGCGGTTCCTCATTCATCTTCAATTCATCAGGAGTAATCGGCGGTCGATCGGCCGCGAGTGACGGCAGATACGAAAAAAGAGAAAGCAGGGCAAAAAGAGAACAGTAACGGGTAAGTTTCATCGAGCACCCCCGTGAACGGATTCGGGATTTCAGCCAGGGTTCAAATCGCATTTAGCCACATCTAGTGAGTTCTGGGATAAATCCAGGTACTCACATTGTGGTGGAAGAAGATAGTATGGAGTTCCTTCTACGTCAATAGGGGGAATTGCGTAGGTAAGTGTACTTCCGTACACTCGTGCTTGCTTGAAAGGGTGAATTTAGTCCGCTGCGGCCTGGCTCGTAACTACTTCTGGGTCTCTACGCACCCGGTTTGGCGGCAGGCCGGCGTCGCGGATCTTATACAGCAATGCGCGGTAGCTGATGTTCAGGGTCTTTGCCGCTTGCTTGCGGTTCCAATGGTGGTTCTGTAGGACCTTCAGAATGATTTTGCGCTCAAGTTGCCGCGTAGCTTGGCGAGTTATCTTCTTTAGAGAAATCGGCCCGTCTATATTGATGTCAGAAGTAACCAGGTCACTTTCGCGCGGCTGTAAGTCGCTGCTGATGACGTCTTCGCTTCCGAGGATTACATACCGCTTTATCAGATTCTCAAGCTCGCGAATGTTACCTGGCCAGTGGTACTTCTGCAGTATGTCCATTAACTCGATGGAAAGCGGGCGTGCCTTGCAGTTGTATTTGCGGTTGTAATACTCGAGGAAGTATTCGGCCAAAGCGCGAATATCGCAGCGACGCTCGCGCAATGGCGGCATATACAGATTCACAACATTGATTCGATAGAACAGGTCTTGGCGAAAACTGCCGTTAGCAATCTCTTCTTCGAGTTTGCGATTGGTGGCACAAACGATCCGGACTTCCACCTTTTTATCCGCTTGGGCGCCAATACGGCAGAACTGGCCATCTTGCAGAAGCTGCAGCAGCTTCGACTGCAAAGGCATGTCAAGCTCAGAAATCTCATCAAGAAACAATGTTCCGCGATGGGCCATCTCCACGCGGCCGGGTTTCGATCCATAAGCCCCGGTAAATGCTCCCCGTTCGTATCCGAAAAGTTCGCTCTCAAGTAGCGTTCCAGGTATGGCCGGGCAGTTCACTTTAACGAATGGACCGGTCCTCCATGGCGAACATGAGTGCACCAGCCGCGCAATGATGTCCTTGCCCGTACCGCTTTCACCATGAATCAACACGGGGACATTTGCGGCGGCAACCTTGTCGAGGCGCGAACGCAGCTCTTGCATTACTTCGGACTGACCAAACACTACGGCCTCGGGAGGAATTTCGCCTAATGATTGCGTCAATGAACTGACAGAATTTGTCATTGTGCTCGCCATTTGTGTACGTGATCGCTTTCCGAAATAGGAATGTGCACCCGGCGAACCAAATCCGGAGACAGGGTAAGTAATAGGCGGGACAGGAGCGTAACTGATTAGATTTGATGAGCTTACAAGCTAAAAAACTGTATTGACGCAGGATGCTGCCGATCGATGAATGGCCTCGAGATCAGACTAAAGGTGTGGGAAAACAATTTCACATCGTGGAAAGTTGTTTCTCCAGCCGTTCCTTCGGGGATCCCTCTAATTTCACCAGAGGCCGCATGAACCGCAGCGCAACGAGATTATAGCCATCCTTGTGGGTCACACGCTCGATCTTGGCGCGGAGCTGCCGCGAAGTGCCCTTTATTCGGATCGAAGAAGGAAGAGGAGCTTTGGGTATTTCCAGCGAAACTTGTGCCGCTTGCCGCAAAGACCCGCGAATGGCTACCAACGCTCCGCTCGCCGAAATGTTAAGTGTCGTGACAAACTCCAGAAAACCTTTGCCGCTGCGGTTCCTGGTCCTAACAAATAGGGGTATGAGCAGCGGCAGTCGCGTCCATGTTCGACGTTCCCTCGGCCGTCGCTGGCCACCTAAGTCTTGGTTTGGTTTCCGCATTCCTGAGATTCTCGCACCTGAATTGCCAAATACGTTCGTGGAATATGCACAAAATGTCCCGTTCGTTCCTCTGGTCTTCCTGTTCTGCCGCTCCAACATCTGCTTACTTCCGTCTACGTCATGTTTTTTGCCATGATTTGGCCGGTTACTTCGGTTAGTTTTGGAGTAACTCGGAAACACTTTACCGAAAGAGGCAAATCTTTTGCATTTTTCGTTGACACTGGCAGCTTTGTACCCTAGCATTTGCCTACGGCGCCGGGTTCTTTGGTCACCCTGTTAGCCGTTCCTCCCTCCTGTGGTTCACTATGCATCCATCGCCTTCAATGCCCAAGGAAGCAATCGCTCCTGCCAAGAGAAACTTTTCAGAAAAGGCGATGTCCGCGGCCCAGGAAAACGAACATGCGCAGCTTCAGGAACGATATCTGCGCACTGCCAACGCGCTCGCGTCCGCTGCGCATGATTTGAAGACACCTCTTGCGATCCTGAATGGCTACGTCGAACTACTGCAAAGTGAGAAGTTGGGCGCACTCAACGATCGCCAGCGCGAGATCCTTTGCGATATGCGTTCGAATGGCGAACGGCTCCAGCGCTACGTTCAGGAATTTCTCAGCTTCAGCGTGCTTGAAACTGGCGAGCTCAAGATGCGCTTCGTGCCCGGGAACATCAATGCCTGTCTCTCGGAAGTGTGCCGCTTGTGGTCTCCGCGTTTCCAGGAGCAAGGACTGGCGCTGTATTTTCTTGCCAACGAAAAATTTCAGGAGTTTCCGTTCGACGCACCCAAAGTTGAGCGTGTGGTCTCAAACCTCCTCGAGAATGCTTCAAAGTTCACTCCGTCAGGCGGCAGCGTGTGGCTTCACGCCGAGTCGTATATGTGGGACCGCAGAACGACTATAAAACCAATCATTTCTCAGGACCGCCGGCGGCATCCGCTGACGCAGCCGAACGCGGTGAAGATCAGCGTCTCGGATACCGGACCGGGAATTCCTCCTGAATATCATTTGGAAATCTTCGACGACTTTTTTCGTCTTCCGACCAGCGAAAAACTTGATGGCATGGGCCTGGGTCTCTCGATCGCCCGTCGTCTGGTCCTGGGCATGGGCGGGAAAATCTGGGTCGAAAGCGAACCCGGAGCCGGTTGCAAGTTTTCGTTCATTGTTCCACTTACTCCGATTGTGCCCGAGCATCAGGGAAAATGATGAAGAACGAAAAATCCAAGATCCTGCTGGTAGACGATGAACCCGGAATGCAGCGTTACATCAAGACGCTGCTCGAACTCGATAATCATGAAGTCAAAGTTGCGCCGACCGGCGAGCGCGCGCTGGAAATTTTGCAAAGTGGATTCCACGCCGACCTCATTCTCCTAGACCTGCTTATGCCGGGAATCGACGGCACTGAGACCTTGGAAGGAATGCGTAAGCTCCAGCCAAATGTCAAGGTCGTCATGCTTTCTTGTGTGAACGACACAAAGAAAGTTGTGCAGGCAATGCGGTTGGGCGCGGTGGACTACATTACCAAGCCATTCCAGAAAGCCGAGCTCGACGCCGTCATCGACCAGTGCCTTGGCACCAACCAGCAGAATTACACCGGAGAAATCGAGGACCTTGGCGAAGAGACTTTCTTTGTCGCTGCCAGCCCGAACATGCGGAAACTGCGATCGCAAGCAGCGCTGGTTGCGAACGTGGACATCCCGGTGCTGATGTTGGGTGAAAGCGGCACAGGGAAGGAGGTAATGGCGCGGCTGATTCATAAGCTGTCCCCGCGCGCGCACCGCACGTTCTTAAAAGTGAATTGCGCAGCCGTACCTGCCGACCTTCTGGAAAGCGAACTATTTGGATACGAGGCGGGCGCTTTCACCGGAGCCACTCACGCCAAGCCGGGAAAATTCGAGATCTGCAACAAGGGAACAATCTTGCTCGATGAAATTGGCGAGATGCCGCCGTCGCTTCAAGCGAAACTCCTGCACGTTTTGCAGGATCAGCAGTTTTCTCGTCTTGGCAGCCGCTCTGTCCTGAAAGTCGACGTGCGGATTCTCGCCGCCACCAACATCAATATTCCCGAGGCGCTTGCAACCAAACGTCTGCGCGAGGATCTCTACTACCGCCTAAACGCTTTCACGTTGCAAATTCCTCCATTGCGCGAAAGGAAAGAGGAAATTCCCATCCTGCTCAAGCATTTCATGACTCAGCTCTCCGAGCAGTATGCGCGTCCTCCGCTGCCTTTCTCTGTCGAGCTCCTGCAGGCGTGTACCAGCTATCCTTGGCCAGGAAATCTTCGCGAGCTGGGAAATTTCGTGAAGCGATATTTGGTCCTGGGAGATGAAAAACTCGCGATCAACGAACTCAAACCACGCACCGACGGTACCGGCGCCGAGTTTGAACCTGCTGTTCCGCGAAACAGCTCCGAACCTGCAGGCGGTTTGAAGTCGCTTGCCCGTAGCGCGAAAGATGAAGCCGAAGCCGAAGCCATCGCTAAAGCGCTGAACGAGACCAACTGGAACCGCAAGCAGGCGGCGGCGCTACTGCAGATCAGCTACAAAGCACTTCTCTACAAAATTCGCCAATACGGCCTTGCCCAAAGCAAAAACACGCACAAGCTTTCCGCTGGTGCTTAGCTCAAACTCGGCAATTCATCCTAAGAAGGCCAGTATTCTTCTGTGCTCTCCAATAGAAAATTTATGCTGGGGTAACGATATTTTAGGATTAGAATCTAGTTTTTGGCCGGTTATGGAGTCTTCCAGGAAGGTCTCTGCCTTGCCCTCGCGCAATTCGGAAGTTCCGAGCGCGAGTGATTTGTCTCTTCGCCGTAGGCTCCCTCGGATCCTCGTTGTGGACGACAATCCCAACACCATGAGCCTGATGGAGGACTTGCTCGCCTCGCGCGGGTATGACGTTGTTGCCGTGCCGGACGCCACTCACGCCGAAGCCGAAATCTTTCGCCGCGCACCCGACCTCATCCTTTCGGATGTGATCATGCCCGGCAAATCGGGATACGAACTTTGTCGAGAATTAAAAGATGATCCTGCTACCCGGCTCATTCCTTTTGTGCTCATCACGGGATTGACAGAGCGCGAAGACCGCGTACGCGGAATCGAGTCTGGCGCAGATGATTTTCTGAGCAAGCCGATCTTTCCCGAAGAGTTGTTTGCTCGCGTCAAGTCTCTTCTCAAACTGAAAGAATTTACTGACGAGCTTGAGACGGCAGAGAGTGTCCTTTGCACGCTTGGGCTCAGTGTTGAGAGCCGCGATCCTTACACGGAAGGCCATTGTGAGCGCCTGGCACAGAATGCCAGCGATCTCGGACGTTACCTCCACCTTGACGAAGAGGAAATCATTGCTCTCCGCCGCGGCGGCTATCTTCACGATCTTGGCAAAATCGCAGTACCCGATGAAATCCTGAAAAAAGGCACCAACCTCAACACCGAAGAATGGGCAATCATGCGCCGGCATCCGTTGACCGGGGAAAACATTTGCCGCCCTCTAAAATCTTTGCGTCTGGTCCTGCCAATCATTCGCAACCATCACGAGCATTTCAACGGTACCGGGTACCCAGACCAGATGGAAGGACAGGAGATTCCACTCCTGGCGCGCATTCTTCAAGTCGTGGACGTATACGACGCGCTCACGACGACGCGTCCGTATAAGCCAGCGCTTACTCGAGACCACGCTGCTGAAACCATGCGTGATGAAGCGCGTGCCGGTTTTTGGGACCCAGAGATGGTTGACAATTTCCTCAACATGCTGGACCAGCAACGTCGCGTTGCTTAAATCCTTCAACACGCTTCCCGTTTGCGTGATACCTTGTCACAACCCATCAGACAGTTCTCCTGTCGATCGTAAAGCTGATGCGCAAATACAGCATAGTTATTCCCGCCTACAACGAAGCCGCTCGTCTTGGCGCCACACTCGACCGCGTATTTGAATATTGCGCCGAGGAGGGGTGGGACGCTGAAGTCGTCGTGGTGAACGACGGATCGCGAGACGACACCGATAAACTCGTCCGCACTCGGGCGAGCGGGAACCCTCGGCTTCGTCTGCTTGAAAATCCTGGGAATCGTGGCAAGGGCTATAGCGTACGTCACGGCATGTTGGAAGCAAACGGCGAAATTCTTCTTTTTACTGATGCTGATCTTTCTTCGCCCATCGAACAGGCAAAGAAACTGTTTCAGGCGATTGAATCCGGCGCGGACGTTGCAGTTGGATCGCGATGGCTTCAGCCCGATTTACAGACTCATCGACAATCTATGCTGCGCCAGTTTTACGGCCGCGGATTCAATCTGACATTGAGAGTTTTACTCGGATTGAAGCTTAAGGACACTCAGTGCGGCTTCAAGGCTTTTACACAAAGTGCCGCACACATCCTATTTCCGCTACTGACCATCGATGGCTGGGGATTTGATGCCGAGCTGCTCTATATCGCGAATTGTCTGGGGATGAAAGTGGAAGAAGTACCTGTTGTCTGGTCGCACGCAACCGGAACGCGGATCAGTCCACTTCGTGATGGAATACATATGATCGCCGAGGTACTGAGAATTCGGCGTAATGCGGGGAGCGGCAAGTACCCCGCAGTAAAAAGCTAGGCGACAGCTGAGTGTGCAAGATCGTCAGGTCGCACCGTGACGCCCGATTCTTTTTCGTAGACCAAAGTCATTTTCTCGGCGCAGTGCTGGCATAACCAATAAAACTCCAAACGTCGCAAAGGCTTACCAGGCTCGCCGTCCAGACCCATGGCGCGGCGGCGTTCGAATCCAGTTGAGGTTTCAACTCGGTATAGCTTGCCTGTGTGGAAGTAACGGAAGGTAACTGCACAATCTGGGTTGGCGCATTTCGAGAGCATGGGGGGCGCCTCCATCTGTTGCTATTGTATTCCGCTCTCGTCGTTAAAAATCAAGCGCTAAATTACGTCTTCTGTGGAAATAGATGGAGTGCAATTACAGACGGTTAATCAGTGAAGCAATATATCCAGCGCCAAATCCATTGTCGATATTCACTACGCTCACATTCGAAGCGCATGAATTCATCATCCCCAATAGCGCCGTCATACCCTGGAAAGACGCCCCGTACCCTACGCTTGTGGGAACTGCAATCACGGGAACGCCCACTAATCCACCCACAACACTCGGTAGCGCGCCTTCCATGCCGGCACAAACAATGATTACACGCGCCCGGCTCATCGCTCGACGATGCGCCAGTAGCCGATGAATTCCTGCGACCCCCACGTCGTAAATTCGCTCAACTTCGTTGCCCATGAGTTCGGCCGTGACGTAAGCCTCTTCGGCAACGGGGATGTCGCTGGTCCCTGCGGAAATTACCGTGACCAGTCCCTTGCCGTATTTCTTACAGTCCTGGTAAAGCACGATCGCGCCAGCGGATTTTTCATACTTCGCGGCACGAACGCTCTTCTTCACCGCCGTGAATTGCTCTTTGCTGGCACGAGTGGCCAACACATTGCTTCCATGGTTCGCCAAACGTTTGAATATTCCCGCGACCTGAGCTGGCGTTTTGCCTTGCCCCAGAATTACCTCGGGAATGCCAACCCTCAATGCGCGATGATGATCAATCTTTGCAAATCCCAAATCTTCAAATGGAAGATGGCGCAGCTGAACGACCGCTTCGTCAGGCAGAAGGTTCCCGGCGCGCACCTGTTCGAGCAACTTGCGAATGGATTCAGAGTTCATCCGGCCACGGCTCTACTACTCAGGGTAGCATTGCCCGGAGAACTATTAGAAAGAGACTGGACTATGGAGGGTCAATCCGACATTTGCTTTTCGTTTACGCTCTCGCCAGATTTTCTAGCTCGACAAGCGCTTGCAACGTCTCCCCAAACGTTTCCAAATGGGACAGGAATATTCGTCGCAAATCATGCCGCGATACTTTCCCTGCCACGTACGCGTTGTACAGAGAGTCGCCCAAAGCGCTTCCATGGTCTCCGGCTTCGATTTCCGGGCACAATAGCCGTGCCCCAAAGCGCGCCAGCGCATCCTCGATTGGTTGTGCCTCGTCAGGAATTACCGCTTTGCCCCGGCATGCGGAATGCAAAAACCGAGTGCATTCCTCCGCGGCATCCGCCATCTGGAATTCGCGAATCGCAAAATAATTGGAGTCCGCGAAATATGCACAAGTTTTTTCCTCGAGTTTGCTGGCCACGGATGCCGAGCCTTCTTCGATACTTACAATCTCAGGAAGGGAATCCGCCAGATATCTCGGTTGTATTCCATTGCACGGAGAGTCCAGTCGAAATCCGAGCGCTCGTGCTAATGAGAAAATCAGATTGTAGACGGCAGGTGCAAAGTCCTGCTGTTCGCCCTGGGTCGCATTCCATCTCTCTAGGCACAGACGGTAGCTCTCGTATTTTTCAAGTGGACTGGAGTTGAAAACGCAGATCACATTGTCTTGAATTTGCACAGCCGCAGCATGCGCAGACACAGCTTGCCAATAAAGGGCGTCAAGGTTTTGCAGCACCGTCACTATCTTTTGTTGAGGGAGCAAATCACCAATCAACCTGGGCAAGTGCTGTGGTGCCATGTGCGACTCACCAAACAACACCAACACCGCCGCATCCGGGTGCCGCTGACGGATATCGCGGAGCTTCGCTGCGGCATGACGATCTCGCGACCGGATACGCCGCATGTCTGCCCGCGGCATGCAGTCCAATCCATAAATCGCTTCGGCATGGTCACGCGCCGAACTGAGCAGTTGATAGACCGGCTCCCATTGGTATCCCCACTCTCGATCGAAGCGCAGACGACGACGTAGTTCCTCCTCGGGTATTTCCCGCCTCCACCATGCATCGAGAATCTTTTGGTCACGAGCGAGCACGGCTTCAAGCCCAAGAACCACGGGCCGCTGCTGCGCGTACTTCTCGAGGACTTCAGCCGCAAACCGCTGGGAAGCCGGCAGAGCATGGTAATCTCCGATCAGCACGACGTCGCCTTTGCAGGTCTCTTCTTCCACCTCCATCAGCCGGAGCGTCGATTGATATTTTTGGAAGGCATCGGTGAACTCGCGCAGGTATTTGGAGCTTGTGACTGAGTCGCTGGAGCGGATCTCTCGCTGCACCGCTGCCAGGGCGTGCATCTGAGCTGCCGTCCGGCGCGACTGTTGCTTCGATTGTTTCACCATAGCTTGACTCGCCGCTTCGGCCTGCCTATGCTCGAAACTCGGAATGAGCGTGGACGGATGGGCGCTCCGACCGCCGTTTTAATCTGCCAACAAGCCCTTGCCAAACTCGCCGCAAAACCTGACGATTGCCACAACCGGGGCTAGTGGAGCGCTCTTCCTGCGCCATTTGTTGCTCGCGGTTGATCGCGATCCGCGAATTCAAACCGTGAACTTCATCGCGTCCGACAGCGCGCTGCGCGTCATGGCTGAAGAACTCGATTTGCGCGGCCGCAATAACCTGGTGACCCAAATACTTGGTCACGCTTCCCGCAAGATCCGCCAACAATCAAATGCAGATATCGGGGCAAACGTTGCCAGCGGCTCGTATCCCGTAGACGCGATGATTGTTCTCCCATGCAGCGTCGGGACGCTCGCCCGCATCGCGAATGGCATCGCATCTCATCTCATCGAGCGTGCTGCCGATGTATGCCTCAAAGAAAAACGGCAGCTGGTTCTCTGCGTCCGCGAAACGCCGCTCAATAAGATTCACATCCGCAACATGTACCGCGCCGCGGATGCCGGAGCGACCATCTTCCCTCTCATCCCCGCCTACTACTTCCGCCCAGCAACACTCGACCAGCTGGCGCACGAATTCGCCTGTCGCGTTCTGGCGAATATCGGCCTGCCGCAAAAAGAGGCCTACCGCTGGAAGGGATAAACCAGCCGTTCTGGGTACCTTTAGTCTAGGAGCGCAAAAGTCCCTGCCCTAGATTGCGACCGGACATGTACGACGGGTGTCCAGCAGGAGGTGCGCCCCAGAGAACGAAAAGGAAGAAAGCCTTATGGCAGATAGAGGTAGGCAACAAACATTCAGAGCCTGGAGTCTAATATTTTCAGAGTCTCTCTCCCGGTGTCGATAAGACGACGCATCAGCGGACCGTCTCGAGGTCTTGCGACCGTCCGCATACTTTCAGTATTTTGCCTTGCCTTGGATTCTGCTCTGTTGTTTGGCCAGTATTCTCCGCCTGTTACAAGTAGCTCAGACGCCACTTACAAACTTTCCGGCACCGTCATTAACTCTGTTTCCAGCGAAGCCATAAGCCGCGCACTCGTCGAACTCCATTCTCGGGGCGAGCGCATGGCCTTCACAGACAGCAACGGACAATTCGAGTTCGACAACCTTCAAGCCGGACGGACAACGCTCACCGTTCGCAAGCCCGGCTACTTCGATGAGCGTGAAGCAAACGGTGGTGACTCGCCTCCTGCGATGACGACTTTAGGTCCAGATACTCAACCTGTTGTGCTTAAGTTGGTGCCGCAGAGCGTCATCTACGGTCGTGTCCAGACTCCGAAGGGGGAAGCGATTGAGGGTATCCCCGTAAAGGTCATGTCGAATAGAGTCGTTGAGGGTAGAAAGCAGTGGCAGCAGATAGCTGCGGCTTTCACCGACGAAGACGGTAATTTTCGCGTGGCCCGTCTTCGTCCCGGTTCGTACTACCTCGAGGTGGGGCCCAGCAAAGATCTGGGAGACTCAAGCAGCGGAGATCGCGGTTACCCAGCCTTGTTCTATCCCGCTGCCAATGACATTAGTTCCGCAACGCCATTTGATCTTAGGCCGGGGCAGCAGGCAGAAGCCGATGTTTCCCTAGCCTCTGTGCGGCTCTTCAGGGTCTCAGGGCACCTGGCCGGATATATCCCGAATAGCGGCATAGATTTTGAATTCATTGACCACCTCGGCAATCACTTTTCTTTTTTAAAAGCTTTTCACTCAGATTCCGGAGAGTTCGATGCCGAGGTGCCTGCAGGGTCCTACATTCTGCACGTCAGCAATTGGATTCCAAATTCGTATCCAGTCCGAGCTGAAGCGGCCTTGAATGTCGACTCCGACCTCGCCGGAGTTGACTTGGCGCTCGGCTCCATGTTGCCAGTATCCGTTAACGTAAGAACGGAGCCCACTAAATCCGAAGAGTTCCAGCATCACAGGCAGCAAGATGGGCAGCTGGTTTCGGTTCACCTCATCCCAGACGGTGATACTTTCGAAAGGGCCGACGTTTGGTCTAACTGGATCGAGCGTCCCCAACCATCACTCGTGCTGCGTGATGCGTTGCCGGGCCGCTATACAGTTCAAGTAGTCCCTTCAGGCGGATCTTGGTATGTTCAATCTTCGCAATGCGGTGAGACCGATCTTCTTAATGACGACCTCACCATCAGCCCTGGTGTGCAGCCTGCGCCAATCGATATCGTTTTACGCGACGACAGCGCCACGTTGACGGGACGCATTCGTGGGGCATCGGGTCGCGTTCCAGTGCGAGTGCTGCTCGTTCCGGATCACCATTCCGCCGCTCAAACAAAGTCACTTAACGTCAGTTCCCAAGACGAGTTCTTTATTCCAAATCTTGCGCCAGGCAGCTACAGCGTTATTGCGTTCGATCGCGGCGATACGGTGGAATACACCAACCCAGAAGTATTGAATCAGTATCTTTCGAGAGCCGCCCACATCACTCTTGAGCCGAATGGGCGGCAACAAATCACTCTGGACTTGATCAACATAACTAACTGATCGTCATGGTTCGCTTATTGATTGCCTCGCTCCTCGTGATGGTCGGCACGACCGCTCTACCCTCAGAACTTCCTGCAGCCCGGCCCTCAGCAAAATTTCGAATCAGCGGGACGGTGGTCAACGCGATCTCTGGACAAGCTCTTTCGAGAATACAGGTGTCAATCGGTCCACCCGTAAGACCAGAGGCATCGCAAACCATCACGACGAGGGAAGACGGCCATTTCGAATTTGATGACCTCCATACCGGAAAATATTGGTTGCAAGCCCGAGGTCGAGGCTTCTCACCGCAACGATTCAATCAGCACGAGGAATTTTCTACTGCAATTGCCGTTGGCCCGGGTCTCAGTTCAGAAGGGTTGACCTTTGCTCTGTCCCCTGACGGTACGATTGTGGGCACTATCACCGACGAGCAGAATGAGCCGATATCCGAGGCACGGGTGATGCTTTTTCGTACGGGAGTTCAGAGCGGTTCAGCTTCGACCCAGATTCGCAACCAGGTGCAAACCGACGATCAGGGCCACTATCATCTCAGCCATGTCCCGCCCGGCACGTATTACATCGCAGTTTCTGCGCGACCTTGGTACGCGGATAATCGTCCAAGGTTTTCGGCACGATTCGAGCCTAATGTAGGCAGGACCACTGCTGAGAGCGAACCCGACCCACAATTCGACGTAACATATCCACTGACTTTTTATTCGGACGTTACCGATTCCGCCGCGGCTACTGCCTTGACAGTGAGTTCTGGAGATCGTCTAGTTGCTGATATCAACCTGACAGCGGTCCCATGCGCGCACCTGCGGCTCACTGACTCCGGTGTTGATCCGCGTCAGGGCTTTAATGCGATTCTCAGTCAAAATGTATTCGGTACGAGCACGCCGCTTCCGACTTCATTCGCAGTCGTTGGGCAACGCGAACTTGAGATAACTGGCCTACCGCCCGGGCACTATGATCTAACTCTTCAGACGTATGGCAGGAACCCCAGTAATCGCGAGAAGCAAATCGACGTTTCGGATAATTCTGAAATCAACGTTGCCAACAGCGTCTCAAGGCCGACCATTAAAGGTATCGTTCAGATGGAAGACGGGAAGTCTGTTCCACGCAATCTGAATGTGATGCTATTGTCTCGCGATGAGCAGAATCTCATTGGCCAAACGTCAGCCAAAGGGGAGTTCGAAATTACCCCGCAGGTCACGAGGCCGGGAAAGTACCAGGTGGCCGTATTTGGAAGTCCCGAGGTCTTTGTAAAGAGTGTCTCTGCGACTGGCGCGAGTCTGACCGGGCGTGAGTTGAGCGTTAGCACGAGCACCGCAGTTTATCTGAAGATTACTCTTGGGCAGGGTGCGGGACGAATCGATGGTACCGCGCTGCGCGATGGCAAGCCCCTCGCCGGAGCTATGATCGTATTAGTTCCGCAAGACATTCAACACAACTCTATCCTGGTACGCCGAGATCAAAGCGACAGCGACGGCACATTCTCTCTCTACAACGTGCTACCAGGATCTTATATAGTCGTGGCAATTCAGGACGGATGGAATTTGCCGTGGCTCAATCCAGACGTCCTGCATCCATATCTGAAAACCGGCACAACTGTGAACGTCAGCCCGCGTCGAAGATACGATATAAAAGTAGACGTGCGCTAGCGATCTCGCGAACGCCCCACAACGCTCAACCATTCTGATGTCAAAAGATTTCGCCATTTCGATCGTTCGTACTCTGCGCGATCAGGGTCATCAATCCTACCTCGTCGGCGGATGTGTGCGCGACCTGCTGCTCGGACGTGAACCCGCTGATTACGACGTTGCAACTGACGCCACGCCGGACCAGGTTATGCGAATCTTCCCCGAAACTTACGCCGTAGGAGCACAGTTCGGAGTGGTATTAGTGCCAATTCCTGACGACATTCGCTCTTCTGTCATCCTGAGCGAAGAAGCTGACCCGCCGAGCGCGCCAGCTTCACAGTCGAAGGCCCTGCTTTTCTCACGTCACAAGTCCTGCGTCGAGGTTGCAACCTTTCGGGCGGACATAGGTTACTCCGACGGACGACATCCCGACCGGGTGCGCTTCAGTCGCGATCCTCGCGAAGATGTGCAGCGCCGCGATTTCACCATCAATGGTTTACTGCTCGATCCGGTGGAAAATAAAGTTCTGGATTTCGTCGGGGGCCAGAACGATCTTCGCGCAGGAATCATTCGCGCCATCGGCGGCCCGGCATTTCGATTCACAGAAGACAAACTCCGAATGTTGCGCGCCGTGCGTTTCGCCGCGAGATTTGAATACGAAATTGATCCAGCAACATTCGCGGCAATTCAGTACTTGGCGCCGCAAATCCATCAGGTCTCCCATGAGCGCGTGCGGGACGAACTTACGCGCATGTTGACGGAAGGTCACGCTCGACGGGCATTCGAATTGCTGGATGAATCTGGGCTTCTTCGTGAAGTTCTCCCCGAGGTTGCCAGTATGGAGGGCGTCGAGCAGCCGCCGGAATTTCACCCCGAAGGCGATGTGTTCACGCACACGCTGCTCATGCTCCAAAAGCTCCCTCATCCCTGTCCTGTAACGCTCGCGTGGGGAACGCTATTGCATGATGTTGGCAAACCGCCCACATTTCGTCGCGCGCCCGACCGCATTCGTTTTGATGAACACGCTCGTGTGGGCACGAAAATGGCGGAGGCGATTTGCCGCAGGCTGCGCTTCTCGAACGAGGAGACCAAGCAGATCGCGGCTCTGGTCGAAAATCACATGCGGTTCATGGATGTGGAGCACATGAATCCCTCTACGTTCAAAAAGTTTGTCCGCCTCCCGGAGTTCGATCAGCACTTGCAACTGCATCGCTTAGATTGCGAATCAAGTCACCGAAACCTGCATCTTTATGACTTCACGCGGGAGAAAATGAAAGCTCTCCCCCCGGAAGCGGTCCGCCCAAAACCGCTCATCACCGGCGAGGACCTGATTGATGCGGGATACTCGCCAGGGCCGCTATTCAAAGAAATTCTCTCCGCCGTTGAAGACGCCCAACTGGATGGCCGCGTGCAATCGAAGGCAACAGCGCTGGAGTTTGTTGGTAGAAAATTTGCTAGTGAAAAAAATACCTTCCTGAATTAGCGCAAGCTTCTCCTCCACGCTTCTCGGATTATTTTTCTTCTCTGTCGCCGGCTGCCAGGAATGATGCTCGGTCCGCCGGCGCCCTTTGCCGTGATTTGGGTCCATCCGGTCGATGGATCGAAAATCGAGATGTACCCGCCGCGTGCGAGCTCCAATTGTTTCCGCAGGTGTCGCTTGAAATCCAATCGGTCGGCACACGTAGGCTCAAACCAGGCTGGTGTTACGAAGTCCGAGACCAGAATGCCATCCATGAAATATCCGAGATTGTCCGCTTCGACTGCATCACAAACTTCGAGCGCATAGATTTTGTAATCACTCCCGACTGCGCACCAGTTGATCCATGGATCGGCGAGCATCTCGAGTAATTCGTGGCTCAATGTCACAGTCCATGATGATCCGTTGTCGAGATCGAGCTTGGCAAATATCTTCCCGAGTGGCGTGCCATGGTTGGTGAGTTCGTGATATCCAAGCGCTCCGGCTTGGTCCGGATTATCTAACACTACAACTTGCCACCAGTCGGCAGTAAGCGGCTGATTTGGGGTACGAAATATCAGCGTGCAGTCGAGGTCCCAATACGGCTTGAAGTCGTTCGTAACCTGCTTTTGCAACGCCGGAAGAACAGCCTCCACCTGGGCATCAGTGAGGCACTTGGAGACGTTCGTAATTGCGATCGTCGGAATCGACATGTTTGCTCCAGAAGGATTGGTCGTCAGCTGAAGATAAAAATCGAAGTTCCGCTGGCGACCATTGACGAGAAGCGATGACTGTTCTACCGTAGTGCGCTCTGAGCAAAGGCCGCGTCCAACAATGGATTTCCCGTTGGTGCGCAGACCTGCTGGTTCCATTGCTTCTTCAGATCCTTCGGGCGGAGGAGCGTGCTTATTGAGGCTCGCTGCGCTGTCGGCATGGCGGTTTGCGGCATCAGAGAGGCGAAGCTGCTCACAGTTGTGAGGATCAGATTGACGGCGGCCGTAATTCGCGCCGAAAGAATCGGATTCGAAATGTGGGCGGATTCGAGCAGAGACGGCAGATTCTGATTGAGATCACCGATTGTGCTTTGGATTTTTTGTAAAGTCGTGGCGCTCGGATTGGCTTTGTATTCGTCATACAGGACCTGAAGCAGGTTTAGGTCACGGCTGGCCTGCGCGGAAATGTTTTGGACCACTGCCACGTCTGCGGCACTGGCTTGCCGCCCGGAGGAAAGGCTGCTAACGAGGGTAGCGATGTTGAGGGCCATCTGCGTAAGCACCGGCAGGTCCTGCAATGCGACATCGATCCACTCGTCGCTGCATGCAGTGGCGACGATTGTGATGGCCAGCACCAGGGCAAGGAACGGCTTCGATTTAGAATTCATAAGGCTCCTAAGGTTTCAAAGTTGCAAGGTTTCAAAGTTTCCAAACCTAATTGGCGAAACTTTGTAACCTTGAAATGTTGAAACTTGCTCTACATGAAATCTCTTAACGACTACCTTCGCGCTGCTGAGCAGGCACACGGGCACCTTTGCGCCGGGCAGGTGCTCGGCGTCCGCATGGCCATGCTCGGACTTCAGAAGTTAGGAATTGCCGATCCTCAAGGCGCGGACCGCAAGCGACTGGTTACATATGTGGAGATCGATCGTTGCGCGACCGATGCAGTTGCGGTTGTGACCGGATGCCGATTGGGCAAACGTGCGTTGAAGTTTCGTGACCTCGGCAAAATGGCGGCAACGTTTGTCGACGTAAGTTCCGGTCGCGCGGTGCGGGTTGCAGCGAAAGAATCTTCAAAAAGCGTTGCGCGACAAATGCACCCCGAACTCGGCAAGAACCAGCAGCAGATGCTTGCCTATCGTGAAATGTCAGACGCCGACCTGTTCACCACGCAATGGGTGAAGGTCGAACTACCTCCGGAAGAATTTCCCGGATACAAAGGCGAACGAGTCGTCTGTGATGAATGCAGTGAAGGGATCAACTTTCGCCGCGAGGTCCTGCGCGATGGCAAAACGCTATGCCGAAGCTGCGCGGGCGAACGGTATTACGAGTTGGTCTGATATTGCCTCGTGAGACGCCTCATGCCTCCGGCCAAACCCTGAAACCACGAAGGGCACAAAGGTACACGAAGGCCCGGACTAGCGCTTGGCGTCCTTCGTGTCCTTTGTGCTTATTTGCTTTAAAAACTATGCAGCCTTCTCGTGCGCGTTCGCCACGCGCAGAATCGTGCTCTCCGCAAAGTGCTTGGCGAAGATCTGCATGCCGATCGGAAGTTTCTCTCTTGTGGCGCCGACAGGAATTGAAATTCCTGGAATACCAG
Organism: Terriglobales bacterium; assembly: GCA_036557105.1. Classification (GTDB taxonomy): domain Bacteria; phylum Acidobacteriota; class Terriglobia; order Terriglobales; family Acidobacteriaceae; genus Gp1-AA145. The sequence goes on from DATBIE010000228.1 coordinate 19,163, forward strand.
CAAGATTCGCAGTCACGGTGTAAATGTCCGCCAAATACATCGCCAACGGATCGTCCACTTTTTCGCCCAGCTTGAATGCCGCGGTTGGACTGGTAGGCCCGACAATCGCATCCACCTTCTTGAATGCTTGTTCGAAATCCCGTGTGAGCAACGTGCGCACCCGCTGCGCTTTCAAATAGTACGCATCGTAATATCCTGCACTCAGCGCGTACGTGCCCAGCATGATTCTGCGCTTCACTTCTGCGCCGAATCCCTGATCGCGCGTGCGACGATACATCTCCGACAACGATCTCGCGCCCTTCGCGCGAAGTCCATATCTCACGCCGTCGAACCGCGCCAGGTTCGATGAAGCTTCTGCCGTCGCAACCAGGTAATAGGCTGGAATCGCATATTTCGTGTGCGGAAGAGAAACTTCCACGATGTCGCATCCCAACTTCCCTAATTTCTGAATTGCGGCTTCCACTGTGCTCCGCACTTCACCATCGAGCCCTTCGCCGAAATATTCTTTGGCGACTCCGACCTTCATTCCTTTTACCGGCTCATCAATTTCCGCTGCGTAATCGGGAACAGGAACTTCGGCGGAAGTCGAATCCATGGGATCGCGCCCTGCGATTGTGCGCAGCATGATCGCTGCGTCTTTCACTGTCTTCCCAAATGGGCCAATGTGGTCGAGAGATGACGCAAAAGCGATCAGACCGTAACGTGAAACGCGGCCGTAAGTTGGCTTCAGCCCGACCACTCCGCAAAATGATGCCGGCTGCCGAATTGAACCGCCGGTATCCGTGCCCAATGACGCGACGGCCATATCGGCGGCCACCGCAGCAGCCGAACCTCCTGAAGACCCGCCTGGCACACGAGTCAAATCACGCGGATTGTGCACGGGCTTGAATGCCGAATTCTCATTGGACGACCCCATGGCAAACTCATCGCAATTGAGTTTTCCAAGAACTATGGCGCCTGCTGCTTCGAGCCGCGAGACCGCCGTGCAATCATATGGCGGAACATAGTTCCCCAGAATCTTCGATCCGGCAGTGGTGCGAACACCTTTCGTCACGAGAACATCTTTGATCCCGACCGGCACCCCTGCCAGCGGCGGCAGTTTTTCGCCTTTTTCAACTAGGCGATCGATTTCCGCAGCCTTCGCCAGCGCGCGTTCCCTTGAGAGGATCAAATACGCGCCGATCTTTGAATCATCGGATCCAATCTTCGCGTAGAAGGTTTCAGCCAACGCGGCCGCGGTGGTCTTCCGCTCGAGAACGGCCGAGCGGGCGGAGTCGATTGTGAGGCCGGTGAGGTTCATGTCTCGTGGTTCGTGATTCGTGGCTCGTCCTGTCCGACACGAGCTACGAATCGCGAGTCACTATTTCTCAATCACTTTGGGCACTTTGAAGAACGTTCCATCCGACTCCGGAGCGTTCGCCAGCGCAACTTCGGTTGGAAATGACTTCCGCAAGCCCTCTTTCACATCATCACGGCTTGCATACGCGAAGCGTTCGCTGCCTTTTTTTGATTCATCAACGCCATAACGATCGGAAACCTGCGCCATCGGCGGAACGGCGCTCGTATCAAGCTCGTTCAGCGAATCAACGTAGCCGAGAATCGAGTTCAGATCGCGCACCATGCGGCCGCGCTCGTCCTCACTCAATTCCAGGTTGGCAAGGTCCGCAACGTAAGAGACGTCTTTTTCGGTAACTTGCATGAAGAGTTAGGAGTCAGACTGCAGAACTCCGAAATCGCTGCGAGACACCAGTTTCTACTTCCGAGCTCTTGTTTCTGAGTTCTGTTTAGGTAGTACAAACTCAATCCTATTTACCGGGGCGGCCGCGTACTTATTGATTGCAGCCAAATAGCGTGATGCCAAATGAACCAGTTCTATCCGCCAACCCTTGTCCGGCACTTCAACCCAAAGCACGCCACTTCGAAAGTCTATCGCCCGCGTGCGCGCTGCAACCGCCGATCCACACGCCAATGGCCACGCCAGAAGCGGGCCGTCAGCCGACTTGGCGCGCTTCAGATTTCTGGCAATAACCGCTTCAAGAGTTGACGCAATCGGTTCCACGGGAGCTTCGATTCTAGCATTTCGAAATGAGGTGATTTAATTGCGCAGTAGAAAGCAAGACAGACTTGTGAAATGCACTCTACTTTTAGAATAGCAATTTGGCAGGGGCAATTGTGCCACGTTTCACAACTTTATTTTTCCTGCATTTTGTTTGTCTTACGAAAATATGCGCCGCTCAGGGGGCTTGACAAAAATCTTCCACAGTTTTCAACAGGAAAAATCCACTTCGGAATAAAATTGAGTACAAACGCTCTGCTGTGCAATTACTTTCGCCGCCAGCGAACTCCTTCTTTGGTCTGCTCAATCAGAATGCCACTGGCCGTCAGTTCGGCCCGGATTGCATCGGAAGTCGGGAAGTCCCGCGAGGCACGTGCCGCCTGCATCTGCTCGATTTTGGCGTTGATATCGTCATCTGAGAACCCGGCCGAGCGCAGAGCCTCTATCAACTGCTCGCTGACATCCTGTTCACGTCCTTCGCCTCTCGCCCAATCCGCTACGCGCTGCATCTTGCCTGCGTCATCATCTTCCAGCACTGCGAAGATTTCGTCGAATTTCTCCAGAGTCTCAAGCAAGGGCGCCACGTCGTTCTGTTTCATGTCTGACGAATCAATCGCTGCATTTGCAAGGCGCACCATCTCAAAGACCGCCGCTTGCGCCTGAGCGGTGTTGAGATCATCGCTTAGTGCTTGCTCAATTTGTTGTTGAGTATTGCTTGCCAGATCTGTCATTGCGGGATTCGAGCCGTCGGGGAATTTGCCGTCCTTCAGCCGCTGGCGGAAATTACGCAAACGATCGACCGAAGCTGCCGCTTGCTTTAGTCCATCAAAAGTAAAATTCAGCTGATGACGATATGGAACCGATGCCAGCAGGTAACGGATGGAAGAAGGCTTGTAGCCCTTCAAAATCAAGTCTCGTGCCGTAAAGAAATTTCCCAGGCTCTTCGACATCTTCTCGCCTTCAACCAGCAAGAAGCGGGCGTGAAACCAGAAGCGCGCGAAAGGCTTGCCGGTGGCCGACTCCGACTGGGCAATTTCATTTTCGTGATGGGGGAAGATCAAGTCCTCGCCGCCCGCGTGCAGATCAAAGCTTTCGCCTAATTCCTCCATCGACATCACTGAACACTCAATGTGCCAACCCGGACGGCCCGGCCCGATTTCGCTCTCCCACGAAGTTTCTCCGGGCTTTGGCGCCTTCCACAGGGCGAAATCGCGGGCATTGTCTTTTTCGTACTCATCCACGTCGACCCGCGCACCGTCTTCCATTCCCGCAAAGTCTTTTTTCGAGAGCTTGCCGTATTCCGGGAATTTCGCGATCCGGAAGTAGTACGAACCGTCTTCCGCTCGGTATGCAAATCCCATGTTCACCAGCTTCGCAATGAATTCAGCCATCTCTTGGATGTGATCGGTCGCGCGCGCGAGTTTTGGCTGCTCAATATTCAAAGCTGCAGCGTCCTCCAGAAACGCCTTTTCATATTTCGCAGTGAACTGTTTAAGGGGCACTCTGGCCTGCACAGAGTTGCGAATAATTTTGTCGTCCACATCCGTGATGTTCATCACGTGGCGCACTTTGTAGCCGCTCTGGCGAAGGAATCGCTGCAGGATATCGACTGCTACAAACGTCCGAAAGTTTCCGATATGCCCGTAGTCGTAGACCGTCGGCCCGCATGCATACATGCGGACTTCGTTGTCCTCAAGCGGCTGAAACTTCTCAACTTTGCCGGAAAGGGTATTGAACAGGCGCAGTGCCATACGTGAAAAGAACTTCAATGATAGGGGGACAGAAGAAAAAGGGTCAAACGCTGCTACGATTTCGGGCTGGTGAACAGCACCGCATCACTCTGCCGCGAGCCACGCGAAATCGCTACATACTTCCCATCCGCTGAAAACGCGCAGCCCCAGATTTTTCCAGAAGTGAAATGGGTTAACTGTTTCTGCGGGCCAGTCCCAATCGCGGGCTGGGACCACAGATTGGCGACGCCCGTGCGCAAATCGGGATAAGCGATTGACCGGTTGTCCGGCATCCAGCACAGTACGCTGGCGCCCAGGTCGAAGGTGTTGGGCACCTTTACTTCAGCTTCAAGCGTTCCATTTCCAACAGAAATTACGGCTCCTCCTACGCTTCCATCCTTCAATGGTGTGGCAAACAGTACGTGCCGGCCATCCAAAGACAGGAATGGTGGACTGAATGCCACTCGATCCGATAACCGGACAGGTGTCCCGCCGGAAAATGGAATCTTGTACGCATATGAAGTCTCGCCTTCCGCCTGCTCCCAGTAGACGATTGACTCTCCATCTGCTGTGCAAGAAGGAAGTAGTGCTCCTGCGGTATTGGGAATCTGGGTAGCGCTTCCAGTTCGTGTATCAAGCTTCCACAAATGCTCCACTCCTCCGCTATCGCTGAAATACAC
>DATBIE010000229.1:0-19906 GCA_036557105.1 Terriglobales bacterium
CACAAGAACGCAGAGAAAATCGTGGCTATAACTGCGTACTTTGTTCTTCTTTCTTCACTGCAGCTTCGGCTGCCTGGAAGCCGATCTTGCTGTGGGTTCCGTCGCAAAAAGGTTTGGTTACAGACGCTCCACATCGGCACAACGAAAACGCCGCCTTGCCCGTGAGGTCGTACTTATTTCCGTCGGCATCCACCAGTTCGATGGAGCCTTCCGGCGCCTCAACCCGATAAGGGCCATTCTTCCGGATAGTAATTTTCACCGCGGCCATATCTCCTCCGATCAGAAAAGTAAACTAGCAAGATACCAGCTTGGATGGAATGTGTGCCAGCGTTGACGTCGGTCACGCGGCTGTGGCGTTCTGATGAGTGAGGCTTCGGTACAGCTGAATGTAGTTGCTGGTCATGCGATTCGCGTTGTAGCACTCTCGCGCACGGTTGAAGGCTCGATTGGCAAAACTGCGGCGCAATTCCGGATCGCCGTTAAGAATTCGGACCGCATCGCAGAGACTGTCTCCGTCATTGGTGCGGAAATAAACAGCAGCCGGTCCCCAGATTTCGCGCTGCGTCGGAATATCGTTCAGGATGAGAGCACAGCGCGAGAGCGCCGCTTCGAGAATGGTGATCCCGCTCGGCTCGTAGCGTGATGCGGAGACAAAAATTGCCGACCGGCTATACAAAAGGCGCAGCTGCGGCTCTGAGCGCGGGCCCCGCACTACCAGCCCGCTATCGCCATCCTTGAAGCCCACATCGGCGCGGACCTCCGGCTCGGCCGCGTGCTCCGGCTGTTTAGCATCGACCACACAAACCGGGACCGGATGCGGGTGCTCGGCCAGGAGGTGGACCTGCGCCGCTGGGTCGAGCAAGCGGCCCACCGACAACACAGAATCGTTCTTGGTTACGTAGGGATTGAAGTGAATCGGATTGCGGCCGTGATTGATCACGACCCCATGCATCGGTGCCGGGTAACTCTCTTTCACCGACTCAAGCATCCAGTCACTCCCGGCCACAACCGCCGATGCGCCAAACAGACCTTCCTGCGTTGTGCGGCGATACCAGCGGAGCCAGGAACTATCCTTCGGTTCGCGGCCATGCACCGATTTCCACCAGGTGAGCAAATCTCCGTGCGCTACAACAATGCGCGGCGTCGACGCCTGTAGCGCGCCGTAGCAGAGATGATTCGAGTGAAAAATATCCGGCTTGAGTTCACGCAACAGGGACGACAGATACGCCGACGACTCAGCAAAATCCTGTTCGCCTTCGTGCATCCAGTCGAGACGGAATGCGGTCGGGCGATACTCGAGTCCACGCAGTCGCTCCATCCACGACGTTTGCTCGGGCAAGGGAATCTCGCCAAAGCTGACCAGAGTCACGCGCATTCCGCGAGCGACGAACCCGGTGACCAGATCGCGGGTGTACGCCCACACATTGCTGTTCAGCGTGTCTGATGTCATCAGCACATGCATGACGGTCGCCCTCGCGATCATTCTATTGGATGCCGTTCTTTGCTGCTCCAATCTTTTTCTTGCGAAAACAATTGCACAGTTTCTGCCGGACTGTGCACATCCATTACAATCACCGCATGTTCCGCTTATTGTGCGTCACTGCGCATCCGGATGACGAAGCCGGAGGCTTCGGCGGTACCTTACTGAAATATCAGGCGCGCGGAGTCGAAACTTGCGTGGTTTGCCTCACGCCCGGTCAGGCTGCCACTCATCGCGGAGGCGCCCAGAATGATCAGGAACTTGTGGAGATGCGCCGCCAGGAATTCATCGCTTCGTCAAAGATCTTGAAGGTCTCACGACCGGTCATCCTCAATTATCCGGACGGTCAGCTTTACCGCCAGGAACTGAATCGTGTGGTGTATGAGCTCACCATGCACGTTCGAGATTTCCGTCCTCAAATAATGCTTACATTCGGTTCCGAAGGCGGCGTTACCGGCCATCCCGATCATTCCATGGCTGGAATTTTTGCGACTCTGGCGTTTCACTGGGCGGGACGCCCCAATCGGTATCCCGATCAGGTGAAGAATGGAACGGCTCCTTATCGTCCGCAAAAGCTTTATTACCAGACTGCAACCTTCGCTTTGCCCAACCGGCCTCCCATCACGTTCACTCCCGCCACCGTGGCAATTGATATTGGAGAATTTCTGGAGACGAAAATCTCCGCCTTCAAGACGCACACAACGCAAGCTCCGCTTTGGCCGCTATTCGAGGAAAACGTTCGCAAGCGCGAAGGCAGGGAACTGTTTCACCTTGCCGCTTCCACCCAGATTGGCGCTGCTACCGGGGAAACGGACCTGTTCGCAGGCGTATCCGAAGATTGAGCACGTAGCGTCTCAGTGTGCGCGAATGATGTCGCTCAGCATGTCCTTCTTCGATTCTTCACGCGACAGATGAGGATATTTTTCTCCTCCGTGATAATCGAGATTGAACGTTCGGAAATAGTCGGTGTTCTCAACCAGGAGCTGCAGTGGCTGCGAGCTATTTTTGCCCTCGCGCAGCGCTTCACGGAACACCTGGGGCGTAAACCGGCGGCCGTTTACCGCGACGAGCTTCATTCCGGGTCCAATTCCCGCGCGGGCAGCATCCATTCCTTCAATCGTGTCTTCGATGTCGCCATTGTCCTTTATCAGAAGTCCTACTGAATATGCCGCATCAATAGTTCGGTGGTCTTCTTCCCAGGTGCGAACAATGTCCGAACGGTTCTCGTCGTAAGTTACCTTCCAGCCCGTATTCTCAATACCTCCGAGCGGCGCTCCCGGACCATGGTTCGTGAGCCGCACATTCCAGAAGCCGCGCCAGTCATACGGAGCGACCTGGTTTAGAGCACTTACTAAATCGTCAAACGTGTAGGTTTTTACCATCGGCGGCGTGCTCGGTGCGCCATGAAAGAGCTTGCAAAAATCATCGATAGATTTCTTTCCGCCGCTTTGCTGGCGAATTATGCTGTCGACCCAAAGCCAATCGAGTTCGCCTTCTGGGTAGTAGTCGACACTGCGCCGCCAGGAATCCCAGGCTTTCGGCGTGTAATACAGCATTGAGGCGGCGTCGGCCGTGTCCTGCAGGTCACGCCAGGTTCGGCCGGGACGATGGTCGAGCATTGCTGCGGTTGAAGCCAGAGTTTCGCGATACTGCTGTGGTGTCCATAGGCCGCTTCGTGCTGTCAGCATGTCGCCCAGATATTCCGTTAATCCTTCATAAACCCATAGCAGATCATCCTGCATCGTTTGTTGATAATCAGATGTCGTCAGATCGGCAGGCCGGCGGTATTTCCCATTCCATGAATGCACGTATTCATGCGGCAGCAATCCGGCGTGTAGTGCGCGGAGTTGCGGGTCGATCAGCGTGCGCTCCTCGGAACGGCTGTCATTCGATTCGTGATGCTCCAATCCGAAATGGGCGACGTGGTCACTCAAACTGAAAAGGAAGTGGTAGTCGCGATAGTGCGTTGCTCCGAAAAGCGTGAATGCCTGTTTCACCAGATTGCTGTATTCGTCCCACACTTCCTGCGGAGCCTCGAGCGCAACCGCGCTATCGGCAGCGATGTCCATTTCAACCGGAGGCGTTTGCCCTTTGTTGAGGGGAACGACTCTCAGGTACTCGCCGCTGATGACAGGGGAATCAACTAGCGTGTAGAGCGAAACTGGCTGGAAATGAATTTCATCTCCCGTGCGTGACGCAACAGTAAGAGGAGTCCCGAAATTCCAGCCCGCAGGCAGCCGCAACGACGCTGAATACATGATCTGGTCGGCAGTCCAGCCTTGCGGATACAGAAGGACCTGGTTCCAACTGATGACCGTCATTTTCTGCGTCGCAGACGCACCAGCAGAAAACAGGCTCTGCTCCGATTCACCGGGTGATAGATAGTCGAGTGTCGCGTGAATTTCCTGCACTCCGGCGGGCACGTCAACGTGGATGGTCCAATTGTCGGCTAGATCGCGACGCCACTTCAGAATCTGGCCATTGCCGGTAAACTTCAGTCCCGCCATATCGATAACCGGCCCGCTCGGGGCGTGTTCGCCCGGAATCCATTTCGGGTAATAGAGTGTCAAGGTTCCCGGCATTGCCGGAATTGTCAATTGTGCATGGAAAATCTTGCGCGGAGCATCACTAGCATCCAGCGAGAGGTCGATGTGGGGCGCGGCCGCGGCTTGCAGAGCGGTGGCGCAAGAGAGAATTGCGGCGAAAACCATTACGAGGGGGGAAGTCCTCACAAAGGCTCTCCTTCTATGAATTGGGCAAACTGGTGAATATAACACTGCGGCTCCCGCCACGTCATGGTCGAGGTAAGAACCTGTGCACACTTCATAAACGTGCGCTGGGTGCGCGGAACATGTAATGGAACTCTATGATCTACAACTTCACCGCCTTGCCCGTGCGAGCTGATTCATAAATCTTTTGAATAATGGTGATGTCACGCAAACCCTCCTCACCGGGCGTGAGTGGTTCTTTATCCTGCATCACGCAATCAGACATGTGGTCCATCTCAGAAGCGAAGTGGTCAACTTCCGGAAAATCATGGTGCTCAATTGCATTGTTGCGTTCGATCCACATGTGCAAGCCCGTGTACCACGAAGCCGGATCGAGCACTAGCCGTCCTCGAGTCCCCATCACGCGAAAAATACTTTGTTGAAAATACCCATAGCTCGACGAGCAATTGGCTAACGCTCCGCTGGGAAAACGCAATTGGAACAAAACATGTTCCTCGACTTCCTTGAAGCGCGGATCGCCGGGCGTGCTGTAGGTCATCGCGTTCACCTCCGTCGGTTCTTCGCCGGTTAGATAGCGTGACGCATTCAGCGCATAAATACCGATATCCATCATTGACCCGCCGCCAGCGAGTTGCTTGTTACATCTCCACTGTGTGGGATCGCCAATCGGAAATCCGGCATCGGCGAGAATCATCTGCGTGGGACCGAGTTCCTGAGATCGCGCAATGCGAATAGCCTCGCGGTTATACGGTTCATACCTGCAGCGGTATGCGACCATCAGTTTGCGGCCAGCCTTCTTCCCCGCATCGATCATTTGCTGGCACTCCGCCGGAGTGTTCGCCATCGGCTTTTCGGAAAGGACGTGCTTGCCCGCCTGCAGTCCGCGGACTGTGTATTCCGCGTGCATCCCGTTCGGCAGGACGATATAGATGATGTCGACCTCGGAATTGTCCTTGATCGAATCGTAATTCTGGTAGTTATAGATATTCTTCTCGCTCACTCCATATCTCAATGCGAGCTTGTGGGCTTTGTCTGGATGCCCACTGACGAACGCCACCACCTTCGACTTCTCGCATTTGCAGAACGCAGGTAAAATTTCATTAATGGCGAGATTGCCTAGGCCGACAATTGCCCATCCCAATTTCCTGCCCGGAGGATCGGGGACCTTAAGTTCCGCGTGAGCGTCTTTCAGCAGAGCTCCAGCCACATTCGTCACGAGTAGTCCTTGACCCGCTTTTGCGATGAACCCTCGCCGAGTAATTTCGTTTCCAAAGAATTTCGCCATAAACGGTTCCTTTGCGCGATTCACATAGTTTCGAGATGCGTGTCACAGTCCGCGAAAATCGCGTTCCGAAATTCTCAAATCAACTGCAATTTGTCAATCACGAACCTCGGCGGGGTTCATTGGTATGATCTTTGCGTGAACTCTGAGCGCGGTAAGTTCATCACATTCGAAGGTCTCGATGGATGCGGCAAGAGCACGCAGCTCGAACGACTGGCTGCGAGACTTCGCTCGCAAGGCCTTTCTCTGCTAGTAACCCGCGAGCCCGGAGGGACCGCAACCGGCGAAAGAATTCGTAAGTTGCTTTTGGACAGCCAGACTGCAGGACTAGCGCCATTCGCCGAACTGGCTCTGATGTTTGCCTCGCGAGCGCAGCATATTCAAGAAATAATCAAGCCCGCATTGCAAACAGGACAGATTGTCCTTTGCGATCGATTTACTGATTCGAGTGAGGCCTATCAGGGAGGTGGCCGCAAATTAGGCAGCCAGCCGGTTCTCGAACTTCATCACATCCTCTGTGGCGACTTGCAGCCCGATCTCACCATTTTGATGGATTCCGACGTTGGCTCCAGCGTTGAACGTGCGCGCCGCCGAAACCAGATACAAAGTGGTTCAGGAGTATCGGATGAGAACAGGTTCGAACGCGAGAACCGCGCCTTCTTCACGCGCGTGCGGAATGCTTACCTTGAAATCGCAAGACGTGATTCGAACCGCATGGTCGTCGTCGATGCTCGCGGGACGCCGGATCAAACTCACGAAAAAATCTTGGAAATCGTTTTTAGAACGATGAGATTTGAGCCGGACTTCAGGAAAATTCAGAATGTCCGTTGATCGGCGCCGATTTCTCGCCGGGGCCGCAACGGTCGTTGCAAGCGCAAAATTCTTTCCGCGGCTGGCGACCGCCCAACAAAGTCTCCCGAGCTCTCCGGGCGCACAGTCTGGATCAAAACCATACGGTTCTGGTTACTTCGGAACATGGATTGAAGATGAATTTGGTCTTCCCGCCTTTAACTACACCTGCGATCAGATCAATGACTCGAAAGCGAAAACGGATATCAACCCTGGAATTCTTTCTCCTACCGAACATATTCACCAAGTGGGCAACGACAGAATCATCGCGATCGCTTCGAACTATGGGCACGTGCGAGTTCGGCAAGATGAAGGCGCTCCGAAATTTTTGAATGACTACGATCCGGAACGAGGAGCGTTCGCGGGCGGATTTGGATATTTGACCGACGGCAAAACTCTGCTAAGCACCTTTTACTCGGGTCACGAACATAGTTTCGACCGAATCTTCGGAATTGGATATTTCCGCAAGAAGATCGTGCACGTCGACTACAACATTGATCAGATCATTTTCGCACCTTATGGCGATGATCCAGTTCTGATCTCTCAAGTCACAATTTCAAATCGCGGGAGCGCAGATGCGCAGCTTCGCTGGATCGAGTACTGGGGGTGCCAGCTCTATCAATTTTCATTCCGGTCATTTATGGAGGGATTTGCCGGCAAGAGCATGCATGAACTCCGCCGTGAATTCGGCATGAGGTTTGAGCATAGTTTTCGCAAGTTGAGCGACAGCTCGGGCCTGCTCGAAAGCAAGCAATTCACGGAGCGGGATCCCGCTGAGGAGCGTCAGTTTGCGGAAACCGTCGCATTCTTGGAAAAGAGTCCCAATCCCTTTCTCACCGCTCCTGATAAAAATCCTCCAAGACTGGCGAGCTTTGATGACCTCAATCCGCCGCGAACTTTTCTTATTTCGCTCGATGCGCTGCCGGATGCTTTCACAACGAATGGCAAAGGCTTCTTCGGTAACGGCGGCGTTAAACATCCGTCCGGCATAGATCGCACACTCGACGGGAATTTGGACGGCCCCGACGGAGAAAGCGCGCTGCTGCTTGAACGCAAGTTCGTACTGAAGCCCCGCGAGAGTCGTACACTTAGCTTTCTTTATGGGTACGTCCCGAGCGGATTCGATGTCGATTCGCTGGCGGCAAAATATCGCAACAGTGCGCAAACCGCCTTACGCGGTTCAAGTGAACAATGGAAGAAAAGCGGACTTCACTTCAGCACAGAAAGCGACCCGTGGGTTGAGCGAGAGACCACGTGGAACCACTACTATCTTCGCAGCGGTCTCACCTACGACGACTCTTTTCATCATCACATTCTGTCCCAAGCCAGCGTTTACCAGTACGTAATGGGATTCCAAGGCGCAGCGCGCGATCCGTTGCAGCACGCGCTACCTTTCATCTTCAGCGATCCTGCGATCGTAAAAGATGTCCTTTTTTACACATTGAAGGAAGTTCGCGCTAATGGATCGATCCCTTACGGTATCGTCGGCCACGGCATGATTATGCCGGTGACATTCGACAACTCGAGCGACATGCCGCTATGGCTCCTATGGGCGGTTAGTGAATATGTGCTGGCGACGCGCGATGTTCCGTTCCTGGACGCAAAAGTAGTCACCATCTACGGCGTCCGCGGAGAAGGAACAACGGTGCGGGAGTTGCTCAACCGCTGTTATCGTCATCTTGTCAATGATGTGAAGACAGGCAAGCATGGGCTAATGCGCATGCTCCGCGATGATTGGAATGATGGACTTGAAAACGCTTGGGTACCACAAGCATCGATACAGGAGTGCGTGGAGCAGAGCGAGAGCGTGCTCAATTCCGCTATGGCGGCATATGTCTTCAATCATTACGCGCTGATGCTCGCATATGCCGGTGATAACGGAAGCCTCGCAGGTCCCATCCGTCAAAAAGCCGAGGAACATCGCAGCGCAGTGCAACAACAATGGACAGAAACCTGGTTTAAACGCGCGTGGCTGGGGCCAACTCTCGGCTGGTTGGGTGAAAAAGGCCTTTGGATTGAGCCGCAGTCATGGGCTCTGATCAGCGGCGCGGCAGATGAAGAACAGACGACCGCTCTGGTGAAATCCATCGACGAGCAACTCCGGAAACCATCCCCTATTGGTGCCATGCAGATCAGCGACAGCCCAGACCGCATCGGCAACGGCGTTTGGAAAACCGAACCGGGGACATCCGTTGCAGGCGGCATCTGGCCTTCACTGAATCAGATATTGATCTGGGCGCTGGCCCGCGTTGATGGAACCATGGCCTGGGATGAATGGAAAAAGAATTCCTTCGCCAGGCATTCTGAGGTCTATCCGGAAATTTGGTACGGAACCTGGAGCGGCCCGGACGTCCTGAATTCCGCGTCCAGCAAACAGCCTGGTGAAACCACCGGCGGGAAGCCCGTCGGCTGGACCGATTTCCCCGTGTTGAACATGCACACCCATGCGTGTCCCCTGTATTCAGTGACAAAGCTTCTGGGCTTAACCTTCGCTGAAAGTGGAGTGGCAGTTGCGCCAAAGCTGCCGCTCGCAACATTTCGCTTCGACTCACCGTTGCTAGGTCTTGCAAAAACAGCAAAGGGCTACGAGGGCTGGTACAACCCCTTGACTCGGAATACCTGGAGCGTCCGTCTGTCCCTTACGCCTGAAGAAGCCAAGCGTCTGCGACGTGCCGAGGTGAACGGAGAACATGTGAAGGCACGAATCGACCACGATCAGGGGACGATTGAACTTCACGGCGAAGGTGGCGCAGGAAACCCATTCCGATGGTCAGTTTCGCGGAGTTAGTATTCATACATGCCCTTCTCTGATTTCCATGGCAATTCAGAAGCAGTTCGCAACATCCGCGAAATGCTGGCGCGTGATCGCTTTCCGCATGGCGTGATCCTCGCGGGCCCGGCCGGCGCGGGTAAGTACACGCTCGCAACCATGATTGCCCGCGCGATGAACTGTCTCGAACGCCCCTCCAGTGATGGCCTTCCCGATTTTTGCGGCAAGTGCTCCAACTGCGTGCGCATCGGACAGGCGGAAGATCTAGACGCTCGCTTCTCCGAAGCAACTGAAGCTCGTGACGCGTTAAAAGAAACAGAAAAAAAAGAGACGCGGCTGTTCATTCAAACTCATCCTGACGTGCTCGTAATTCCGCCCGACCCTCCCCAGATGATGATCAAGGTGGACCAGGTGAGGCGCGTTATTGGATCAATCTATTTCCGGCCGGCGGAAGGAAGAGAGCGCGTTTTCATCTTCACCGATTCGGTTTTTATGAAAGAGGCGGCGAATTCGCTTCTCAAGGTTCTTGAGGAGCCGCCAGAGTTCGCGACCATTTTCCTGCTCGCGGAAAATCCGGGTGAACTGCTGCCGACCATTCGCTCACGGTGCATGATTCTGCGGTTATGTAATCTCTCGCTGCAGGAAATTGAAGATTATCTATCGCGCCACCGCCCCGAGTGGAAGCCGCAACAGCGCGCGCTGGTAGCCCGGCTCTCAGAAGGCGCAGTCGGGCAGGCGCGCAACTTTGATCTCGAAGCGTATTCAGCGGCACGAGCAGAAGCGCTCGTTATTCTGCGAACAGCCCTTCACGCCGGGGATCACAGTGAGTTATTCAAGACCACCGAAACCTATCGCGCGGGAGTCGAGGGCAGAGAAAAGATCGAGCGGCTCTTGCATTGTCTCTACTCTTTACTGCAGGACTTGCTCTTTATTGAGGCCAAGTCTCCGGCTCTCGTGCGAAACACAGATGTAATGGGAGAGCTGCAAAAGCTGGCCCAGCCTGCGGATTTCGAATGGATATCTTCAGCAGCAAACCGTCTTGGCGAAGTGGAGCGCGGCTTACGACGAAACCTCTTACGCTCGCTGTCCCTGGACGCTTTTGAAGCCGCTCTGGAAAAATCAGCCTAATTGCTGAACCGAGTCACGTGCTTTTTCAGGAATGCCGGTCAAATCTGTGCTGAATGCACCGACCTCACAACCTGCAAATCAGCAGCTCGCGTTCATAGATCATCTCAGGCGGAAGGTGAGCATGGAGCAGGATGAAGAGTTCTTCGTGTGAGATGACTTCACGCTTCCACGCCGCGCGGTCCACCTTCTGCAGTTCATCAAACCTCTCTCGCGGGAATTCCAGCCCCCGCCAGTCGATGTCCTCATAGAAAGGCGTCCACCCAATCGGCGTTTCTTTCGTTCGCGTGCGGCCATGGACGCGATCGACAATCCATTTGAGCACGCGGAAATTTTGGCGAAAACCGGGCCACAAGAATTCGCCATTTTCGTCTTTGCGAAACCAGTTCACATGGAAAATGCGCGGGGTAACGCTCAGCGAACGTTGCATTTTGATCCAGTGCCGGAAGTAGTCACCCATGTTGTATCCGCAGAACGGAAGCATCGCCATGGGATCGCGGCGAACTTTGCCAATTTCCCCAGCCGCGGCAGCGGTCATCTCCGAGCCCATGGTCGCGCCAACGTACACCCCTGAACTCCAGTTGAATGCCTGATAAACCAGCGGGATCGTGTGCCCACGCCGACCACCGAAAATTATTGCGCTGATCGGCACTCCGGTTGGATCTTCCCATGAAGCGTCAATCGTGGGACATTGCCGCGCCGGAGCCGTAAATCGGGCGTTGGGATGCGCCGCTTTGGCGCCGGTCTTCTTTCCAATCTCAGGCGTCCACGGATTGCCTTGCCAGTCCTCGCATTCGGCAGGGGGTGTATCGGTCATTCCCTCCCACCACACCCCGCCATCCGGCGTGAGCGCGACGTTGGTGAAAATCGAGTTCCTGGCGAGCGTTGCCATAGCGTTCGGATTCGTTTTCACCGATGTGCCCGGCGCTACTCCGAAGAATCCTGCCTCCGGATTGATCCCACGCAATCGGCCTTCCGCGTCCGGGGTAATCCACGCAATGTCGTCGCCTACGGTCCAAATTTTCCAGCCCTTGAATTCCTCAGGCGGCACCATCATGGCGAAATTCGTTTTCCCGCACGCGCTTGGAAAAGCCGCAGCCACGTAAGTCTTTTCCCCGTGCGGGTCTTCAACGCCGAGAATCAGCATGTGCTCAGCCATCCAGCCCTCGTCGCGCGCCATTGCAGAAGCGATGCGCAAAGCAAAGCACTTCTTTCCCAGCAATGCGTTCCCGCCGTAACCAGATCCGTATGACCAGATTTCGCGAGCTTCAGGAAAATGCACAATGTACTTCGTGTCATTACACGGCCAGGGCACATCCTTTTGACCCGGTTGCAGAGGAGCGCCCACGCTATGCAGACAGGGGACGACTCGCTTGTAGTCCTTGTCGATTTCTTTGAAAACACGAAGGCCGATCCGCGCCATGATGCGCATGCTGACCACGACGTAAGGCGAATCTGTCAACTGAACACCGATCTGCGACATCGGCGAATCGATTGGTCCCATGCTGAATGGCAGAACGTACATGGTGCGGCCATTCATCGAGTTGCGGAACAAGCCGCGAAGCTTGCGTCGCATCTCGTATGGATTTTCCCAATTGTTGGTGGGCCCAGCGCTGTCCTTTGAGAGCGAGCAGATGAAAGTGCGTTCCTCAACACGCGCCACGTCGCTTTTGTCAGAGCGCGCGAGGTAGCAACCCGGCCAAAGCTTCTGGTTCAGCCGAATCAACGTCCCACTGGCGACCATCTCTTCGCAAAGCTGGTCATTTTCCTCCTGAGAACCGTCCACCCAATGGATCCGTGCTGGTTGCGTGAGTTCTGCCATCTTCTCTACCCAGCGCAGCAGGTGTTCATTTTTTGTGAGGGGAATCGCAGGGTTCGTCTGAGAAATGGTCGCCATTCAGAAACTCCTTGAGGAGTCAGGCGCGCCGAGTCATGCAGGCATCAGTCTGACCTTCAATGTTACTCCAAGCCGGGCGGCGTAGGACAGCGGTCGTGTCAGGAGTGCAGTGTCAGCGACATCAGCGTCGCCGGCGACAATCAGAAGGGCGAATGTGCCCCACGCGCCCGCGGGGTCTTCCGCTGCCGCCTGTCTTCGCTTGACTTTGACGGATTGAATTTGATGGACGCGAACCGGTCAGCACCGTGCTGGCGCACATCCCACCCAACAGGCCGGAAACGTACGTAGTAACATTGACGGCCTTGGTCGGCGTTGTTACTCGAACCAGGCTGTGTTCCTCACCGCGCCAATAGAGCTCGCTGAAGATGTCGGCAATCAGGAAGTGGTGCCAATGAACGCCACGCCAGGCAGTACGCCGATCACAATCGAGAAGATGACAAAGGAACGTCGTCCGTTCAGCCGCAACCGCCGGAGATCAAACACAACCTGATATTGTGAAACCGTGAAGCTGCTTTTTTGTTTTTGCCACCTGAACACGAACACACAAATTTAGGCGCGAATCCCGTCCCAGGCCGCCACCCAACAGCTGCCTTCGGGCGCACTTCTGCATTCTATGCTGTGTGCGTCTGGTTCGAATGACGGGCAAGGACTTCACGTTCCGCAGAAAGCCAGTCGTCCTTCTCCGAACCGGAATTGCTTCCCCGTTGCAGATACAGCTCATAAGCACGCAGGCGAATTTCCGATTCCAGTTCTTCTGGCGCGTGTCCGTTTCTTCCGTTGCCCTTTTCAGGCATATGCAGAACTGTTGTTTCCGCTTTGGGCCTTGCGGCGCGCGAGGTTTTTGCTCTGGGCATTGCTTTACTCCTTCATTCTCGTCAAATGGTGTGGCCACACACTGACGCAACAACCGAGACGGCTGAAACATCTTTTTTGGTGGCGGGATATGTCTCAATGATAAACCGGAGGGCTGTGGAAGGAGAAAAATTGAATATTAAAAAATTTGTTCGGCGCGAAAAGAAATTACGGCAGCGCGCGACGGAATCTAAGTGAAAGCACCGAGAATGGCACACGATCATCGATGCTTCGGCAGCACCGGATCACGCGCAGGCATCTCGCCAGCCGGACACTTCCTTGAGTCCCGTGGCTCGAGTTTGTTCAAACAGCCGTACCCAGTGCCGGGTATGCTCGAATTCGTGAATGTCGGCCCAGACCTCGGCCTGCCAGCCGTAATCATGCACGGCGGCCGCCCCACAGGTCGCACAACGGGTATGCAGTTTTTCCGGCTGTAGCCGCACCGCTTCCGGCTGCAGTTCGATGAAGATACAACGCACTTCATTTATCTCATTATCGTCGCCAACTATATGCTCGTAGCGCAGTAGGTATCCAAAACCGAGTTTGGCGGCTTCACGCTCTGCCTCCCCGCGAGTGTGAAACGGGCCATATTCTGCCCGCAATTGCTCGGTCGAATCACACGCCATCCAAAAGGTCTCTTTATAGCTCATCAGCTTTGCCCCAAACCGTTTCGAATCGCCAATCCGGCAGCGCGAAGGTGATTGCTTACAAGCAATTTCACTGCCGACTATTTGCCATAACTGCTTGATTTCCGGTGAACTTAAAACCTCCGCGAAACCAATTCTGCAACCGTTTTCATATCCGAGGCGCAAAATCTACCCCTATTACGGACCGAGACCTCCGTTTCCGCGACTTACGGCAGGTTGTACATACAATCTGTCGATCTTCCCTAAGGGCCGTTTGTAAATTGCCTTGCAAGCCTGTGTGCCGTTTACCTTGCAATGGCGTGCCACTCAGGAGTCCTTACCATGGGGAATCGGCGGGAACCAAGAAAGACCCTTTCCGTCCCCGTCCGAGTTTTTGGCACTGATTCTCAAGGGAGGGCCTTCTCGGAGAATGTGACAACCGTGGATATCAGCCAGAGCGGGTTGAAGATCACCGGGTTGCGCGCTGCACTCGCATTGGATGAAATCATCGGCATTGCCTATGGCGCCCGCAAGTCCCACTTCAAAGTGAAATGGGTCGACAAAGACAGAGCCGGCCTACTAAATCTGAATCCTCAAAAGCCGTTTTGGGATTTTCTGCTGCCCAGTTCAGAGACTGACTCATACCTGACCCGGTGCAACAGCGATCGTCGACGCTGGCCGCGCGTGAACTGTTCTATCTCGGTTGAATTGCGCGCCCCAGGACAACCGGTAATCTGGGGCAAGGCCTCCGATCTCAGCCAAGGCGGCTGTTTCATCGAAATACCAATTCCTCTATCACTTGGAACCAGCTTTGAAATCGCCCTATGGCTCGGCGAGACTAAGCTTCCGTTGCAGGGGCAAGTGGCTGCGGTCGCGCCGGGCTTCGGCAATGGTATTAGGTTCCTGAATCACTCTCCCGCCGCCCAGGGGCTTCTGGCACAATATATCGACAGCATCATACCGAAACAGCGACAGCCTGCATTCGCCCTCAAGCGCTCCGGCGTGTAGCGGCTTCCGCTATGGCATCTACGCGTTGCATATGCCTCTCCTCGATCCACGCTGCTCCCCCATGCGATGCTACATAGAGGGCCAGTTCGAGCCGACTCCACACACCCAGCTTGTCGAACACTCCCCGTAGCTGGTTCTTTATGACCTGCTCGGTGCACCCGAGCACTGCCGCAATTTCTGGGTTGGTTTTGCCTTGCCACACCATAGTGGCGACTTGAATTTCTTTTGCACTCAATTGCTCACGAGGCGACATGTGATATCTGCTCCTTTTCAAACATGGCGGTTGCCAGAATGACCCGCTTGCGACCTTGCTTGATTCCCGCGCGCAAAAACAGTGTTCGCAGGTGCTGTTTCACGGTTCGCGGGCTGATGTTCAGCTCCGCCGCAATCTCCTTATTGCTGCATCCCTGCACCAGCAGCCGCAGAACGTCGTGATCGCGCCGCGTGATTTTGATTTGTTCCAGCTCCAACATCGCGAGTCTCCTTTCTTCTCTTCTTGCCATTTTGGTTGTGTTTTTCAGCGTCCGGCGGGGCCCGTCGCATTGTAAGAAGCACGTCTTTCGCCAAAAGTTCGCCATCAAAAACGATAGGCCAAGTACAACGGAATCGGACACTTGAGGCTTTCGACTGTTAGAACTATCCCCGGATCGGACCTACTTTGGGACTCTTTCTGGAATTCAACGTTCCGGAATGAATCTGATTAGGTCTGCTGGCCTGAGAGGGCGGAAGTTACAGACCCGGGAGGAAGACAAGCGCACACAGGTCAGGAAGAGCGGCTTAATGTTGCTGCTGTACGAATTTTCCGGGTAGATTGAGGTGCTCTGGAATAGCGCAGGCTATGCGACTGCCGGGCACGGAAGACGTGGGGGAGGGGGATGTCTTCCGCGCCGAGGCAGTATCAGGCAAGAGTTTCAGTTGGCGTGGGCGAGAGTCATCTGCTCGAACCGGCGCGCCTCGTACCACAGCGCGAGTTCTACGCGGTTCCAGAGCCCCAGCTTGTCGTAGATGGTCCGGAGATAATTCTTGACGACGTGTTCTGTGGTTCCAATTTCACTTGCGACTTCTTTATTTTTGAGTCCTTGGGCGACGAGTTCAATGACTCGTTGCTCTCTGGGATTGGGGTAGGTTCTGCCGTTTTCTTCTCGGACCATAGCTGCCTCCTGTATAAAAGGGTTGCGAGTTTTACTCGTTTGACTCCGCCAGCAATGCCAAAGCGCGCGAACAGGCGGTTAAAGTGTGCTTTTACCGTCCGGCGCGCCATGTGCAGTTCTTTCGAAATTTCGTCGTTATCGCAGCCTTGTAGGAGCAGTTCTACGACCTGCTGCTCCCGTGGCCTTAGCTCTTTTTCCTTCATCAAGTCACCTCTTGCCGAGTGAGCACACCAGAGTGCCTGGTATGAAAAAGTATTTTCTGCAAGCGATGCTGAAATGTCTTGCACATGCTTTGCCAGTAAGCTGGCCCTTTACAAAAAAATGGAGGTTTTGACGTTTAAAACTTGAGGCTTTTTTGCCACAAAGTAAGATTCAATGTTGCTCCTAGATCAGCTCGTAAGGGAAAGTAGATGAAGGTGGATAGGGGAGGTAAGCACAACAAAACAAGCCCCCAAATTCTTGGGACGAAAACTCGAGATCCGGTCCGCCAATAGGGCCGGATTACTCCAGTGAAAGTCCTGAGAAGAACCCGATTACCAGCATGGATCGACCAAGAACTTACCTGTGGATTCTTGGGTTCCTTAGGCAAAATACCTTAGGTCAAATTTTCCAGTCGTCGTGCATCCCTTGGAACTAATTACACTTTTGGGCTATAGACAAAATCCAGAGTTCCTGGCCTGCTCCGAAATCTCCCGCCGAAATCCTGTAGCTCAGCTCAGGTGCTTTGGCCGTTAATGCTGACCGGGAATGCTAGGATTCTGTTTCCGATCCCATGGCAGAGTTTTGCGATGTTGCCCTTCCTGTACCGCTCGACATGGTTTTCACCTATCGAGTGCCCTCCGCTTCCTGCCCTGTCCTCGGCGCGCGGGTTCTTGTCCCATTCCGGCGGGGAAGACTGGTCGGAGTGGTCACTCGGCTTCACGACGCTCCTCCGAAAGTGGAGACTAAGACCGTCCTTGAATGCCTAGACAATGATCGGGCTCTTTCCGACGAACTATTGCGGCTCGGTAAGTGGATCAGCGAGTATTATCTGGCGCCGATTGGGGAGGTGTTTCGTTCCATGCTCCCTCTCTCGGCGGAATTCCGTCGTCGCGTGGTGTATTCGATCGCTCGGGAAGGGGGGGTGGCCCTGCATGAGAGCGCGTCGATGGGAAGCTCAAAGCGTTCAAAGCGAACAGCTGAGGAGCAGAACGTCGAATATCAGGTGCTGAATTGCTTGTTGCTTCGTGGAGAAACTCGCGAAGAGACGCTCCGCCGTATCACGCGGGCAACCCGCCCGGTGCTCGAAGGTATGGTGCGAAAACGATGGTTGGAGCGCCATGACGCGTCGCAGGTAACCGAAGCTTTGCGTACCCGGCAAGTCGCCGTGCTCAACCGCGAGCTTTGGGGACACGGAGCCTGCCCTGAGCGAGTGAGCGTAACGCAGGAGTCGAGTGGCCGTCCTCGCCCGTTCACGAAACTGAATTCCAACCAGCGCCTGATTCTCGAAAGGCTCAACACGGACAATGGAAGAGTTGCTTTAGAGGATCTCCGAGCCCTCAACGTACCACACAGCACCCTTGGCACTCTTGTAAAGCGTGGTCTCGTCGTAATCGTGGAAGAGAAGGTGGAGCTCAGCAGACCTTCCGTGACGCCTCGGCGTCTTCCGCAGGACCTTCAGTTCAATTCCGCCCAGCAAACGGCGCTCAAAAGTATCCGCAGTGCGGTTTCACAGCAGTCCTTTAGTGGAATTTTATTGCACGGCGTGACCGGTTCAGGGAAAACCGCAGTTTACCTGGCGGCAATGAAGGCGGTTCTCGAGTCTGGCGGCTCCGCCATCTTGCTGGTTCCAGAGATCGGGCTAACCCCTGCAGTCGCAGCTGACGTTCACGACGTCTTTGGCGATCAGGTCGCAGTACTCCATTCCGCTCTTTCAGACAAGGAACGCGCCGAGCACTGGCACCGCATCCGCCGTGGCGACGCGAAAGCGGTGGTCGGGACGCGTTCGGCGGTGTTCGCTCCCGTTTCAGATCTGGCGCTCATTATCGTCGATGAAGAACAGGACTCCTCTTACAAACAGGAAGAAACGCCGCGCTATCACGCCCGCGACGTGGCTGTCGTGCGGGCCAAGCTTTCGAACGCAGTCGTGGTGCTCGGCTCGGCGACTCCATCTTTGGAGTCATACTTCAACGCGAAGAAGAACCGCTATGCGTTGATCGAAATGCCGGACCGAGTCGAAAGGCGTCCCTTGCCCGACGTTGAGCTGGTCGACATGCGCCAGGAATTTCAGGAGACCGGACAGGAGCAGGTCGTCTCGCGCAAGCTCATCGAAGAAGTTCAGCTGCGGCTTGAACGCAAAGAACAAGCAATGGTCCTCTTGAACCGACGAGGATACGCCCCGGTCGCTCTGTGCCGCGCCTGCGGCAAGACGCTCGAATGCCGTAACTGTGCCATCGCACTTACGCATCATAAATCCAGCCATCGAATGGAATGCCACTATTGCGGATTCATGGCTCCCGTACCGAAGCACTGTGCGTCTTGTGGCAGCGAATACGTCTATTTTCTCGGCACCGGTTCAGAAAAACTCGAAGATCTATTGCACGGATTTTTCCCGCAGGCGCGCATTGCTCGCCTCGATCGCGATACGGTGCGCAGCCATGGCGATTTCGAACGCGTGCTGAATGCGCTCAATACGGGCGAACTCGACTTGCTGGTGGGCACGCAGATGATCGCCAAAGGGCACGATGTTCATGGCGTAACTCTGGTGGGTGTCGTGGGAGCCGACATGGCACTTGGGTTTCCCGACTTCCGCGCCGCCGAGCGCACATTTCAATTACTCACACAGGTGGCGGGACGTGCAGGTCGCGGAAACACCCCCGGCAAGGTCATCCTGCAGACGTATTTTCCCGATCACTACGCCGTGCAGTACACGGCGCAGCACGATTTCCTGGGTTTTTACGAAAAAGAGCTTCGCTTCCGCAGTTGGATGCATTACCCACCCTACAGCTCGTTGGCCAACGTAGTGGTCCGAAGCGCCAAGCTTGATGAAACATTACGTTGGTCTGGAGTGCTGGGCCGCTGGTTTCAAAAAACCCGCCATGAGGGTGTGCGTGTCCTCGGTCCGGCCGCTGCTCCCATCGAGCGATTGAAGCGCGACTATCGCTATCACTTTATTTTGAAATCTCCCAGCCGCGAGAAGCTGAACATGTTATTGCGCGCCATGTTATCGGAGGCTGCAAAGGAGAACATTCCGCGAACCAACGTGATTGTGGATGTCGACGCGCTGTGGTTGATGTGAGGTTGCCAATTAAATTTTGTCTCACCTGGCTTCTAAGTCATCTACATTCTCGTGGCTCGTCGCTGAGTGCTGACTGCTGAATGCTGAACTTTGACCAAATCCGCCTTATCACCTTCGATTGCTACGGCACGCTCATCGACTGGGAAACCGGGATTCTCGACACCTTCCGCCCGATTCTCTCCACTCATGGCGCTCATCTGAGCGATTCTGAAATCCTGCGTCTTTACGGCGAGATCGAAGCGGAGGAAGAGTCCGGAGAATACCGTCAATACAAAGATGTCCTTCGAGCGGTGGTGCGATCGTTCGGCGGCCGTATGGGATTCACTCCTTCAAATCAAGAGCAGCAGTCACTCCCAGACTCGCTGCCGGACTGGAAGCCATTCCCTGACACTGTGGCTGCACTGCGGCGACTCAAGCGCAAGTTCCAGCTTGGGATCATCTCGAACATTGACGACGATCTGTTCTCGGCCACTGCTCCCAAACTCGAAGTCGATTTCGATTTCGTGGTCACCGCCACGCAGGCCCGGGCCTACAAGCCTTCGCACAGGGTCTTTGAACTCGCGCAGTCCCGAATGCCAATTGCGCCACAACAGTGGCTGCATGCTGCGCAAAGTGTTTACCACGATGTAGTCCCCGGCAAAACCCTCGGTCTCAGCACGGTATGGGTGAACCGCCCATCTCGCTATCCAAATGTCGGGGCTGTCAAATCTGCGACCGCCAAACCCGATCTCGAAGTCTCCAGTCTTGGGGCCCTTGCCGATCTCACCACATATTGAGTGGCGGATGACAACGTCCGGCCCTGCATTTATCTTGAATCCTGGTGACAAGATCGCGATGGATTTGAACGGCAAACGCGTGCT
>DATBIE010000230.1:0-7509 GCA_036557105.1 Terriglobales bacterium
GACAAGAACCAGAATTTGTCAGCGGAAGAAAACGCCGCCTTGATCGAACCGGGAATTGAATTTGCGCCTCCGGAGTTCCGCCAGGCTGTTGCCGATGAAGTACGCAGCGTTGTCGACAGCATTTATGCGACTCACGGCCACGGCGCATGGAAGAAGAAGGTGATGATCAACGATCGCATTGCGGATTCCATCTTCCAGCAGGTCGTGACCCGAGCTGATGAATATTCTGTGCTTGCCACGCCAAACTTGAATGGCGATTACATTTCTGACGCGTGCGCGGCACAGGTTGGAGGCTTGGGCATCGCGCCCGGCGCGAATGTCGGCGATGGCTACGCAGTGTTTGAGGCGACGCACGGGACCGCGCCGAAATACGCCGATAAAGACGTGATCAACCCGGGATCAGTCATCCTTTCAGGCGTGATGATGTTTCGCTATCTCGGATGGAACGAAGCCGCTGACCTCATCGAAAGCGGTCTTGAGCGCACGATTGAACAGAAAAAAGTTACATACGATTTCGAGCGCCTGATGCAAGGCGCGACGAAGGTCAGTACCAGCAAATTTGGTGACTGCATAATTGAGAACATGGCAGCCGGTGTTTTAACGACGGCGTAAAGCCAGCCACAGATCTGCACGGATTCTCACGGATAAATTCAACATTATTTTTGTGTGTTCTCATCCATGAATATCCGAGCCAAGAAAGGTCAGGAATGCGAAAAAAGGTAAGTATCGTTGGTTCCGGTAATGTGGGCGCGACTGCCGCCCATTGGATTGCGTCGAAAGAACTCGCCGATGTCGTTCTCATCGACATCATCGAAGGGGTGCCGCAAGGCAAAGGTCTCGACTTGCTCGAGGCCATGCCGATCGAGAAGCGCGACTCGCATGTCATCGGCACCAATGACTACAAGGACACGGCGAACTCCGATATCGTCGTCATCACTGCTGGCATCCCGCGCAAGCCAGGCATGAGCCGCGATGACCTGCTGAATACAAATTACAAGATCATGTCGGATGTGGTCGGAAAGGTCGTGCAGCATTCGCCCAACTGCATCCTGATCGTTGTCTCGAATCCGCTCGATGCGATGGCGCAGGCCGCCTACAAGCTCAGCCATTTTCCGCGGGAGCGCGTGATTGGAATGGCAGGCGTACTGGACTCAGCCCGCTTTCGGACGTTCATTGCCGAGGAACTGAAAGTTAGCGTCGAGAACGTGACCGCATTCGTCCTCGGCGGCCATGGAGACACCATGGTTCCTCTGGCACGCTATTCGACTGTCGCCGGAATTCCCATCACAGAACTGATCGCTCCAGATCGACTTGCTCAGCTCGTTCAACGGACTCGCGATGGGGGCGCAGAGATCGTTAAGTATCTGAAGACTGGGAGCGCATATTACGCACCCTCATCGGCCACGACTGAAATGGTTGAAGCCATTCTTAAAGACAAGAAGAAAATTCTTCCATGCGCGGCATTCCTGCAAGGCGAGTATGGGATCAAAGGCCTGTACGTGGGTGTTCCGGTAAAGCTTGGCGCGAAGGGCATCGAGCAGATCATCCAAATCAAGCTGACAGCGGAAGAGCAGGCTGCGTTGAACAAGAGTGCCGATGCAGTGAAGGAGTTGGTGGGAGTGATAGGGGTCTAGCTCACAGTTCTGGTTCTCGGTTGGGCAGTTGTCCAGTGGTAGTCACTCTCGAAGATAACTCTGGAACCACCGGCGTCCTCGCTCCTGGTTGCTAACCTCCTTCTTTTGCCAACCTTCTCCCAACCCGCTATGCTTCTGGCGTATGCAGACGCTGGTGGAATGCGTTCCTAATTTTTCCGAGGGGCGGGATAAATCCAAAGTTGATGCCATTGTCGAAGCCATGAAGCTCGACGGGGTTTATCTACTCGACCGCGAGATGGACGCTGACCACAACCGCTGTGTTATCACGCTAGCCGGGGAACGCGAGGACATTCAGGAAGCCGCGATTCGCGGCGTCGGCAAGGCGGCCGAAGTCATCGATTTGAACAAACATCAAGGCGCCCATCCACGTTTGGGCGCTGCAGACGTTGTCCCGTTCATCCCGATTGAAGGTGTCACCCTCGAAGATTGCGTCACTATGGCGCGTCATGTGGGTGAGCAGATCTGGAAGCGGTATCAGGTTCCCGTGTATCTGTACGAGGCGGCTGCGACGTCGCCGGAGCGTCAGAACCTGGAAAACATCCGGCGCGGTCAGTTCGAAGGCATTCGCGACGAAATCGCGACCAACCCGGCCCGCAAACCTGATTTTGGCGATCCGCGGTTGCATTCCTCTGCCGGCGCCTGCGTTGTGGGCGCGCGAAAATTTCTCATTGCCTACAACATTTTTTTGAACACTCCGGATGTCGAGATCGGGAAGAAAGTCGCCAAGGCAGTCCGCTTCTCCACCGGGGGCCTTCGCTTTGTAAAAGCCGCAGGGTTTCTGGTTCGCGGACAGGCGCAGGTTTCCATGAACCTGACCGATTTCGAGCAGACGCCGATCCATCGTGTTTATGAGATGGTCCGCCGCGAGGCCGAGCGTTACGGCATTACTCCGGCTAGCAGCGAAATCGTTGGTCTTATTCCGAAGAAAGCCCTCGAGCAAGCCGCCGAGTGGTTCCTGCAGGTTGAAAACTTCGACTCATCCCTGATTCTTGAGAACCGCCTTACTGCCGTTATGGGCGGAAAGATGACCGTCGGCGGATTGCGGGCAGGGGTTGAGCCATTTATCGAGAAACTCGCCGCGCCCACAGCGACCCCGGGTGGAGGCAGCGCCGCCGCAGCAAGCGCAGCCATGGCTGCTGGGTTAGCCACAATGGTGGCTTCCATCTGTCGTTCGAAAAAAGCGTACGCACAGTACGAGAGCCAGTTGAGCGAAGCCGTTTCCCGGCTCTCACAACTTCGCGAGGGACTTAAGGCTGCAATCGACGCGGACGCGGAGTCTTACAATTCCGTGCTGGCCGCGTACAAGAAGGCTAAAGAATCTACGGACGCAAATGGGCTTGTCGACGTCACGCTGAAACAGGCCACCAGCGTTCCCCTTGGCGTGGCAGAAGGCGCAAGATCATTGCTCAGCATCATCGAAAGCTTGCGTCCAATTACGAGCCCAAACATGAAATCAGACCTGACCACGGCTGCGGCGCTTGCCAAAGCTGCAATCGAAGGTGCCCTGGCCAATGTAGAGATCAATCTCGAGTCGTTGAAAGACGCTGAATTCCTCGCCGAGATTGGCAAGAAAATGGCCAGTGTTCGTTCATGAGTCGAGTGCTGCCCAGGTGCTCGTACCTTGGTCATCAGCTCAAGCCTCACACCATTCGACTACAATGACGATGAGCTGGGTGACTGCTCAATCCAGCCCTGCATCTAAGTAATGGATTCCTGAGGTTCCTATGAAGATATTGTTGCGCAGCATGTTAGGTTTAATCATCCTGGCCTTGTTGAACATAGGCGGATTTGCCGCTCCACTTCCCTCGTCGGTGCGGCCGGCGATTCCATCTGACGTGCAACAGCTCATCTGCGTGGACTACCGCGCGTTGAAAGACTCGGCCACAGCGCAGCAGCTTAAGGCTCAGGTGTTACCCGAGAATCTCAAGCAATTTGAGACGGCGCTCAAGGGAATTGGCGTGGTGGCGGACCGGGATGTGGACACCCTGACATTCATCTCCTATCGCCAGCCCAAGCATGGGGTACAGATCCTCGGCGCCGCCCAAGGAGTGTTTTCGACGAAGACCGTTCTGAGCAGGCTGCGATTAAAGAAGGTGCGCCCGGTGAAGTACCATGATTCCGACATCTATCCGATGGCC
The DNA here is from genome assembly GCA_036557105.1 of Terriglobales bacterium. Taxonomy (GTDB): domain Bacteria; phylum Acidobacteriota; class Terriglobia; order Terriglobales; family Acidobacteriaceae; genus Gp1-AA145. Next base: position 3,794 of record DATBIE010000230.1, read on the forward strand.
AATGGCATGGAAATGTCATTTTTAGACGAGACCACTCTGCTTTTTGGCAACGGGCCAGCGCTACGGGGCGCAATTGACTCGCGCGACGGCTATGTTCAGTCGCTGGATTCGAATGCCAGTGTTGCCGATATGATTAGCGATGTTGAATCTGGGACTGTCTGGAGCATTCTCGACCAGAAGGGAACTCAGAACATGATGCTTTCCGCTTTGGGGGATGCTTCGCGCCTGGCGGACTATAACACGGTAAAGAAGCACATCCTTGGGTCGCGATACACAATGAACTTCTCCGATGGTGTGAAGTTCGATCTCGACGTGCTTACCTCAGACTCCGTCACTGCCGCGACACTTTCTTCGCTAGTTAAAGCTGGCGTGATCTATAAGAAGATGACGGCTTCGCCCGTCGAAAAGGCCGCTCTTGAAGACGTGTCAGTAAACTCCGATAGCTCCAAGCTGCAAATGCACTTTAAATCCGACGACAAGCAATTCCAGTCCTTGCTGCACACGAGTTTGTTTGCCGCGGTATCACACTAATTTCGGTGCTTGATGCCAGAGCTTGTGCTGAAAATGTGTTTGTCGTTTTGCAAAGTGGATTTCTGCAGTAGTTTCTTCTGCTGATCAGGTCTTGCTCTCCCGACCCCAACCTCCGCCACCTGGTGTCTCAATCGAAATCACGTCGCCTTTTTTCGCCATGATGCTTGCTTTTGCCGGAATTTCATTTTTGTTCCTGTCAGAGATGTGAAAAGCTGTTCCAGCTTTCCCCTGTTCTCCACCAGCCAGTCCGTAGGGTGAAAACCTTCTGCGGTCGCTTAACAATGTGACTTGCGCTTCGGCGAGCAACTCAATCTCGCGCACCAGGCCGTCACCGCCATTGAAGAGGCCTCTGCCTCCTGAGTTCGGCCGATACGAGTAGCGTCTGACTTGAAAGGGATATGCATACTCCAATGCTTCAATCGGCGTATTCAGAGAGTTCGTCATGTGCGTGTGCACTCCTGAAAGCCCGTTAGCCTTTGGTCGAGCGCCCATTCCTCCAGCAATCGTCTCGTAGTATGCGAACGGCTTCCGGGTTCGCGGATCCATTCCTCCGATGGTCAGATTGCTCATCGTTCCTGAACTCGCGGCCGGAATTCGGTCAGGCACCGCTTGCGACAACGCACGCAAGAGCACGTCGACAATGCGCTGCGAAGTTTCCACGTTTCCTGCCGCGACTGCCGCTGGGGGACTCGCATTTACCACGCTCTGTTCTGGCGCATGCACGGTGATTGGCCGCATCAGTCCTGCATTGGCTGGCGCGTCCTCCGGAAGCAAGCAACGAAACACATAGAACGTCGCCGAGTAGGTTATTGCGAAGACTGCGTTCACGCTGCTGGCGACTTGCGGACTCGACCCGTCGAAATCCACACTCGCTGAACTTGTCTCAGGATCAAGGTCGATGCGAACTGAAATTTGGATCGGCTCGTCTCCGAAACCATCACTGTCGAGGAAATCTTCGGCTGTAAACTTTCCCGCCGGCATTTGTTGAAGCTCAGCGTGCATTAACTTTTCGGAGTAGTCGAGCAGCTCGATGGATAGTCTTCTGACCCTATCTGCTTCAAAGCGAGCAACGAACTCCTGCAAGCGTATGTCTCCCACCCGGCATGCGCCGAGCTGCGCCGCCAGGTCTCCTTCGCGCTCCTCGGGAGTCCGAACGTTACTCAGAATTGCCCGAAGTAAACCGGCATCGGTCTGACCGCGCCGTACCAGTCTCACGGGGGGAATTCGCAAGCCTTCTTCGTAAATTTCACGACAAAGCCCCATCGACCCTGGATATTTTCCGCCCACGTCAGCATGGTGGGCCCGCGAGGCAACGTAAAAGACGGGAGCATGCTCCCCCGTGATGAACACCGCCGATACCAGCGTGATATCAGGTAAATGCGTTCCCCCTGCAAACGGGTCGTTCAGGATTGCGATATCTCCTGGTTCGAGCTCAAGGCTATCAATCGCAGCTCGTACCGACATCGGCATCGATCCCAGATGCACCGGCATGTGATCACCCATCGCGATCACTTGTCCTGCACCATCGAAGACGGCGCAAGAATAGTCGCGACGCTCTTTGATATTCGGCGAAAAAGCAGTTCGTCGAAGCGAGGCGCCCATTTCCTCTGCAATCGAGCGCATCGCGCTCTTGAATACCGCTAGCTCAATTGGATCAAATGATGGCATTTTCAAGTCCAGTGTTTTGGGTCGCTACCCTGGCCGCAAACAATCTTCCGGTGCGGCGATCGGCGCCTCTCACATCGAGATCAAACCTGAATGACTAAATTGGAGCACTCGTCCACCTGCACCCTGCATCCAGGTGGCACAACCGTTGTCGCGCTGTATTCATGCACTATCGCCGGTCCGGCAAAACAGTTCCTCGGTGTCAGTAAACTACGATCGAATACCGGGGTGGGCATCCACTCATCGGCGAACATTACTTTTTTTTCTTTTATAACCGCCTGACTACAATCCTTCTCCGTCGCAGCTAGCCGCGGAGTTTCAATCGGGTCTGAAGCTGCGATCCGCACCCTGACGTTCACGACTTCAACGTTCGCGCTTTCATCGGCCTGGCCATATCTCGTGCGATGCGCCTCGTGAAAAGTTTGCAGCATTGCGGAGCTGGCGGGAACATTGATTTCATATCCCTGCCCTGCGTAGCGGAGATCAGCCGAGCGAATCGCGCATCCATTCAGCCCTTCGTTGTGAAATTCGCGAGCGCCTTTCGCCTCGAGTTCGAGGAAATGTGCTTCCAGTGAGTCCAGTAGGACATTAGAGTCCGAGCTGGTGCTTTTCTTCGCATCCTTAGATAATCTTTTGAAGTCTCTGTGGTCAGCGGCGTTCGCCGATACCAATACCATCACCGTCCTCGAGTGGTCCCGCACGACATCTGCGCCAATAATCCCTAGAGCCGAAAGAGCACCAGGCATGGCGGGAACCAGCACCTGCGGGATGCCGAGTGCGCGAGAGAGAGAACAAGCGTGAAGAGGTCCGGCCCCTCCAAAAGCAATCAGAGTAAACTCTCGCGGATCATAACCACGTTCGACTGAAACTAATCGGATTGCCTTTTCCATTTCGGCTTCGGCGAGCCGCACGATTCCCGCCGCGAACTTCTCTGCAGAGGCGGTGTGTTTTCGAGTCTTTTCCATGAACCGGCGAGTGCGGTCTTCATCCAGTCGCACACTTCCGGCCAACGCCAGTTCCGGATTGAGCCTTCCAAGTACAAGATTTGCATCGGTGACTGTCGGTTGCTCTCCACGGCCATAGCAAATTGGCCCTGGCTCCGCGCCTGCTGACTGAGGTCCGACGTGAAGGAGTTCGCCACGATCAAACCAGGCCAGCGAACCGCCGCCTGCACCTACAGTGTGAATGTCGAGCATCGGCACCGAAATCGGGATTTCTGAAATGCGCGACTCAGTTGTGATCTGCGGGCCGCGAGAGTCGATCAGCGATACGTCCGTCGACGTCCCTCCCATATCAAAACTGATGATTTGTTCGAGACCGGCACGTTGTGCAACACGATGCGCGCCGATGACACCTCCCGCTGGTCCAGATAGCACGGTGCGCACCGGTTCTTTGCTTGCGAGCTTCCCGGAAATAATTCCGCCGGATGACTGCATCACATACAGCTTTCCGGGATGCTGACTCTCAATCGTGGACTCAAGGCGCTGAACATACGATCCGACTTTTGGAACGAGATATGC
>DATBIE010000231.1:0-7194 GCA_036557105.1 Terriglobales bacterium
GAGGCATTTCGGGGCCAAGCTACCCGTGATCGGGTTTTGCGGCGCGCCTTTCACGCTCGCCAGCTACATGATCGAGGGTGGAGGGTCGCGGCATTACATCAATACGAAGAGCTTGATGTATTCACAGCCGGCGGCCTGGGATGAGTTGCTCAGCAAATTGGTCTCGGTTACCTCCGAATATGCAATTGCGCAGGTACGGGCCGGAGCGGACGTGATTCAGGTGTTTGATAGTTGGGTGGGATGTCTGGCGGTCGAAGATTATCGGCAATATGTTCTGCCGCGAACGGCTGAATTGGTAAGAAAATTAAAAACGCCAGGCGCTCCCGTGATCTACTTCGGCACCGACACGGCGTCGCTGCTTAGTTCGATGAAAGAAACCGGTGCCGACGTCATCGGGCTTGACTGGCGGATTCCGCTGGACGAAGGCTGGAAGCGGATCGGGAACGCTGGCGCTATACAAGGTAATCTCGATCCGGTGGCGCTGTTTGCGGACTGGAAGCAAGTGAAGACACGAGCACAAGCAGTTCTTGATCGTGCCGGAGCCAGGCCTGGACACATTTTTAATCTCGGTCATGGAATTCTGCCCGAAACGCCAGTAGAAAATGTGAAAGCGCTCGCAGAATTCGTGCAGGAACACTCGGCAAAAGTGGCGGTGAATCCATGATGACCGGCGCTGGCAAGAACGCGGTGCTATTGCTGGCGCACGGGAGTCCGGCATCGGTTGAGGACGTACCAGAGTTTCTGTTGCGTGTTACCGGGGGCCGTCCGTTGCCGCGCGAAGTGGTGGAAGAAGTGAGACATCGCTACGCGACAATCGGCAAGTCGCCCTTGACCGAACTAACTCTGAAACAAGCGGAACTGCTTGCGCAACGGATCGGAATGCCCGTATACGTCGGCATGCGAAATTGGTTTCCATTCGTCTCGCAAGCACTTGAGCAGATGAAAGCCGATGGCGTACGCCAGGCGACCGTGATCTGCCTTGCGCCGCAGAATTCGCGTACGAGTGTTGGTTTGTATCGCAAGTCGCTGGGCGAATGTGACGATGAACTGATGTTTGATTTCGTCGAATCGTGGCACGATCATCCGCTATTGATTCAGGCGTTCGCGGAGAAGTTGAAAATGAGACTTGAGAAGCATGGGGCCAAAGCCGTCTCGCCTGCCCCCGTGATTTTTACCGCGCACAGTGTTCCCGAGCGCACGGTGCTCGAAGGCGATGCCTACGAAATGCAAGCGCGAGAGACTGCCGCCCTGGTGGCAAAGGCCGCAGGACTAAGTGAAAAAGAATGGAAGTACGCTTTTCAAAGCCAGGGAATGGCTGGCGGGCCATGGCTTGGGCCGACGGTGGAAGACAGGATTCTAGAGTTGAAACGAAACGGGTACAAGGCAGTACTCATTCAGCCAATCGGCTTTTTGTGCGATCACGTCGAAATTCTTTATGACATAGACGTTGTATTCAAACAGTTTGCTGAGAAAGAAGGCATGAGCTTGTGCCGAGCGGAGTCGCTGAATGATTCCCCACTTCTCACTTCCGCGTTGGAAGAAATCGTCCGCGCGCGAATGTTAGCGGCTGTGCGGTGAGGCCGGATGACGCGGATCGCAATCGTGGGTGGGGGTATTGCAGGGCTCTCAGCAGCTTATGCTCTCGAGAAACAAAGAAGAGCAGGTTCACGACTTGAGTTCATTGTGTTTGAATCAGGTCCGCGGTTCGGCGGAGTAGTTCAGACCGAACGTGTGGGCGATTTCGTGATCGAGGCGGGGCCAGATTCTTTTCTTACTGAGAAGTCCTGGGGAATTGATCTTTGCCGTGAGCTCGGGCTCGGCGATCAGTTGATCGCCTCGAATGATTCGCAGCGCAAAACTTACATTCTGGTGAATGGGCGTCTAGTGCCGCTTCCAGACGGCCTGATGTTCATGGTACCAACCAACTTGCGGGCCGCGTTTTTCTCTCCCCTTTTCCCCTGGCCGACAAAACTACGGATGGTTCGCGAATGGTTCTATCGCCCGATGCCGGATGCGCCGGAAGCAACTGTCGCGGAATTCGTAGAACGGCATTACGGGAAGACGATGGTCGAGCGTCTTGCCGGCCCGTTGGTTACTGGCGTGTACGGAGGCAGCGCCGAGGAACTTAGCGCATCAGCAGTGTTACCGCGATTCACAGAGATCGAAGCGAAGCAGGGAAGTCTGGGGCGCGCCATGGTTGCGGCCCGAAAGTTGCGCACCGATGCTGCGCGGCCGATCTTCACTTCGTTGAAGTTGGGAATGCAGCAAATTATCGATGCGCTGGTGAATCAAATTCCGGGCGGAGTACGTCGATTGAATACAAAAGTTGAATCGGTAAGACCGGAATCCGGCAAGTGGCTCGTTCGCAGTGATGAGCGAACAGAGGAGTTTGATGCGGTAATCATTGCTGCACCGGCCTTTAGTTCGGCGGAACTCCTGCGCAATGTTATTCCAGATATCTCTACTGAACTGCAGCAGATCAGCTACACCTCATCTGTCACTGTGGCGCTTGCATATGATGAACGCGTGCGTCGCGCGCTTTCTTCCGGATTCGGGTTTCTGGTTCCAGACAGGGAAGGCAAGCGGATGCTCGCTTGCACTTTTGTTCATCAGAAGTTTCCGCACCGCGTACCGGAAGAGAAAGCGCTGCTCCGTTGTTTCCTGGGTGGAAGCCGCGACGAAACAATTCTCCAATTATCAGATCAGGAGATTGAGCAGGTCGCTCAAGCCGAACTGCGCCAGATTCTTGGCATCACTGCGCGACCACTGTTTGTGAAGATTTATCGGTGGCCGAAGGCAATGGCACAATACGAAGTTGGCCACAAAGCCAGAGTGGAGAAAATTCGACAGGTTGTTTCCGGAATGCGCGGGCTGGCGTTAGCAGGCAACGCGTACAACGGGATCGGCATTCCAGACTGCGTTCGTTCGGGGTCGGAAGCCGCGTCGAAGCTACTGAGCGAGGGGTAGGCTTCGCATTCGGCACCTGACGGTTTGAATAAATTTCTGCAGCAATCTTCGCGTTTCTTTACACGGCATTCGAATATCATCAGGCTTAGCCGAAGGTGGGGTCTTCCATGCGCACTCTCTTTCTGACCTTTTTTCTCCTGGCATGCCTCGCGGCATTTGCACAAAATCAGCCGAACGGTACGCCTGGAATGGACATGTCACATGCCGATGCGTCTGGTTCGCGGGAAATGCACGGTATGCCGGGCATGGACGGCGAAAGCAATGCGGCGGCGATGCGCTCGATGGAGGGCCACCACATGGACATGGGCCCGCATATGAAAATGACGGCGCTACGGCCCATACAACCCGGCGATCAGCAGAAAGCAGACGAGGTCGCGCGCGCGGCGAAGGCAGTTGCGGAAAAGTACAAAGACTACAAGCTGGCCCTGGCCGACGGATACAAGATATTCCTGCCCAATGTTCCGCAGAAGCAGTATCACTTCACGAACTATGGGAATGCCTTCCGTGCGCGGCAGGAGTTCGATCCATCACAGCCGACCTCCTTGCTGTATGAAAAGACCGGCGATGGCTACAAGCTCATTGGCATCATGTACACGGCGAAGAGAGACGCCAGCGAGGATGAACTGAACTCGCGCATACCGCTAAGCATTGCGCAATGGCACGCGCACGTGAATCTGTGTCTGCCTCGGCGAGACAAGAACAACAAAGATGTGTTTCCACCAGGCACGAAATTCGGGCTGCGCGGCTCGATCGCGACCAAAGAAGCCTGCGATGCCGCCGGTGGACGATTTATTCCGCAAGTCTTCGGCTGGATGGTGCACGTCTACCCATTCGAGAAGAACACGGCGGACGTCTGGTCGGTGGAGCGCCAAGCCGGCCACATGGACTAAGCCGCGCCGGGCATGGCCTGATTTCCACGACAAAAACTCGGAACCATTTCGCATCCCATGAATCCAAACAAGTAAATCCAAATCGGAGGCATTATGGAACCGCGTTTTGACGGAACAAGAGTCGCTCCCGGCGCATACCACGCACTACTCGGACTAGAAACCTATCTGCATCAATCAGGGCTGGAAACTCCCTTGCTTCACCTCATCAAGCTACGCGCTTCGCAAATTAATGGCTGCGCGTACTGCATCGACATGCACTGGAAAGATCTACGAGCCATCGGCGAAGGCGAGCAAAGGCTGTACGGTCTTGATGCGTGGGAAGAGTCACCTTACTACACCGACCGCGAACGCGCCGCATTGGCGTGGACCGAGGCTGTCACGCTGATCGCCGGTCAACATGTTCCTGATGAGGTCTATGAAAAAGTTCGTCCGCACTTTAGCGAAAAGGAAATGGCCGACCTGACATTCGCCGTAGCCACGATCAACGCCTGGAACCGCCTTGCTATTGCCTCCCGCGCAGACGCTGGAAAGTATCAGCCGAAGGCGAGACTTCAGGAGGCAAAGAGGAGCGCGTAAGACTGACTTGCTGCGCGTAGTTTCAAAATCTTGAACCCCGTGGTCGCCGAGCACGCCAGGAACCGCTCACAAGAGGATTTCGACGTGCCCGGCGAGCCCCCGACCTTTTCTCTGCTAAGTTTCCGTGCATCGCGGCCGAACCATGTGCCAATTTTCCTGACTTAGAATTTGATTTTGTTAGCAGTTCCACTTGTATTCACGTTTATACTCCCTTGACTAACTAAAGGAGCGAACGTTGAAGTTGTACAAAACAAAGCTCGGCTGCGTAGTCGAATATGAGGGCCGATGCTACTCTGCGCCAGATTTGCCTTGGACCGATTTGGTCTGTCGTGATGACCTCGGCGAATTTCTTCAACGTTCGTTACGAACTCTGACCATCGCTGGGTCCGCTGACATTTCCTCGAATAACCTGCTCGCGCCTATCGGCGCCCAGGAAGTGTGGGCGGCAGGAGTCACCTACCATCGCAGCCGCGACGCCAGGATGGAGGAATCGGAAGTGGCCGGCGGTGGGGATTTTTATGATCGCGTCTATCACGCTGATCGCCCTGAACTTTTCTTCAAAGCAACGCCGCATCGGGTAGTCGGGCCTGGTGGCAAAGTGGCAATTCGGAGCGATGCCAAATGGTCGGTGCCCGAACCCGAGCTCGCGGTGCTGGTCAGCCCCAAGAAGAAAATCATCGGCTACACAGTAGGCAACGACATGAGTTCCCGCGATATCGAAGGCGAAAATCCGCTTTACTTACCGCAGGCCAAAGTTTACGACCGCAGTTGTGCTCTGGGACCTTGCCTCCTGGTTTCCTCAGCTCGATTGCCGCACTCGACACAAATTCGGCTCGAGATTCGCCGCTCCGGGGATGAGGTCTTCGCCGGATCCACCACTCTCACCGAGCTCAAACGCGATCCGCAAACGCTCGTGGATTATCTCTATCGCGACAACTCATTCCCGAACGGATGCTATCTGCTGACAGGAACCGGCATCGTGCCGCCAGACACCTTTACCCTCGCAGCAGGGGACGAAATTCGAATCACGATTGATGGAATTGGAACGCTGGCGAATGTGGTTGGATGACTGAGCAATACCACTTGGAAACTTATAGCGCTCGGCTGAGCTAGCGACTCTGGTATGAACTAAGTTTGCTATCATCGAGTTTCGACCTCGCGCAACGGAGAACCGCAATGGACGAAGTGCCCGGAATCACCGCAGGATCGCGACGCAATGAAGATATTGCTCTTGACCTCATGAAATTTATTGCCATGACCACTGGGTACGGACGGACGACTTCAACCGGTGCGGGTTTCGGCGGCACTGGCTCGGCCACCAAACCGGAAGAGTATGCCGGGCACCTGCTCGACTTGTATGGAAAATGCCTACAGGCGGTAGGGAAAAAATAGGCGATCCATCCGGAATCGCCGATCAGCAAAGCAATTGGATATTTCAAGCGGCTTGCAGACCGGTCTCTTCTTTCGTCTGCGCGGACTTCGGCGCTCCGGAAAGCAGTGGCCAGCCTCTTCGCAGAACGTAATCCAACCAGGCACCCGCGATCTGTGAGGTCAGGACCGCGGCTACAACGAGAGTGGTATAGAACTGCGGGCTGATAATTCCGGCATCAAATGCGACGCTTGCCAGAACAATTCCAGGGCCGCCACGCGCATTCGTGGTAATCGCAAGATTGAATAGGTCGAGCCCGCGGAAACCTGCAAAGCGGCCGGCCAGTGATACAGACAAAATTTTTACCACGCAGCTTCCTACGATAAAGGCGACCATCATCCACAACGCCACACCACGAATTAGATCGAGCTTTAATCCGACAATTGCGAAGTAAACCGGGATAAAGAAGGCGAATGCCACTTTACCGATGGCTTCGAGAGCATCGGCAAAGAGTCTGCGCTTCTTGTGGACTACTGCGAAGCCAGCTAAAAACGCCGCGAATACCAAACTGACCTGGAGTAGTCCGGCAACCGCACAATAGGCGAGCAGGACTGCAATCGCGTATCCCACGGGCGACTGCTTGGCCACAATGTTAAACCGAGCTTTGTTGAACTTCTTCACGATGCGCGGAACGATAGTGAGTCCTAAAACGAAGAACCCGACTGTCGCAGCCAGATGGTATGACATCTCTCGCGGATGCAGCACAGTCTTTCCGGCCATTGCGGTCGCAATAGCCAGCGCAAGCCACAAAACAATGTCTTCGAGCACTGCGACGCCAAGCACCAGGCGAGCGAATCGCGTGTGGAGAATCTTGAGATCGGCAAAGATCTTGGAAACGACCGGGACCGATGTTACCGCCACGCCGACAGCGAGAATAATGATCAGTGAAACGCGGTTGCCGTTCGGGCCAGCAAGCGAGGGTCGAACAAGCCAGGGACCTGCTATCAATCCAAGGATGAACGGCAGCCCAGTGCCGACGATTGCCAGCCAGCCGACTTCGCGGCGTTCTTCGCGCGTGAAGAGTTGCTGGGTTTCTGCGCCCGACAAAAACATCAGCAATAGCAGGCCAAGCCAGTAAACAAAATCAAGGATGTTGCCCTGATGCTTGGCAGAATCCATTAAGTGCGAAATCGCTGAAAAATGCCCCAGGAGTGCCGGACCAAGGACAATGCCAGCCAATATTTCGCCAATGACTTTTGGCTGGCGCAGCTTCACGAACAGGTAGCCAAGCAATTGGGCGAATCCAACCAAAAGCAGAAGTGCAAGGAGGACTGTGGTCAAAGAGGCGTCAGACATCGTTCGTAAGATGCCGCGTCAGCAGAGTGGTTGCCC
>DATBIE010000232.1:0-8051 GCA_036557105.1 Terriglobales bacterium
GTCTATCCGGATCTTTCTCATTCGCATAGAACTTGTGTCCACAATCGGAGCATTCGTGGTACCCAGCCCAACTACCGTTCTGAAAAACCGCTCGCAAGCGTAGTGGCGTCGTCATATCCACATAGTAACTAGAAGCTTTCAGCCGAAAAATGGCACGAGCGCGGAGCGAATATTCAGCGAAACGTCCAGCTGGGACCGAGTGCGCAGGGATTGGGCGCGTGGCGGTGAACCCGCACAAATGCGCCCCTTATTGGGACGCATATTTTCATTCTCCGGCTGCGTGCTCTTTGGCTGCGAGCGCGGTTTCATCAAGAACTGGTTTCATTAATTTCCACGCTTCGCAATACGGCTCGTATACGGACCTTTTCGATCCCGGTACAAGACAAAGGCTTTGTCGGCATTCGACAAAGCTGGCGGGGAAAACGTACCAGACGTCTTCCAGATGAAGATAAGCGACCAAGAAATCAATTTCATTTGCCGAATAAAAAACCGGCTTTCTGCTGCCACCTCCCACTATGGTCTTGATGCGATAGTGGGTCCTTGAGGGAGCCTTGAACCAGGCCGATTTCACCTGAACGCGCCAGCAAACGTTCTCCACGCGAGCAATGAAGTCATATCTTTCGCCCTCGTTCCAAGGCTTGGCGACCGATAAGCCCAGACTGGCAGCCTTGCGCATAAAGGCTAGTTCGGCGAGGTGTCCTCGTTGTCGATTGTTGAGCTTGGCTGGGTCGCTGGTCTCGTTGAAAAAGAATTCTTCTCGTGGTGACAAGGTTCAGCCTCGTAAAGATTGAGATCCCTCGACTTCGCTCGGGATTTCGGCGCGCGACTCTGACTATCACCCCATCACGCCAAAAACGGGCGTGAATGGGGACCCCGATTCAGACACCGCGCAAACGCCCTCAAAACACGAAAAGCGCGGCTATAGAGCCGCGCTTTTTAGTTTCTGATTGCTATATCCAGAGTAGCAGGTTGAAAGGGGTGATTGTGACACGTTTTGGAAATTTATATTCGGGTTTGAATCAGGAACTTAGAGGAAATTCGCCTTCGCGAGGGTATTGACAAGAATTTTCCACAGTTGGCGATTGTAGTTCCGAAATGGGAGTTCAGACCCCCGAGTCGTGGAAGAGCGGCCCTTCAGGGCCGCGATTGGTGTTTGTGAAAGTGCCAGGCGCGAGCGCCGCGAGCGGCATTGTCGAGCTGAAGCTCGCTTATTCGACGCTGTGAGAGACTTTGGAGGCAAAAGGAAAACGGCCTCACGAAAGTGAGGCCGTTGTCTTTCAGCACCCCGTCAAGGTCATTTACATTATCGCTCTGCGAAAAGCAGTAATCAAGAAATTGATATCTGAGGGGGAACCGCCCCGTCACGAGTTCTCCCATTCTGAAACTCCTTTGTCAATGAATGCGAAGGTATGGACCTGACAGGATTCGAACTTGAGGCGCCTAGCGGACGTCAGAGCCCGCTGCCGAAATCCCGAGCGAAGTCGAGGGACCTGAAACCAGAATCGGGCTTGAATGGGCCACCCTCTATTCGGCGCTTCAGGTTCTTGAGCGCAAAGGCAACCTGCGGGAACTCGCGTGTGTAGTCGAGCCCTTCCATTGACTAGAGCAGAACGGTGTTGCCGTCGACGACGGCGATACGCAATAGCCGTCCTGCTTGAGTTCGTACAGCCAGTCGTCACCTTCGGGAAGCTTGGGAACTCGCTCGAACTCCATCGGCGAGATGAACCGAGGCTGCGGCTTCGGACGTAGGACACGTTGGACCATAGCGTGAAGGATAGATGCGTGGAAGGCGATTCGCTGTGAGGGGTATCTGATGCCCCACGCTTCGAAAAGCGCGAAGAGCCTGCCCTGTTTTGCCGAAGCTCCGAGCGGAGTCGAGGGGCAGCCGAAGGGGCGGGCATCCTCATGTGTAACTGGTGTAAAGGTGGGCCAGCTCACCCGGATCTCCCGAACGCGCCGTACTTGACTCTAGACTTCGTCTCGACGACAATTCACTCCAGAGTTGATCTTTCTCCCGCGCAGCTTGTTTATTCCTTCCCCAGCAGTCGGGGTGTTCTCTGCACATCCCTTAAACGATCAGGTACTTACGAGGACCCTACATGCGGATCGCAATCGTCCATTTCAGTGATGTCCATATCAAAACCGGCTTTAATCCAGTTATTGCACGATGTCAGAGCATTGCGGCGGCCATTAGTTCGTCGGATCCTACCGCGAACTTATTCCTCATCGTTGTCTCGGGTGATATCGCGTACTCGGGGAGTGCCGAGGAATATAAGATCGCACATGCTTTCTTTCGTGAAATAGAACAAAAGTTGAGGGAGTTCAGGCCCGGCGTCGAGGTAAGGCACATCTGCATTCCGGGCAACCACGATTGCACGGTTCCGGAAGACGAGGAAAATCTCCGCGACGTACTCATAGCCGGTCTGCTGCAATCGTTTACGAAGCAAGCGCCGGACAAGGCATTGCTTGAGCAGGTAAGACGTGCACAAAAGGCTTACGAGAAGTTTCGGTCAAAGCTAATGGATGGGGAGAGTACGTGGGATGGAATTTGTCAGAGCACGACCGTGGAACACAATGGCAAGAAGTTACAGTTTAATCTCTACAATACTGCCCTACTTTCGCGCCGTAAGGAGAAGCAGGGTACGCTTCATGTCCCAACGGGCTTGCTTCGCGAGAAGATTTGTCTGCAGAGGGATGCAGCTCTGTGCATCTCGGTATTCCACCATTCTTATGTCTGGCTAGAGTCAAATACTATGGTCGACTTCCGTAGCCACCTTGAGACAACCTGTGATGTGGCGCTCACTGGACATCAGCATTATTCCCACGATTTCTACAAGGAAAATTCGACAGGTGAGAAGGTGCTTTACATTGAAGCGCCTGCACTCCAAGATATGCAGTACCCACAAAAGAGCGCGTTTAGAGTACTCATCTTTGACCTTCAGAACTCGCGCCAACAATCGATAGAGTACCGATGGAACAATCGTGAAAAGATCTATCGGGCCACAGCGACATCTGATTGGCGTTCGTTGACGATAAACCGAGCTATTCGCGCTGAGTTCCGTCTTACTGAAGGGTTCGAATCATTTCTACACGAGATAGGCACACCTGTAGTTCATCCGCGCAAAGGCAATCTCAATCTCCGGGACATATTTGTCTTTCCAGACTTACGTGTTCGTTCCACGGGAGTTGCCACAACTCTTCGCGAGGTTCGGGGAGAAAATCTCGTTGAATATGCTCTCAGCGCTCAACGGGTAATATTTCAAGCTTCGTCGCTTGGTGGGAAGACGTCCTTGGCCAAAATGCTCGTGTGGGAGATGCTTCGGACTTCAGGGACAGTACCGTTGCTGGTTAATGGCCGTGAAATTCATGAGACCAGTGATACAAAACTCGAGCGATATTTCTGGAAGAAATTTAGCTTCCAGTACAACAATTCGATGCTTGACGCGTTTCTCCAGACCGAAAAGGAAAAACGGGTTCTCATCGTTGACGATTGGCATAGAGCAGGATTGAATTCGGAAGGCCGCGGCGCATTTTTGGAAGTTGCTGATCAGTGTTTTGGCAAGATATTTCTTTTCGTTGATGACTTCTTCCCTCTGCAGGAACTCATCGAAGGCTCCGCAACAACGTTGTTGGAATTTGAACATGCGAGTATTGAACAATTCCGCCATGCCCTAAGAGGGCGAATTATCGATAGGTGGGTGACTTTGGGACAGGAGCACACCGCTGAGGGTGCGAAGATATCGCGCGAGATAGAGGAGAAAGAAAATCTGGTGCGAGGTCTCATTGGTAAGAACATCTTACCGTCACGCCCTTTCGTTGTTCTTTGCATTTTGGAGGCAGACCAGGAAGGCAAAGCACAATCGTCCGAAGCTGGCTCATTCGGTTATCTGTACGAGGTCTTAGTTACTACTGCACTGAACGCAACAAAGGGGCCGAAGGCTCAGCTTGAAAAGAAATACATCTTTCTCGCCAGGCTTGCCTATCGCATGTTCAAGCTCGATGTAGACGTACTTTCCGGAAGCGATGTCAGAGGCGTCGCGGAGGAATACTCGAAATCGCATCTGGTTAAAGTCGATATAGATGCAATGCTGGACGACCTAGAGGACGCAAGGGTGTTGAGGAAGACCGATGGGAATTATTCATTCGCGTATAGGCACTTCTTTTATTACTTCGTGGCAAGGTATTACAAGGACAATCTCGACCGGGATGAAGGTCCCGCTTTGCGCGAGGAACTCGCCTACATGGCAGACTACCTATCGTCAAATAAGTTTGCTGCGATCTTAATGTTCGTCATTTATTTCTGCCGGGACTCTGCGGGTGTTATCAAGAAGCTGGTGGAAAATGCGAGTCGTGTATTCCCGTCCGAATCTCGAGCGGACCTCGACGTTGACGTAGAATTTCTTAACCAATTCTGCGACTCGCCCTCGGTAAACATCCCGGAAGAGGTAGATATTACTGCAAATCGAAAACTAAGGAGAGAGGCCCTCGATAAAGTTGAACGCGGTGTCGCGGTACTGACACAGAGAGAGGAGCGAATTTATTCGTATAGTGAGGAGCTTAGCGATAAGGAAAAATTCGATCTCGCCCACAAGCATGTCGAGTTGCTCGGTCAAGTTATCAGGAATTTTCCCGGATCTCTCCCAGGGCCAGAGAAGTTAGCCATTCTGGACGCTTGTTACTCATTGGGACTCCGCGTAATCCGGGCTGTTCTGCGGCTTATCGAGTCCTCAACAGCGCTTCACCACGCTGCGCTCGCAAATGCGAAAAAAGAGCTTGAGGCCGGAACCTTGACGAAAATTCGCGAGACGGTGGATGCCGTAATTATCCTGATGGCCCGGCTTTGCGTTTTGAGCTCAGTCAAACACGTCTCTGCTAGTGTGGGCATCGCAGACTTAGAGGAGGCATATCGTGAGACATTGGCGAAGCTCGGCAAAACGAATGCGACACAATTGATTCATCTATCAATCAAACTGGATCATTTTGCGGAATTTCCAGACACCTACATCCGGGAACTACACCGCGCATTCTCCGGCAATGCTTTCGCTGCGACAGTACTGAGCGATTTGGTAGTCAGCCATATGCTTGTCTTCGATCTTGATCGCAAAACGAGACAGAGTATGGGCGCACTCTTCAAGCTAAAGCAAAATCTTCCACAACTGATAGATCCGAACCGGAAGAGGTGACGGGGTGCTCCATTGGCAATCGGGTCCGCCCTTCCGGAAGCCCAGAAATACCCCGGCATGAGGTTGCCCCGCTTAGCGACTTTCCAAGAGTGGGCTGACATCACTAATGCGCACCTTCGACTGCGGCAGCGAGTCTCTTCATACCTCCGGCACCGTTTCTTCGAGCGTACGAGCCTGAGCGACAAACACATTCGCGTTAGGGGGGCTGGCCCACCCTTGCGCATAATCCAAACCCGGCTGGGGGGCGGTCTTGCCGGCCTTTCGATTTTGTACAACCACAAACGAGGGTGCCCCACCCTTTGCGGTTTTCAAAGGGTGGGCAGCACGAACTCAAAATTACAAGTCCTCTGTATCATGCGCATCTTCGATTGCTGCACCGAGTTTCTTCATCCCTGCAGGCACGCTTTGTTCGAGCACGCGCGCCCGAGCCACAAACGCATCCCCGTTCGCGCCTGATAGCACGAGCCGCTGAGTGATTCGAGTTCGATCGGCAGATAGCTCTTCAAATTTCCAGTGGAAGGAAAGAATCGCGTCCGGTAACTGCATTTCGATGCTGGCTTCGTGTCCCGGCTTGAGGTCGCGGATGATGGAGTGAAAAGTTTGTCCGGGTAAGTTGGTGGTCAGGCGAGAGCCGGCGGCGAATGGACCATCGAGATGAAAGCTGGCTGGCGGATCGTTCCAGTTGGCGATGTTTGTCCAGTAACTCCAGGCGAATTCTCGCGGGACGTTGCAATCGACGGAATACTGGAACTGCCACGCCGGATTAGAAGCACTTTGTTGTTCCACGCTTAGTTTGTATTTCATTTTTTCCGAAAAGCCAGCCAGAAACGCGGGGGCTCCCTTCGACTTCGCTCAGGGCAGGCTCTTCGCGGTTTTCAAAACCTGGAAATTTTCCTATCTCCACGCTCCAACCGCCTGCGCCAGCAGGATCACACCTATGCACGCGAGGCCGGCGTAGACATATTTCAGAAACCCGTCACCGCTCAAACGACGATTAACGATTCGTCCAAGGAACAGCGCAAGCAGGGTCACGGGGAGCGACACCAGGTAAAAACGGGTTACTGCTCTCGTCCAGAGTCCGGCGGCCAGATACCCGGTCATCCCGACCACGCTTGCCGGAAGAAAATAAGCCTGCAGCGTTGCTCGAAAATGTTGCGCCGACCAGCGCCGCATCGAGCCATAGATTGCCAGCGGCGGACCGTTCATCCCATACGCGCCGCCGAGAACGCCGGCGCAAAATCCGCAGACGACGAGCCATGCGCGATTGTCGTTTTTCAATTCGAACGGTGCGCGACCAATTAGCGAGTAAATCGAAAAAAGCGCGATAATCGCACCCAGAGCGCCCTTCACAAAAAGCTGATTTCTGCTCGTCAGTAGCAACAGGCCCAGCGGAATGCCCGGAAGCGTGGACAAGACCAGCCAGCCAGCGCTGCGAACGTGGATTTTTCCCCAATCTTGCAACACGACAATCGCAGCAACCGTGATCGAGACAAGTACGGCGAGCGGAGCGGCGACTTTGAGCGGGATCAGAAACGCCAGTAGAGGAACCGCAACCAGCGCCTCGCCGAAGCCAAACGCCGACCGAATCAGGGTGGCGACAAATACCACCAGCAGGACCTGGATCGTAGCACTGTTGATTAGGATCTCCCGAAGGGCGGACTTTCTGTACCAGCACAAACGAGAGTACCCCATCTGTCGACCGGTGCCCATCACTTCACCGCTCCGTGCCACATCTTCATCATCCTGAGAGGAGCGTGATCTTTCGTTGACGAAGGATCTCGCGCAGTCGAAGGATTCCTGCAACCCACCCCGCTCGCATGACGCGTGAGGTAATTTTTCCCTTCCGCCGGAGCCATCGGCAGCTTCCGAGAGTTTGCCAACGCGCTGGCACTCCATCGGCGAGATGAACCGGACCTGCGGCTTTGAATTGCCCCGTACGCGCTGCACCAGGTGAGTGTTGAAAGTTGGCCAGCCCGCCGACAATTAATCTCCCGAAAGCGTGTAGACTGGCCGCCTTCGAATTCCGACAAAAACCACAACATCAACAAAGCTCCAAAGGAGAAAGACTATGGCAGGTGTTAGAAATGTTGTCCTCGTTCACGGGGCATGGGCTGACGGCTCGTGCTGGTCCAAGATCATTCCGATTCTGAAAGCTAACGGATTGCATGCGGTCGCCCCGCAAAATCCCCTCAGCACAGTGGCAGACGATGTCGCCTCCACGAATCGACTTATCAATGCGCAAGAAGGCCCGGTGCTGCTGGTTGGCCATTCCTACGGCGGCGTGGTCATCACCGAAGCCGGCAACAATCCCAAAGTTGCGGGTCTGGTTTATGTCGCTGCGTTCGCTCCCGACGAAGGCGAAAGTCTGGGTAGTCTGGCAGCCGGCTATCCCACGGCTCCCGTCCTCGGCGATCTCCAACCGCTCGATGGAGGCTATGTTGTGATTTCGGAAAAAGGTATCCGCGAAAATTTTGCGCAAGATCTGGCTCCGGAGGAACAGGACCTGATCCTGGCCGTTCAGGGAGCCACCAGCACAGCCGTCCTTGGGACACCGGTCGGCAAGCCCGCGTGGCGCTCGAAACCTACTTGGTTCGTAGTTGCAGAGCATGATCGGGCCATCTCACCTGAACAGGAAGCCGCCACAGCCAAGAGGATGGGCGCGAAGACGTTGACGCTTTCCAGCAGCCATCTTGCGATGCTTTCGCAACCGGAAAAAGTCGCGCAGTTCATCGTTGAGGCGGCGCGTTCGGTGGAGGTCGGCGCCGCCGCGGCGTAAGCGGGGCAGGTTGCCCCACCCTTTCGCCCGATGTTGGCGAAGGGTGGGATCCCGACCTCCCTAGTCCTGGGTTATTGGCGAGCTGGCCCACC
>DATBIE010000233.1:0-10198 GCA_036557105.1 Terriglobales bacterium
ATCCCATTCCGTGTTTGACCCTTATCTGTGAACCACTTAAACTTTGATTACGGTTGCACTGCTGTGTTCAGCGCTGTCCGGTACGACGCATTACTCCGCCTGTGCGGGAGGTTTCCCTGAGTTCCGCTCCTTCAGCTTATAGTCAAAGTTCAGCTTCACGAACCAACGAGAAAGAAAGAGCCGCGGAGCGGGAGGCTGCACCCGCTTTTTGCGTGCTCGTTTTTGGCGGAAGCATGAAGCCCACTTTCCATCGCGCGATAAAGCTCGCTGTTACCCTGACAGCCGTTCTCGGCATGGGATTGGCCACTGCCGTTGCGCAGAACCCGGTCACGCACAGCCCAGTAACACTCGAAACAAACGAGTCGCTGTTCACAGTGCTGGCGGCGATCAATCATTGCGGATACGACGACGAGCTGGCGACGGCCGATCCGTTGCGCATTGCGGTGCGTGGCGAGGTCGGACGAAATGTCGAGGCATCCGAGCAGGCGAAAGCGGCAGCAAACAATGTATGCGCGTTTTACAACGACCATCAGCAGAGAACGGCCACGCAGACGCTCTCGCAGTACATTTCTTTGGGTCTCTATCTGAATCTGCCGCCGGCGCTGACTTTAAAAGCCAAGGAGGCGGACCTACCTCCCGATGCAAGCGGCGTCATGGGCCTCGTACCGCTGCTTGGGAAGTTTTATACGGAAGTTGGAATCCACGACATCTGGCAAAAGCATGAAGCGGCATACAAGGAACTGGCGGAGCGTTACCGAGATGCGCTCTCGAAGATGATGTTCAGCACCGAGCTGTACCTGAGGATGCCATCGAACAGTTACATGGGACGCAGTTTCACGATTTATGTGGAGCCGCTGGGTGCATCTTCCGAAACGAATGCACGGAACTATGCCCTGGAATACTACGTGGTGATCACGCCGGGAACAAACACAGCATTAAAGATGGACCAGATACGCCACGCGTATCTGCATTATCTGGTCGATCCTATGGTTGGCCGGTTTGCGCAGAACCTGGCGTCACTCTCACCTTTAATGGATGCGCTGCGGCTGGCGCCGATGGATGAGGCTTTCAAGGATGATCCGTCGCTGCTGACGACCGAATGCGTGATTCGCGCGATTGAAGCGCGGACCATGTTAGACGGAAAGGCCAGTCAAATCGAACAGCAGCAGGCTGTCAATGCATCAATGGCGCAGGGTTTTGCGCTTACGCAGTACTTCTACGAGAAACTGATCCCGTACGAAAAAGATAGCGTGGGATTCAGGAACGCGCTGCCATCAATGATTTCAGGGATCAACCCCCGAAAAGAAGCAAAAGATATTTCGCAGATCGAATTTGCAGCGGCGTCTGATCCGGAAATTCTGCACTTGACAAGACCGACGGAAGGAAAACTGTTGCAAACGGCCGAAGAAAGGCTTTCGGCGGGGGACGCTCCAACCGCGGAGAAACTCGCAAAGGAAGCGCTGGCGGAAAAGACGGAGGATCCGGGCCGCGCCCTGTTTATTCTGGCGCAGATATCGTTGAACAAGAACATTGACGGCGCGCGAGACTATTTTGAGAAGGCGCTACAAGCAACGAGTGAGCCCAAAGTGGTGGCGTGGTCTCATATTTATTTGGGACGAATTTGCGATCTCGAAGATGACCAACAGAATGGGGCCTTGCGTCAGCAGGCGATGACGCACTACAAGGCGGCGGAGGGTGCAAGTGGTTCCCTTCCAGCCGCCAAGGCAGCCGCCGAAGAAGGATTGCAGAAGCCCTACTCGCCGCCGAAGTCGGCGGAACAGAATGGGCAAGAACAACAGGATGACAGCAATTAGGTATCAGGTTTCAGGTTTTAATTCTTGGCTGAACCATTCGAAATCAGGATCGAATTTGAAAAGAATCATCAGTTCCTACATGGTGGCCGTCATTGGGGTGGTCGCTACAACTTTCCTGATCGCGCCAATGCAGGGGCAATCCCAGGTACCGCCCCAGACGCAAAGCCAGCCGCAGCCCCAGTCACCACAGCAGAGTGCTCCAGCTAGCCAGAGTACTGCGGCTACGGTCACGGGTCGTCCTCCAATAAAGACGAAAACGCAGGAGGAATACCAGGCGTACGAGGCTGCGGTTGTGAACTCGACTACCCCTGAGGCAATGGAAAAGGCAGCGGATGACTTCGCGGCGAAGTTCCCCACCAGCGATGTGCGTGTTTTGCTATATCGGTTGGCGATGAGTAGCTATCAGACGGTTGGCAATCTGGAAAAGATGAAGGACATGGGGATGAAAGTTCTGGCTATAGACAAGGACGATCCCGAAGCGCTGATTGGAGTTGCGGAAGTCCTGGAGGAATTTACTTCATCGACTGATCTCGATCGACGGCAACGCGGTGAACAAGTGCTGGAATATGCAAACCATGCGCTGAAGACGATTGATACTGACTTGGCCGTGCCCTCCGGGACATCTCCAGAAAGAGTGGAGAGCTACAAGAAGTATCTGCGCTCGACCGCGTTGTCGATTATCGGGACCATTTACTACAAGCAGGAAAATTATCCCGAAGCGGAGGTGCAGCTCCGAAATGCGCTAGCTGCGGATGCTGCGCAGCCGGATGCGGTAGTTGTTCTTCGCCTGGCGTTGTCTCTCGACCAGCAGAAGAAGTACAGTGAGGCGTTGCAACAGGCAAACCATGCAGTTGAGTTGACAAAGGAAGGAACGCAAATCGGCACAATGGCGCGGAGCGAGCGCGACAGACTACTGGTTCAGACTGCCGCAGCTGCCCCTGCGCCATCGAGTGCGCCGAATACCGTTGTGGTACCGCAAAATGCGTCGCCTGTAACCCAAACTCCAGCAGGTCAGGTCGTATCACCGAATCAGACGACACCGTCCGGACAACCTGCACCGGCAAACCAAGCCACACCGGGGAACAGTTCCCCCGCGCCGCATTAGCTTTAGCTTTATTGTCATGGTCATCTCGAGCACAAGAGAAGTTGTAGGGCTGGAAGAGAGCATTGGGCACGTGTTCGCCTCTCCGGAATTGCTGGAGCGCGCGCTCACACATAGCTCTCAAGCCAGGGAGGCAGAGATGCTGCGGCCCGGCTCGGGTGCGCGCGTTTTGGACAACGAACAGCTTGAATTCTTAGGGGATGCGGTGCTGGGCCTGGTCACAACAGAGGAGCTGTTCCGGCGCTTTCCACAATTCAGCGAGGGGCAGCTCTCGAAATTGAGAGCACACCTGGTCAGCAAAAATCATCTGATCGGGACTGCGGAGCAGCTGCAACTGGGTAGATACCTGCGGCTGGGACGTGGCGAAGAAAAAAGTGGAGGGCGCAACAAATCCGCGCTGCTGGTCGATGCGCTTGAGGCGGTCCTGGGAGCAGTGTACCTGGATGCCGGGCTTGAACCGGCTCGGGCGCTGATTCTTCAAAAGATCGTCTTGCCTGAACTCGAGAAATTTATTACCAGCGGCAAAGCAGCGAGTGTCACGGATTATAAATCGGCATTGCAGGAAACACTGCAGGCAGCATCGCGTCCGCAGCCCATGTACGTTCTGGTAAAGGAATCCGGGCCGGAGCACCAGAAAACATTCACTATTGAAGCGCGCCTGCTGGCCAAGGGCGATGGGGCGGTCGAGTTTACCGGCCGAGCGCAAGGCTCGACAAAGAAGAACGCAGAGCAGGAAGCGGCGCGGCAAGTGCTGGAATATCTGGCCACGCAGCCGGCGGGGACTGGAGTTGGGCGTTGAATCTGGTGCGCAAAAATAATGATCGTCACTCCGGTTGGCCGGAATCATTGCAGGCGCTGGTCGGCACGGTCGTGATTGCAATTTTTGTTGTCACATTCATCGTGCAGGCGTTTCAGATTCCGTCTGAGTCGATGGAAAATACCCTGCTGATCGGCGACTACTTACTTGTGGACAAGTTGCACTTCGGTAGCGATGGATTCTGGGGGCACTTTCTTCCGTATCGAAAGGTAAAACGGGGCGACATTATTGTCTTTCACTATCCAGTGCGACCGAGCGAACATTTCGTGAAGCGGGTGATTGGCATTCCCGGGGACCATGTTCGCCTGATCAATCGTACGGTTTACGTCAACGGCGTTCCCATGATCGAGCCTTACGCGCACTATTCGCGGCCCAACGATGGCAGCGTAGATGCCATGTTCCGTGACGATTTTCCCCAGCCGGATGCATTCGTAGGCGGATTGAATGCGCCCTGGAGAGTGGAGCTGGCGAAGATGGTGGACGATGGACAACTAATCGTCCCTGAAGGAAATTATTTCGTGATGGGCGACAATCGCGATGATTCGCTCGACAGCCGCTATTGGGGTTTTGTACCGCGTGAAAATATTGTGGGCAGACCGCTTGTGATTTATTGGTCGATGCGCGGCCAGGAACCTGCCGGTGCATCAGACGGCGATAAACTCACCCGATTCGTCTATGCTATGAGCCACCTGGTGCAGATCACACGTTGGGACCGTGCTCTGCGTTTGGTGCAGTAAATTCTGCGAACGAGGAAAACAGATTGGCGAAGAAACAGACGCAGGAAGAAAAACCGCGCGAAACTACCGTCGAATTTTTGGCTTCGTTAGCGGGCGTTCTGGTGACCGGCCTCTTCATTATCACGTTCATTTTGCAGGCATTCGAGATTCCTTCTTCATCAATGGAGAATACGCTGCTGATCGGCGACCATGTATTTGTAAACCGGGTGCAGTTCTCGCCGAAAACAAAATGGATTGGTCCGATTGTTCCATATACGCAGGTGCATCGCGGCGACATTGTGGTTTTCCTGTCGCCTGCGGAGTCGGACCTGTATGTGGTCAAACGCATCATCGGAATCCCGGGAGACCATATTCATTTGCGGGATGGCGCGGTGTACCGCAATGGAGAGAAGCTCGATGAATCCTACATTCTAAATACGGGATTTAATCCCTACGATCCTTATCGCGACAACTTCCCGGATGTGCCGCCGCCGGACTACAGCAACGTGACCTCGGAATGGAAGCTGACCATGCCGTCACACATCGAAAATGGCGATCTCGTGGTGCCACCGGACAGCTATTTCGGTATGGGTGATCATCGTGACGTAAGCTATGACAGCCGTTACTGGGGATTCATTCCGAAAGAGAACATCATTGGCAGGCCAATGTTCATCTACTGGTCGTTTGAGTCGCCGTCCGACGAATATCTGCATACGAGCTGGGGCGACAAAATCGGCTCCTTTGGTCATAAAGTGCTGCATTTCTTCGACATGACCCGCTGGAAACGAACGCTCAAGGCAGTGCGGTGAAGAAATTTTTTTCTAAACGCGCCATCGCAGTCATTTTCGCGATTTTTCTGGCTCTGTTTCTCATTCGGCCGCAGGTCGGCCACATGCACGTGAAAATTGCGGACCTCCTGAGCTGGGAGCTGGGCAGGCCAGTGGATATTTCATCCGTACATATCCGCTTTCTGCCCCGGCCCGGACTGGAGCTGGAAAATTTCGCTATTCACGACAACGCGTTCGGCGCTGAGCCGATTTTGCGATCACCCGATGTAACGGCGTGGTTGCGACTGAGTTCACTGCTGCGTGGACGAATTGAAATTTCCAGTCTGACACTGAGCGATGCCAGCTTGAATTTATGCCGCGATCCAGAGGGAAAGTGGAACATTGAGGAGTTAGTCGTTAGAGCTGCAAGAAGTTCGACAGCGCCAACTTCCTCGGGCCGAAAGGAACCACGTCGCGAATTTCCGTATGTGGAAGCCGATCACGCCCGCATCAACTTCAAGAACGGCATGGAGAAAACACACTTTGCGCTGACAAATGCCGAGTTCGCTCTGTGGCAGGAATCGGAAAACGAGTGGGGAGTGAGGCTACGGGCGAGTCCCATTCGAACCGACGCGAACCTGACCGACACCGGAGTAATCAGTGTCGAAGGCAAGTGGCAGAGATCGGTTGTGCTGCAGAACACGCCGGTCCAATTTTCCTGGGAGTGGAAGCAGGCGCAGATCGGACAAGTCTCGCGATTGCTGTTTGGGTCGGACAAGGAATGGCGTGGGGATGTGCACGCATCGGGCACGGTTTCTGGAACGCTTGGGAAATCTTTGCTCAAGGCAGATGCGTCGATTGACGAACTTCGGCGTCAGGACGTCCTCACGCGGGGCGACTTGCAGGTTGCGGCGCATTGTGCGGCTGAATACGATGCCACGGAACGAACTGTGGCCAATCTGGATTGCAGCGCTCCGGCAGGCGACGGTTCAGTCGAATTAAAGGGGCGGCTTTCGGCGACTGCGGGTGTTCGGTATGAACTGATGCTGGTGGCAAAAGATGTCCCGGCACAATCGGCACTCGGCCTTGTGCGACAGGTAAAAGAAAATATTCCTGCAGATCTGCGAGCGACGGGAAACGTTAATTTATCGCTCGCCATCGACCGCAGCGCGCCTGCGGAGCCATTGCGATTCAGTGGTGAAGGCGAAGTACTGGGAACAAGATTGGTTTCGACCAGCACAGGGGCGGAATTGCCGCTGGGAACAGTCCCATTGCGATTCATCTCTATCACGCCAAAAACTTCGGGACCAAAAAGTAGTGTGCGTAGAGCCGGCGTTTCTGGGCTTCCGGAATTGCAGGTCGGACCAGTGAGCGCAGCGCTTGGAAGAACCACTCCGGCGCAGGCGCAGCTCGTGATCTCACGTGCTGGATACAAAGGGTTGATCCGCGGGGAAGCGACGCTGAAACAACTAATGCCCACGGCGAAAATCCTCAGATTCCCTCTTCCTGAAATGTCAGCCGATGGGACCGCAACGTTCAACCTGGCGCTGTCTCATAACTGGGGCGACACTACTTCTCCAGTCACAGGTTCAGCCGAACTTCGTGCCGTGCGAGCGCAGGTCCGCGGCCTGAATGCTCCGTTGCAGATCCATCGTGCAGATCTACGGATTGATACCGATGCCGTACGAGTGACAAATTTGCAGGCATCGGCAGGACAGACGAATTGGCGTGGAACGTTACAGATACCGCGGCCGTGCGCTGCACCTGAATCCTGTGAGTTCCAATTTCAGTTGCGCGCGCCTGAGGTGACGGCGGCGTCATTGAATCAGCTACTGAATCCTGCGACGGCCAAAAGACCTTGGTATCGCCGACTCGGGCTTGGTTCGGCGCATTCATTTTTCTCGAGAGCAAGCGCCAGTGGGACAATTGCGATTGGGCAATTGGTTCTCGGTCGCGCGACATGCAAGGAGTTCTCCGGCGATGTGGAGTTGAAAGAGGCTAAAGTCACAATCAAAAGTATTCGCGGTGAAATCATGGATGGACGCGCCGCTGGAACATTGAACGCCGATTTCTCCAAGCGGCCGCCAGTTTATGCCGGCAACGGAACATTCGAGGACATCGCGCTGACAAAGATCGACAATCTCATGGGTACGAAATGGGCCGATGGAAATGCCCTGACGCGATATCACTTCACCTCTGCGGGCTGGAGCGTTCGGGATGTGCTCGAAGCCGCACAGTTGAATGCGAGTTTCGATATCAAAGATGGAGTTTTCCCACATATAACGCTGGCTGAGGACGCTGATCCACTGCAGGCAAAGTCGTTCTCCGGAGAGCTGGCGATGCAGAAGGGCCAGTTATCTTTCAAAAGGGCGAGACTTGATTCGGAGAGCGGAGCTTATGACGTGAGCGGCACGGCAACGCTCGAAGGTACACTCAATTTGAAAATGACCGGAGAAGACTTGAGCGGCTACAACATTTCCGGCACCCTCGCGGAAACACATGTCTCGCCATTCCCTGCTCCCCCGACTCAGGCCGCGTTAAAACCGTGAAATTCTGGGCAATCGTATTGGTCCTGAGTGCAGGATTGTTCCCCGCAAGCGAGGCCTCCGGCCCGAGTGATGCAGCGTCGATGCAGCGCAAGCTGGATCACATCGAGAAGAATGGACGCTTGCCGCACCCGAGCACAACGCCGACGGTATTCAGCGAGCGCGAGATCAACGCTTATATGGTTTCTGATAACGTGCAATTGCCGGCGGGCGTGGAATCAGTGAAGCTTGTGGGCGAAGGTGGGGTTGTCACCGGAACGACGCACGTGGATTTCGACAAGGTGCGGGCAGGCGTGCGCTCGTCGAATCCTTTGCTGTCCATGTTCAGCGGAGTGCATGATGTTGTGGTCGTCACACATGCGCGTGGTGAGAATGGAACCGGCTACGTGCACGTAGATTCGGTGTCGATCGATGGAGTTGAGGTCCCGCATTTCGTGCTCGAATTGTTCGTCGAGAAATATCTAACGCCGAAGTATCCGGAGATTGGACTCGATTCGAAGTTCGCGCTGCCAGATCGGGTCGATACGGCGACGGTGGGCGAACACGAACTGACGGTGGTACAGAAATAGAAAGCAAATATCCACGAAGGCCACTAAGCAACACGAAGGAAAGCCGCTTCTCTAGATTTGCTCCGAGTCGATCTCTCAGGCCCGTTCAGTTTTGCTTTATTGCGTTCGTGTACCTTAGTTCCTTGGTGGTTATTTTCTTTGGTAACCATGAGGATGGAACATGCCGCGATACGAATATCGAAATCTTCAACCTACGCCGGAAGCGCAGAAAGCTTTTCTGCAGTGGATCGAGCAACTCGATGCCGAGTTCATGAACAGGAATCCGGAACATCGAAGCAATGTCGTGCGAGACACTCTGCACGAAATCTACTTAGGTCGGCCCTACACACCTGCGACAACTAGCACAACAATCGGCGCCACCGTGCACTCGTTTGATCCGCGGAATGCGACGCTTGAGCCTGAATACTACGGCGATGTGGACGCTGCGAAATATGCGGAGCGAAAACCCCTGATCTGGTTCTGGATGATGTATGACCGTTCGCCGATAGGCCTGAACCATTGGCTTGGATTCAGAATGCGGGCGATGCTGGCGCGCCACGTGTTTAAGCATTGCGGGAGCAACGTAAAAATATTTCACGGCGTGGAGGTCACATTCGGGTACAACCTCACCGTAGAAGACAACTGCACCATCCACAAATATGTTTTGCTCGATGATCGCGGCGAGTTGATCATTCACCAGGGCAGCTCTGTTTCTGACTACGCAAACGTCTATACGCACGCGCATGACTTAAACGATGGCATGATCATCACGAATCACAAGACGGAGCTTGGGCCACGGGCTCGCGTAACGTATCACGCAACAGTGTTGAGCGGGGTGAAGGTTGGGGAGCATGGGATGGTGGGCTCGATTGGCGTCGCGTCAAAAAATGTTGAGCCGTACCACATTGTGGCGGGGGTACCGGCGAAGACCATCAAGGTCAAGACCATTGCGCCGCAAGGTACGCCGGGCGCGGGAAGCAGCCAATAGCGGCGGAATTTGTTAGTATCGAAGCCAAGCCAAGCATTGACGAATTGATGAATTTTCGAATTGACGAATTGAGCAGAGGCCCGCGAATGCCGGGACAGAAATTCGACAATTCTCAAATTCGCAAATTTCTCAATTTCAAATGACCCTCCAACACGTCGACATCCTGTTTCAGATCATCGCATTCATCTTCGCCATCAGCGTGCACGAGTCATCACACGCGTGGATGGCGAACCTGCGCGGGGATCCGACAGCGCGAATGTTGGGGCGAATCACGCTGAATCCGATCAAGCATATTGATCCGTTTGGGACAATTCTGTTGCCGCTCGTCGCAGTGCTCGCCCACATACCTATGCTCGGGTGGGCGAAGCCGACGCCGGTTGATCCGCGGAATTTTCGCCGGCCCATGCTGGATGACATCCTGACTGCAGTTGTGGGGCCGATCAGCAACTTCGCAGTCGTAGCGGTAGTGGCGGTGTTGCTGGGAATCATTGCACTGTTCTCTCAGTTGGGCCGGGCGATCATTCACTACCTTCCGCAGGTGTATCCGAACCATCTTGACTTCCTTGCCATGCAAACGAATTCCATTTTGATGCCGACAACCCTATTTCTCTACGAAGTGGCGATGATCAACATTGTTCTCGCGGTGTTTAATCTGATTCCGGTACCGCCGCTCGACGGCAGCCATGTTCTACGACATTTCATCCCTCCTAATATGCAGAGAGCCTATGACATCATTGGCTGGGTCGGGCTACTGGCTTTGGTGTATCTGGGAGGAGGAATTCTGGGGCGAATCATTTTTCCGGCAATTGACGTATTCAATTCAGTCCTGGTGCGACTCTGATGGGGCAAAACCAACGCAAGCGTGTTTTAAGCGGCATGCGGTCGACGGGCAAACTGCAC
>DATBIE010000234.1:0-18656 GCA_036557105.1 Terriglobales bacterium
GCTGCCGGGGCCGGTTCCGCTGCTTCCATTACCATGGGGGGCGGAGTAGGTTCAGAATCAAAATCGTCGGTTTCGGTATTCAACGTGAAACCCGTCGATTCGACCCTACGCCGCGGGCGCTCTTCGTCTCTGAAGCCAGTGGCAATAACTGTGATCTTCACTGCATCCTTCATCTTTTCATCCAGCACAGCGCCAAAGATGATGTTCGCGTCTTCGTGCGCCGCGCTTTGAATAATGCTGCAAGCTTCCTGTACTTCGGCCAATTTAAGGGAAGCCGATCCGGTGATGTTGATGAGAATTCCTCGTGCGCCGTCGATTGCTCCGGCTTCGAGCAGGGGCGAAGCAATCGCCTTCTGCGCGGCTTCGGTTGCGCGGCGCGAGCCATTGGCGCTGGCCGTGCCCATGACCGCATATCCCATGCGCGCCATGATCGCCTTCACGTCAGCGAAGTCGCGATTGATGATACCTGGAATAGTGATGATGTCGGATATCCCCTGCACGCCTTGGCGCAAAATGTCATCGGCCACGCGGAAGGATTCGAAAAAGCCGGCATCTTGGGCGACGGCGAGCAGTTTCTCGTTGGGAATGACAATGGTCGTGTCGATTGAGTCCATCAGTTCGGCTACGCCGCGCTCAGCCTGCTGCATGCGGCGCTTGCCTTCGAATGCA
Source organism: Terriglobales bacterium (assembly GCA_036557105.1). GTDB lineage: Bacteria > Acidobacteriota > Terriglobia > Terriglobales > Acidobacteriaceae > Gp1-AA145. Next base: position 670 of record DATBIE010000234.1, read on the forward strand.
AACGGCTTGGTCACGACAGCGACCGTCAGCGCGCCCATTTCACTCGCGAGCGAGGCAATGATCGGCGCAGCGCCGGTGCCCGTGCCACCGCCAAGTCCGGTCGTCACAAAAACCATGTCGGCGCCTTCGAGCGCTTCGATAATCTTGTCGGAATCTTCTAACGCAGCTTTACGGCCGATTTCGGGGTTCGCGCCGGCGCCAAGGCCGTTGGTGAGTTTGACGCCGAGCTGAATTTTTGTGGCTGCGCGAGACATGCGCAGCGCCTGCAGGTCGGTGTTCGCCGTGATGAATTCAATGCCGTCCATGCCGGCATCAATCATTCGATTGACTGCGTTGCCACCGCCTCCGCCAACGCCGATCACTTTAATGCGAGCATCGTTGCGGGTATCGTCGTTATAGCTGATGCGAATTTCGTTGCTGCTCTCTTTTCTCATTACTCCACCTCGTGTGATTCGGTCGTTGTTTTTCTAAAGCGTTAACTGCGGAGCGCGCCGAGTTTTCGCGGGATTATGCCGAGACATCTCTGCGGCCTCGGCGAAAGCTCTGCGATCTCTGCGGTTAAAAGCTTTCCCAGAAGCTAATAGCTGCTTCATGCTCCCTTCCCCACCAGCATCGATTTCAACCTCGAACTCCAGCGCTCATCCTGCACACCCCTTGCTGTCCGGGCGCGAGCGCCATACACAACCATGCCGAGCACGGTTGCGAACTCCGGTTCCGCCAAATTCGATGGCATTTTCGCAATCGGCACCGGCCACGCCATGCGCACCGGCTTGCGCAGCACTGAATCTGCAATGTCCATCAGTCCCGGCAATCTTGACCCACCTCCGCTGAGCACCACTCCAGCGGCGCAAACCTCCAACATTCCCGCGTAGCGCAGCGTCTCGCGCATCATTTCAAACAACTCGCGCGCGCGTGGCTCCAGGATTTCACCCACCATACGTTGTGAAACCATTCGTGACGGACGGTCGCCCACCGACGGAACTTCGACTTCGTTTCCTTCCGGAATCAAAGTTACGATCGCGCTTCCGAACAGCTTTTTGATCTTTTCCGACTCAATCAGCGGTGTGCACAATCCGACCGAAAGATCGCTGGTGAAGTGATCGCCTCCAACCGGCAGCACTGCGCTGTGCGCAACCGCGCCCTCCTGGATCACAACCAGGTTGGTCGATCCTGCGCCGATATCAGCAAGGCATATCCCGAGTTCGCGCTCATCGGATCGCAGGACAGAATCGGCGCACGCCAACGGCTCGAATACCGTGTCGTCCACGTGCACGCCCGCGCGATTTACTGCGGTGACAACATTCTGCGTGGCTGAGGTCGCGGCTGTGATCATGTGTACGCGCACTTCCAGCCGCGTGGCGATCATCCCCAACGGGTCATGCACGCCGCGTTGCTCATCGAGAATGAATTCCTGCGGCAGCAGGTGCAGGACCTCGCGGTCCGGCGGCAGCGGAATCGCACGGGCTTTTTCGACGGCTTGCCGGATTTCATCCCGGCCAATTTCACGCGCACGATTGAAAATCAGTCCGCCATGGGTGTTGATTCCACGGACATGCGACCCGGAAACACCCAGGATCGCGTGCTCAATAGGTATGCCGGCGCTGTCCTCGGCGCGCTCTACCGCCTTCTGGACCGATGCAACTGCCTTTTCCAGATCGACGATGATTCCTTTGCGCGACCCTCGCGAATCCGCCAGCCCATGTCCGCGATAGCGAAGGCCATTGTCGGTAATCTCGACGACCAGCACGCATGTCTTCGCGCTGCCAACATCAATCGCGGTCAGGAATTGTTCGTTCTGCCTGTTCGTCATCAGGGGTTTTCCTGCCTTTTTGCGATTGCCGGGCTCGGCTTGCGCAAAGTCGAAGACGTACGCAGCCTGATCGCGGCCGAGGCATGAGTTCCCCCCGGACTGGATGCGCGGTGCCTGGTGACCGCAGTATGTTCGTGCCCATGCGTCTCGCGTTTGCTTGTTCTTGTTCTCGCCCGCGCAGGCTTGCGTGCTATTTGCGCAGCTCGGGATTTCGGCACGTTCTTTTTGCTTGAAACAGTGGTCGCCTTCGGATTGCGAGCCGGACGGACGGGTTCACGACTAATAAGAGCAGTTGGCTTCACGCCGGCCGAAATCACCGCCTTGGTTGCAGCCGCCGACAACGGCGCCTGCCGCGGTGTGCCGTTCAAATCAGGATTGACGATGATTTGCCGGTCGTACCGCAGGTCCACTGAATCCAGCTTGGAAAATTGCTGCCGCCAGGCGCGCAGGTTCGCGGCATATATTTTGAACCTCTCCAGATAGTTCGATGACCCGAGGTGAACCAGCACTGCCCCGTCCCGATCGTTGGTGAGCACCCTCACGTCTTCTGGGTCTCCCAAATCCACTTCGCTAAGATCTTGCGAGTAGCGCGCGCCGCCCGAATCGAGTTGGCGCACCAGTTCGTTGTATATCTTCATTTGCGCCGCCCGGGTGGTAAGCGGCTCCGACGTGGAGATGCCGGCGATCAGGGGAAACGAATACCTCTTCTTGCTCGTCAGGTCCATCAGGACGCCACCAGCATCGATCAGCATCACTCGCGATCCGAGGCGTGCGAATGCCACTGGCGTACGTTCATAAATCTGAATTTTGATCCGATTGGGGGCGAATCGCATCACACTGGCCGATTGCACCCAGGGTATTTGCTCCAGTTGCTTCTGACGGCGATTGAGCGGAATAAAAAAGATGTTTCGCCCTATGTCGCCGCCCATCACTTCCATGATCTGCGCACGGGTCACATTGCTGAGGCCGGCCAGCTCAATGTTGTCGCTCGAATCCAACCGGAAACGCGCGGCGTGTTCACTGTAGTGATAGAGCGCCGCTGCAGCGACAAAGGCCAACCCTGCAAGAATGACAGCAATAACCGCCCACAACAGGCGCCGTGCAGTTTTCTTGGGAAGAGGATTGCGGCGAACGGAAACGCGTTTTTGCGCCCGTAGAAATGGCGATTCCTTCTCCGCATCCAGGTCGAGCAGGCGAGCGTCATCGAGCTCCTCGCGCGCCGAGCCGCTGGATGGGGAGTACAACTCTTCCTGGATGGCAGATCCACTTCTTCGCGCCATCAGACAGGTCAGTTGTCGTGGGAACCGCTGAGCAACTTCACTATAACTGCATTCGCAGTTCCTTAGAAAGATAAAAGTTGGAGTCGTTTTGCACAGGAGTGAGCCCTAAGAAGTTCTCGAGGCACAGAGCAAAGAACCAAGAGGCATTTTGTCCAAATTTGCGACTGGTCCAGAGTAGGAGAGATACTCTCGCATATGAAGGCCAGCCCCTTTTACCTTGCCCTTGTTCTATGCTGGGCGAGCATTTCGGCTGGACAGCAGCTGAAATTTTCAGTCCTGAAACCTGAGATCATTCGCGAACGCCTTCAATCCTACAAAGGCAACGATCGGCAACGCGAAGCGTCCTTGAGGGCAATCTTTCAGAAGGCAGGATGTTCAGGAGACCACCTGGTCGAACAATCTGTCGCCATGTTGAAGGAACCGAACCTGATTTGCACCCTGCCGGGTCTGAGCGACTCTGTCGTTATAGTCGGCGCTCACTACGACCATGCAGAACTGGGCGACGGTGTGGCCGATAACTGGAGCGGTGCCAGCCTGCTCGCCAGCATTTACCAAATCCTACGTTCCAAGCCGCGCCAGTACACGTTCGTTTTTGTGGCGTTCTCAGGCGAGGAAAAGGGTCTGATCGGTTCACGATACTATGTCAAAAGCCTGACCGCAGCGGCTCTTACAAAGATTCGCGCAATGATTTGTATTGATACTCTTGGCCTTTCTACGACCGAGGTCTGGGTAAAGAAGTCGGACCACAGACTTTTAAGCTCGTTTGACGCGGTCGCTCACGCTCTGAATCTACCCCTTGCTGGTGTCAACGTAGATCGCGTGGGGATTTCAGACGAGGAATCCTTCTCCAAACAAAAGATACCGGTGCTGGTTGTTCACTCCATAACTCAGAGCACGCTTAGGGTGTTGCACAGCCCAAGGGATAATTACCGTGTCATCAACTTTGATAATTACTACGGCAGCTACCAGCTTTTGACCGGATATTTAGTCTTCCTTGATCAGACACCAGCCATCTTGAGCTCGGGCAACAACTCCTCTCCACAATAGCGCGAGCGCTCTTGAACTGCATTTGCTGTTGCCGTCGCGTCGCAAAGAACTGCTATGATTCCCAATCCCATGCACCCTTTTGTTCTCAGTCTTCTGCTCGGCTCAACCGCCGCCGCGGCCAATGTTTTCGGCGGCACAATCATCGTCCGGCGACAATGGGAACGCTCTTATCTCAAGTACTTCGTTGCGCTCGGTGCGGGATTCATGTTGGCCACTGCGATCATCGAAATCATTCCTCAAAGTCTCAGGATTGGCGGCAAAGGAGCGGCGCTACTGGTTCTGGCCGGCTATCTTCTCATCCATTTCTTTGAGCACACGGTCACGCCGCACTTCCATTTTGGCGAGGAGACCCATCACGATCAGTTTGTTGCTGCACACAAGGGAATCTCCGTTCTGCTCGGCCTGGTAATTCACACATTTTTCGACGGAATTGCGATCGCCTCTGGCTTCATCATCTCGAACTGGCTTGGGTGGGTGATTTTCCTGTCCGTCTTTCTCCATAAAATTCCCGAAGGATTCACCGTCGCGTCCGTAATGCTCGCCAGTGGGCGAAGCAATCGGATTGCTTGGGGAGCATCGGTTCTGCTCGGCGGCGCGACCTTCGCGGGAGTGCTCACCATGGCTCTACTGAAGCACCACGTCGGGCTGGGACTTCCGCTTTCCGGTGGAGTTACGGTGTACGTCGCGGCATCAGACCTGATGCCTGAGGTGAACCGCGAACCGGGAGGCAAGATGGCGGTGCTGGTCCTGCTGGGAGCCGCGCTGTTCTTTTTGCTGGATCAGATAGTCCACTGAACTAGACGGATGCGGTAACGGACGTCTCGCCCCTCTGCTCCAAAGACGAAGGAGCCACGCGGGCGAGGACGCCCAACTCAGAATCGTTAGTCCACCTGGTGACTCGCCGTATATCCTTCTCGCGCAATCACCTGATATTTCACGTCTTTGCCCTTCTGGTCACGAATCTTTAGCGGCCCACCATTCGGGGCAACCACTTCCACCTTCAACTTCCGGTAGGTTCCATCCAGCTTTGTGTTGGTCGGATGGTAGGCAATCGTGTACTGGTGGCGAATGTCCTGGCTGATATCTTTGAACGCATCGACGTAGTCGCCTTCGAAGCGTGGCTGGTAAAAACGCCCGCCAGTCAGCTTTGCGAAAGTGCCCAACTCATTATCGGCTTGGTACCAGTCAATCGAGCTCATGCCCATACTCGCCATGCCGTGTGACATGCCGGTGCAGCCGTGAGTTTCACAATATTCGCGCATGATCCAGCCAATGCTGACGGGGATAATGGTCACGTCGTGCGTTGTCTTAACCTTCTTTAGTATTTGGTCATAGTTGATCTTGCTGAATGTGTCGAGCCCAGTACTGATGAGGATCACGTATTTATGACCTTCCACGCGGTCGAGGCGGTCCAGCGTGTCGTATAAAGCATCGAACAAATTTGTGTCCGCGAAGCCGGGCATTCGCAGCGTATTCAGTCCCGCCATCACTGCATTTTTGTCCTGGGTGAAGTCGACCACGATGTCGGGCTTCATGTCATAGGAAATGACGGCGACCCAATCATTCTTCTTCAGGGTGCTGGCAAAAATATACGAAGCCTGGAGCGTGTCCTGCAGCAGCCAATAGTTCGTTGAGGCGAACTCAACTAACATCACGGCCGTGATCGGCGCGTCTTCGACCTTAAAATCAGAGATGGTCTGAGCGTTGCCATCTTCGAAGATGCGAAAATTGTCCTTCTGAAGGCTGGGGATGAACTGCCCCTCCTTTGTCGTGACCATGACTGGGACCGTAACCAGCGGCACATCGACGTGAATCGAATAGTCCGGGATTCCTTCCGTTTTCTTCGGGCGCACTGGCGGAGGTGGCGGAGGTGGCTCTTCAGTTTTCTTGGGGATGGCATACGGTCCGGCGTCGCCGTTCGGACCACCGGCCTCCGGCGGAACTTCCTGCTGGTTCGGGTTCTGCTGGGTGCTGGAATTCTGTCCTGATTGGTCCTGCGCAGCGGCTTCCGCTGACAATGCCGACATCAGAATCAGTGCGAGAGAAAAAGTTAGTAGAAGTATGCAGAAATCTGCGGCCCAACCAGATTTCCGAATGTAACTGATCGAAAACATTAGCTTCCTCGTGGAAATCCCTATGCTAGTATAGACGCCAGAGCTTCGCGATTGGGATGTTTTGCCGTGTCAAATCTCCCACCGGCAAAAGCAAAAAACGTGAAGCATTTCAGTTCAGGGACATGCCCCAGGGTCCCGGCGGGACAATAATGAGACGATCTGTTCTCGTGGTAGTAGTGTATGCAGTTGTACTCTCCTTCCTGAGTCACACCCCAGAAAGTCACGCGCAATCGACGAAATCGGTCGATACCATCCCTGTGAGCCAGATCCACGAGGGCATGCGTGGCGTCGCCTACACTGTGTTCCAGGGGACGAAGCCGGAACCCATGGACGTTGAAGTTCTCGGTATCTTGAAGAACGCCAATGGACCTAAGGGAGACATCATTCTTGTGCGGCTCGGCGGGCGTAAGGCCGAGTACACCGGCGTGGTCGCCGGAATGAGCGGCAGCCCTGTTTACTTCAATGGCAAACTTGCCGGTGCCGTTGCATTCCGTATCGGCGAATTCTCAAAGGAACCGATCGCCGGCGTTACGCCCATCTCTGAAATGCTGGAGATCAGCGCTCTCGACAGCACCCCGACCGCTGTTCCGGTCCAGGTCAAGTCCGTGCCGAGTTTCGCTGCGAAGACCTCTGGACCTGGCCTGCCGTCAACGACCACGCAGAGTTTCGCGAACTATCTGAAGCCCATTGATACACCGCTCGTTTTCAGCGGATTCACCGAGGACGCCATCCAGAAATTCGCCCCGCAGTTTGCGTCCTCCGGCATAGTTCCTGTGATGGGCGTCGGCTCAGCTACAGACACCAGGCAGCCGGAACCGCTGGTGCCAGGCTCCGCCGTAAGCGCGATTCTCGTTCGCGGCGACATGAACATCGCGGCCACCTGCACCGTGACATACGTGGATGCCGAGCATCTGCTGGCCTGTGGTCACCCATTGATGCAGTTCGGTATGGTTGATCTTCCAATGACCAAAGCCGAAGTTCTGGCCACTCTGCCTTCTCCACTCAATGCTTTTAAGATCGTGAACGCGACAGAAACCGTCGGCACGTTCGTGCAGGACCGCCACACCGGAATTTTGGGCGAGTTTGGCAAGGAACCCGAGATGATTCCGGTGACGCTCACCATTCATGGCGGCACGTCACCAAAAGTTTTTCATTACGAAGTATTGAACAATGCGCGGCTCAGTCCCATTGCGATTTCGACAACGCTTTACAACGCTCTGCACGGCGTGAATGAATACGGCGACGAAACCACGTACTCAATGAGTGGCGATATCAAGGTTGACGGCTTTCCCGACGTAAAGCTGCAGGACATGTTTTCCAGTTCTGATGGCATGCAGCCCGCCGCCATGCTCGCCGCCAGTTCTGTGGGTGATTTCTTTGGGCGCATCTACGACAATCCTTACAGCACCCCTGACATCACTGGCCTGAAGCTCGATTTCGAAGTAACGAACGAGCGCCGCTGGGCAAAGCTTGAGAGCGCCCGGACCGATGTCAGCGAAGCCCGCCCAGGAGACGAAATCAACGTCGAAGTTCTGCTGCGCCCTTATCGCGGCGAAGCGGTGATACAGAACGTGCCGGTCCGAATTCCGAACTCCGCCTCCAAGGGTTCGACACTGCATATTCTGGTCAGCGATGGGGATAGTCTGGATCGGGTGCGGCATGGCGCTTCGAATGGTCAGAAGCTGGACTTGGCTTCGACCATTGGCGTCCTGAACAAGCAGCACGTGAACAATCGCGTCTACGTTTCCGTTCTTGATCAGGACCCGGAAGCTATGGTCGGCGACAAAGTCATGCCGGCCCTGCCGCTCTCAGTTATGAATGTGATGGACGGGATGAAGGGTACGCAGGACATGACCGTACTCGGTGAGTCCTCCGTGAGTGAAACCGCAACTCGGCCGCTGGATTTTGTAGTTTCCGGTGCGCAGGTCCTGTCGATCACTATCAAGTAACCTGCGACTCGTACGCGGGTTCTTCCGGATCAGGAACATTATCTCCCGCCGTTTGGATCAGTGTTGATCGCGATTGCTCTCTTACCCCAGCAGCCTCGCCGCCTCTTTTGCGTAGTAAGTCAGAATTATTCCCGCTCCAGCGCGCCGAATCGAGGTCAGGGATTCCAGAATGACCCGCTCGCGATCAATCCAGCTGTTCCGCGCAGCGGCTTCGATCATCGCATACTCGCCTGAAACCTGATAAGCGGCAATTGGCATGTCAAAACGCTCGCGGGCGGCCGCAATCACGTCAAGATAAGGCATTGCCGGCTTGACCATGATCATGTCCGCGCCTTCTTCGACGTCGAGTGCGATCTCACGCATCGCCTCGCGAAGATTGGCCCCGTCCATCTGGTAGGAACGGCGGTCACCGAATTGGGGAGCGGAATCAGCCGCCTCTCGGAAGGGACCGTAAAAAGCAGATGCGAATTTTGCTGCGTAAGAAAGAATCGGCGTGTTCTCGAATCCTTCTTCGTCGAGGGCTCGGCGGATCGCCGCCACGCGCCCGTCCATCATGTCAGAAGGCGCGATTATGTCGATGCCGGCGCGTGCGAGCGAAACGGATGTCCTCGCCAACAGTTCGAGCGTTGCGTCGTTGAGAATTTCATAGCCATTCGCAAGCTTCGCAGCTGCGGCTTCGATAGCCGTTATTTTTTCACTCGGCTTTACAGGCATGACTCTTGAGGCAGCACGGACAGCCGCCCCCAGCGACTTCGGCGCCGTTCCCACGACGCCGCAATGCCCGTGTGACATGTATTCGCAAAGGCAAACGTCTCCGACGAGGACCAGGTCCGGAACTTCAGTCTTGATCGCGCGCGCCGCGCGCTGCACGATCCCGTTCTCTTCCCAGGCGCCAGTGGCGATTTCATCTTTCTTCTCCGGCAAACCGAAAAGAATGACCGCGGGAACACCGAATGAATGGGCCTCCTGCGCCTCGCGCACGGCTTGGTCTACCGAGAGATTGAAGACACCCGGCATGGAGCTGACTGGTTTGCGCACCCCTTCGCCCGGACAAACGAATAGCGGATAGACAAAATTTTCGGGTGAGAGTCGCGTTTCGCGCACCATGGAACGCAGAGCGCCAGTCCGGCGCAAGCGTCGAAGGCGAGTGGCAGGAAATGCCATGCGCTGATTCTAGCAGAGCAAAAACGTACTCTTTTCAGGCTTTAACGGAATGCTCGAGCGCTGCAATTGAGGTTATTCGGCACCGGCCATCGCAGCTGTTCTGAGAGATGCTTCCCGTGCTCTGGTCACATCCTGAAGCAGTTCCCAATCTGTCGCGATCTGCCGCTCTGAAATGTGGGAAGGCTTCCGCGGCTTGAGCTCCTGTTGCAAACGCGCGAACAACAGGCCTTGAATTAATTCCGGAGGAGCTTCCAGGCGGGCTGCATTGTCGCGGCAAATTCCAACCTGCGCAATCTGGTCCTCATTCGATACCTGCAGGAATGGACGGCCGCCAGCATCCAGCTGCGGCTCGGTCTGCTCTTCGAACTTACGCCAGTTGGGAAGAGGATCCTCCATGCTTTCCCGCTTCATTGCGGAAAGTGATTTGACATACCAATCTCGCTGGGCTGTCGTAAGCGGCGCCTGCAAACCGTTCACCGGATCGAAAATCAGCGCGCCCTTTGAGGGATTGAATCGCCATCCCGCCCAGTACGCAGCTTCTACTCCCCCAACCAGAAAAGGATGGAATATCAACACCGGAGTCACATATTTTTTTGCCAATACCAGCGATTCAATCACTCCATGCACTGGTTTGCTGCGCTTCAGGCCTGGCACCTGCGGAATGATGAAAGTGGTCAGCCGCATTTCCCGACGTCTCTTTGCCGTATGAACTAGCGTTTTGGCTGCCTGCTTCGGGGTCATGACGCCCAGATCGGCAATCACGCTGCGATGAATGGCTTTCGGGTAATAAAAATTGACGATTTGCTTCACGAAGTCCGCGCAGTTGCGCTTTAGGAGCTGATACGACTCACTGTTCGTCTCAGCATTTAGCCAGCGGATCAACTCGTCATCCTGCTCAGGAGTGGTCTCTATACGAAAACCATATGAAGTCCGGTCATATGCCGAACCGGCAAGCTGATAGGCGTCGCTGTCGGTAATGCCGATTTCTTTCAAATACCGTTGGCGCAGAAAGGTAACCAGCTTCAAATCGGCGTAGAGCGGAATCTCTCCCGGAGTTTTGACAGCGTACAGGTAAGGGATGATTGGAATCGCAATCCAATCCCGATTGGCTACGTGGTGATACCGGCTGATGACAACTCCATTTTCTCCAGGGCCACATCGCCGCAACACAGTCGGTGAGTCGGCGCAAACGCGCGACAAGTAAACCGCCGTGTGACCGGTTCCGGCAAAGGTTCCGTCATAACTGTAAGGCTCCTCAAGCAGCAGAGTCACCTGCGCGTTCGCCGGAATGCCGCAGACGCCCCACGCTGCGGCAAAAATGATCAAGGCCGCAGCCATTTTTGAGTGCCGACACATATGCTTCATGTTATTCAACCCAGCTCTGGAAGCGTTGTTCCGGAAGCCAGTTGTTAATATGACCTTTAGTAACCACGATGCGATGTAAACCCCAGCTGGAGTTCGACTTATGTGCGTCGGACCGTCAGCAGCTAGCGGAACTGCTCAGTAAATTCCGATAGTTGCCGCCGGAGGTTCTCCATCTCAGCCTGAAGCGAGGAGACAGCAGCTTCCAGCTTGGCGATTCGCTCCTCACCGGGACCCGGCGAGTCTTCGGATGGGGAACTTACAATAAGTGTTGTAGCGTCGGGGCTGTAGTCGCCTGAGAACAAATGTGTATATCGCGACTCCTTGGTTCCTGGCTGACGAGGAAGAATTCGCACCAGCGGCGGTTCGCGATCCATGAGTTTCTGCAAGGCGGATTGCACGTCATCGAGGGTTTCGAAGCGATACATGCGGTCAGTTCGGCTACGCAGTTCGCCCGGCGTTTGCGATCCGCGGAGAAGCAGCACACAGATAAGCGCAATTTCGCGACGATCAAAATTGAAAACTTCCTGAAGCCGGTGTTCGTATTTTGTGACCCGGCTATCGGCCCCGCCCGCCGGGCCCGCGAGTCGCTTTTCCTGCAGAGAACTAAGCGCGTCACGGACGGCGTTCTCATCGAGCATCATCACTGGATCGCGATTATTTTTCTGATTGCAAGCGTTCACCAGCGCATTGAGTGACAGCGGATAGTAATCGGGAGTGGTGATGTCTTTTTCAATGAGCGAACCAAGCACCCGGACTTCCATGACGTTGAGTAGTAGCGGTATAGAGTTCATTCGAGCGTGAAGAGCGGATATCCCCTCCAGTGCTGGACTTTCAAGTTCAAGTTTACCAATGTGTGGGTGCTTTAGCCGGAGGGCGAAGCTACGTTCAGTAGGAATCTAAGAATCTTGGCGGCGTCATGGCACGTGAAATCTGCCAGAACGCACGCTGAGGTTGTTTTTTGCGGATAGTTGTACCCTTACACGAAGAGCAGGCGACGTGGCCGCCATCACACAGGAGCCGGACTCTATCGAGCGCCCGCCTTGGCTGCCATCGTCTTTGCCTGTTGAGTATGATGCACCGCGGTTACCTGCATCGCGTTGATCTTTGCCAGCAAGTGCTCCATGTCCTCGCCGGTATCGATGTTGCCGTCGACATAAGGATGTCGTGAACCGTCGGTGTGCAGCACCAGGACCTTCGCCGCAGCCTGGGACTTCTTCACCATATAGGGAAGGTGGTGCCGGTCATCTCGCGTAAGCGTCTGACCCAACAGCACCATGTCGAAATTTTCTTTCTGCAATGCTTCCAGCACACCCTTACGCCCGACGGCGGTCTCCACTGCGTATCCTGCCTTCTGCAGTTGCTCTGCCTGTGACGACAGCAGTCCTACATTCAGTTCTCCATAAAGAAGCTTCAGTTTAGACATTGTGCGCGCTCTCCCCAATCAAACGGTAACAATCGCCGCACACCATGAGAACGTAACCGAAGATCAAGTACGAACGGGGAGCCGCTGCCGCTAATGTTCCGGATTCGCTCTGTGGCTTACTCTGTGTTCTCTGTGCCCTCTGTGGTAACGAATTTGTTCTTGCTCTTGAGGTAGGAACTCGTCGGCCTTCAATCAGTGGCTTCGCAGCAACGAAATCCGCGACTCATCCTGCCATCCGGTGTTAAATTATTGCGGAAAGGAAAAACAGCAGATGCAAACGTCCACTTCCCCGGTTTCGCGAATCAACGTTCTGCGAATTTTGGTTCTGCGCGTTACGGTTTTGCTAGTTGTAGCTTCGTCGGTCAGCTTGTTTGCTCAAGATGCCCAAACATTTTGCAATTTCGAGGACGGCAATCAGGTCACGATCCAATACCACCCCATCGTGAAAGAAGAACCACACAATGGCCGCGTTTGGGCGCCAGGGATTACTCTCTATGTGCAGACGCCGCTCATGCTTGGCAATTCCGAAATTCCGCTCGGCGCGTTCTCGATTTACCTGATCCCCGATAGAAAAGCATGGACGATCATCGTCAACAAGAACGTCACCGCTGGCGCAGACTATAACTCGGCGCAGGACGTCGCCAAGGCTCAGATGGAAGTTGGCGAGCTCCCGCAGCCGACAAAGCAACTTCAGCTTTCCTTCGCCCACATGTCCGCCAAGCAATGCAATCTCCGGGTTTATTACCAGAAGCAAGGCGCGTTCGTGGATTTCTTGGAGAAGTAGACGGGCGGGGCTGACGTTGTTGCCGTCTCAATCAATATAGATGAGTAAGGCTCGGCTGGAAGCATTCAGCGACGGAGTTCTCGCCGTCATCATCACCATTATGGTGCTGGAGATGAAATCGCCGCATGCGACACATATTGCGGCCTTAAAGCCCGTACTTCCTGTATTTCTCAGTTATATCCTGAGTTTCATTTACATCGGTATTTATTGGAGCAACCATCACCACCTGCTACATGCGACGCAGCGTGTAAACGGCGCAACTCTCTGGGCGAACCTGCACCTCCTCTTCTGGCTTTCGCTCATTCCTTTCACAACTGCCTGGATGGGAGAGAATCATCTGGGCTCGTGGCCGGTCGCCGTATATGGGATCGTGCTCCTGTTAGCCGGGATCGCATACTACATCCTCACCAAAGCCCTCATTCGTGTCCACGGACAAGGATCAACTTTGGCGAGAGCCATCGGTAGAGACACAAAAGGCAAAATTTCGATCGTCATCTATGCGGTCGCAATCCCGCTGGCATTCACGCAACCGTGGATCGCCAATGCCTGCTACGTCGTCGTCGCGATTATGTGGCTGGTTCCTGACCGGCGCATCGAAAGAGGAATTCCGCAGTAGCCGACTAACATTCACAACGGAATTGTGGATCGACCACGGACCAGCTGTAGTGTTCAGCCGCATTCCCCAACGTAAAAAATAGCGCGACCTCGGACCGTCTCGTCTATAAAGGCCTCATGACTTCCGGCTAAACTAGTTGGGCAGCGCAGACTGAGATGGGAATCATAACCTCTGCTCCGCTGCCGACGATCTTACAAGCCCCGTGTTCTGCCCCCCAAGTCGATAGCTGAATTTGACCGCCCCTACTTCCCCTCGTAAACTTGCTCTCTCGCAGGTTTCCTTTTGATCGGTTCCACTATCTCGCACTACAAAATCGTTCGTGAACTCGGCAAGGGCGGTATGGGTGTCGTTTATGAGGCACAGGACCTCACACTTGGCCGCAGCGTAGCGCTAAAGTTTCTGCCCCGCGAGATGATGCCGACTCCGCAGGCACTGGAACGCTTTCGCATGGAAGCCCGCACTGCTTCGTCCATCAATCACGAAAACATCTGCACCATTTACGAGATCGGCGAGCACGAAGGCCAGCCGTTCATCGCCATGGAACTGCTCGAAGGTGAATCGCTCGCTGAGCGTCTGCTTTCACGTCCGTTCACGAACGACCAACTTCTCGACATCTCGATTCAAGTCGCCGACGCGCTCGACGCTGCACATCGCAAGGGAATCATTCATCGCGACATCAAACCGGCCAACATTTTTATTACCACTCGGGGACGAGCCAAAATCCTTGACTTCGGTCTCGCGAAACTTGCCCGTGAGCACGAGCAGGCCACAGTTGCCGCCGGCGCCACGCTCGACAGCCCGCTGCTGACCAGCCCCGGCTCAACAGTCGGCACTGTCGCTTATATGTCACCCGAGCAGGCGCGCGGCGAGCCTGTCGACGCCCGTACTGATCTCTTCAGTTTCGGCGCTGTCCTTTATCAGATGGGCAGCGGACGCTTGCCGTTTGAAGGTGCAACCTCTGCGGTCATCTTCCATGCGATTCTCGAGAAGGACCCTCCTCCTCCAACCGATCTGAATCCCTTACTTCCGCCCGCATTGAACGAAGCCATCTCAAAATGCCTGGAAAAAGATCCTGATCTCCGCTGTCAGTCTGCTGCCGAACTACGCGCGGACCTGAAGCGAATCAAGCGTGCCTCCGGCTCTTCCTCGGACCGTGCGGTGCGGACGCCCTCGTCCCCGACGGTCCCAGCCATTCCGCCTGCTAGCGGACCTGTTTCGTTCGCCGGTCCAGCGCCATCAAGTTCTGAGAGCGGCGTTCTCGCCGAAGCTCAACGCAACAAACTGCGCTTAATTCTTTCTCTGATCGTCATTACGATCCTCATCATTGGGTGGGTGCTCTACAAGCATTTGGCCCCAATGGCTACAGTCCTTCATCCCCTGAACATGCAAATTTCGAAGCTGACTCAAAACGGGACTGCACTTGAAGGCGCCATTTCTCCCGACGGGCGCTATGTGGCATATATCAAGCGGGGAGAACAGCAGAGCCTTTGGGTGAAGCAGATCGCCACCGGCAGTGAAGCGCAAGTCGTGGCGCCCGGACCTGGTTACTTCACACGTAGGCCGACTTTTTCCCCGGATGGCAACTACATCTATTACTCTCACAGCGACCCACAAACCGAGGAGCAAACTCTATTTTCCGTTCCCAGCCTCGGCGGCACACCGCAGCAAGTCCTCAGCGACCTGAGTACGTCAGTGAGTTTTTCTCCGGACGGGAAGCAAATCGTTTTCGTTCACTTCGATTTCGGGGGCGCCAAGCCCCAACTCGTCGTCGCCAACAGCGACGGCACTGGTCGCCACACCATTGCTCAACATGAAGCCATAGGGCTGAACGGCGGCGCACCATCCTGGTCCGGAGATGGCAAGCTGATCGCGGTCTCGGAAATCCAGCTCACGAAGCAAGGCTTAAGCAATCTCCTTGTATTCAGCCCTGAAGGCAAGGTGGTGAAATCGTTCTCGTATCCGTTTCTGCTCGATGACGTTGCCTGGCTACCGGACTCGACCGGCCTGTTCCTGGAATGCCGGTCGCCGGAGAAAAGCTTCCACAGGCAAATTAAATTTCAGCCTTATCCTTCCGGCAATCTCCAAAACGTAGTGAATGATTTAAGCGAGTACCGGGATTTAACGGTGACCGCCGATGGAAAGACCCTGGCGACTACTCAGGAACAACAATCCTCTGCCGTTTACCTCGGAAGTGCTCCGGAGAAATGGCCAGGTGACATCAAGATGAGCCCAGCACCGCTTACCCAAGGACAATCCGAGGGAGGAGACGTCAGCTGGGGAGGCGATGGCAAAATTTATTTTGATGATAACGACTTTCACTCTTTCCGGATGAATCCGGACGGCAGTTCACGCGCCCGAGTGCCTGATCGAGAAACTAACGCAGCGTACGGTATTTCTTGCGGCCCGGATGACGTCCTGTTCGCCAACCTGAAGAACAACAGCCTCACACTGTTTCGCCGAAGTCTGGTCACGGGTGAGACCAAGCAGGTAACATCGGGACGCGATGCAGAATGGCCGACGTGCACGAAAGATGGCAAGACGGTGTTTTATAACGACTTCTTTGCCGGCCCGGCACTGATGCGCATCGCCACGGACGGCAGTTCGCCTGCTGCCGTCTATTCCCAGGCGTCCTACAATGCTGCGTTATCGCCCGACAACAAGCGGATTGCCTTCTTCCAATTTTCCGACACGAATGGCGAACACAAGGAGCAGATCGTGATTCAAGACGTGGACGGCGGAAACAAGACATTTCTTCCGGAACACGACGTCGTATTTCGGCCCGCGTGGGCTCCTGATGGCAAGGCACTTATTCTGGATAAAGTGACTGGTGCGGGTTCAAATTTGTTCTATCAGCCGCTCGATGGCAGCAAACCAACCCAGATCACTCATTTTGACGCCGAGCCACTCTGGGTCGGCTCCTATTCTGTTTCTCCGGACGGCAAGCAGATCGCCGTCGGTCGCGGCCGCGTCAACGATTCTGACCTCGTGATGTTCAGCAATTTCAGGTAAATCCTCTGGTGCGAAGAATGGTCCGACTAAGCAACGCAAAAACACAATGAGCAAAGCAATCGAGAACCTTCAGGCAGCACAGAAACGGGCTATGTCGATTCGGCCAAAAGTTGGCGGCTTTCCTTATTTGGCGGAGACACTGCGGCGGGCAGGCGTCACTAGGAACGTTTGGTCCCTGCCATCGTGCCAGAGCCTGTATTTGACCAACGATGGTCCCGTTGTAATACAAGGCACTCCGTTAGTAACTGGCGCCAGCGACATACCCGCCTTTAATCGCGAGGGACTCATCAGGGCGCTGCGCACTGATCAGGCTGGGGAGAGCACGTTCGCGCAGTTCCTGGCGGCATCGTGGCATTCGGGTGTGGTTCGATACGAGGTCGATTTCGCGAGGCGGACTGTTACGTACTACGGCTGTGGTGGAGAGGAATATACGGAAACTTATCCATCAGTTGAAATCGCGTAGCACCTCTTCGATGTCCTTAAGAGATGGCTGAGTGCGACCACACGCGAGCAACTGCAGCGGCATAAAATCCAATCCATGAAAGCCGCTGTTCTTTCCACTCCAGCTCCAATTTCCCATTCGCCGCTAAAGATCGAAGATGTTCCAACGCTGGAACCGAAACCTGGGCATGTCCTATTGAAAGTTCTTGCGTGCGGTGTTTGCCGAACAGATCTCCATATCACGGAAGGCGAACTCCCACCGCTCCATCCGCGCATTATTCCCGGCCACCAAATCGTCGGCGAAGTCATCGCCGACAATGCTCGTGTAGGGGCGGCCCTCCAGGTCCGCCCACCCGGGACGAATCGCGTCGGCGTCTCATGGATCGGCGGCACCGACGGCACCTGCTCCTACTGCCGCCGCAACATGGAAAATCTCTGCGACAATCCGACGCTCACTGGCTACAGCGTCAACGGAGGCTACGCGCAATATGCTCTCGCCCGCGCCGATTTCTGCTTTCCAATTCCCGCGCAGCTTGACGATCTACATGCAGCGCCCCTCCTCTGTGCCGGCATTATTGGATTTCGCGCCCTTCGCGTTGCCGGAGTAGAAAAAGGCGAGCGCGTCGGCCTTTTCGGCTTCGGCGCTTCAGCCCATCTCGCGATTCGCGTATTGCAGGCCTGGAACTGCGAAGTTTACGTTTCTACGCGCGGCGAATCTCACCGCAAGCTCGCCGAATCGCTTGGCGCAACCTGGGTCGGAGCCGAGCACAACAAACCTCCGGTCGAACTCGACCGCGCCGTCACATTCGCGCCAGCCGGCGATGTCGTGATCGCCGCGCTGTCGAGCCTGCGCAAAGGAGGCGTGGTCGCCATCAACGCGATCCATCTCGACCACATCCCTCAGTTCGATTACGACCGTCTGCTCTGGGGAGAGCGCCAGATTCGCAGCGTCACCAACATGACCCGCACCGATGCCCGCGACTTT
>DATBIE010000235.1:0-12401 GCA_036557105.1 Terriglobales bacterium
TCCTCTGGCCGTCTCTACGGCTCTCAAAACAGCTCGCGCTTTATTCATCGACTCCTGATACTCCGTCGCCGGATCGGAATCAGCCACAATGCCTGCCCCAGCCTGCAAAAACGCCTTCTTCCCTTTCATCACCATCGTGCGAATCGCAATGCATGAATCAAGGTTCCCGGCAAAATCCGCATACAGCACCGAGCCGCCATAGACTCCGCGCCGTGTCGGCTCGAGCTCCTCGATGATTTGCATGGCACGAACCTTGGGCGCGCCGCTCAAAGTTCCCGCCGGGAAGCAAGCAGCAAAAGCATCGAGCGCATGCAGTCCCTCGCGCAATCTTCCTTCGAGCGCAGACACGATGTGCATCACATGCGAGTAGCGCTCCACGTACATCAGGTCCTTCACTTTGACCGAACTGTACTCGCTGACCCTTCCAAGATCATTGCGACCGAGATCAACCAGCATCACGTGCTCGGCGCGTTCTTTTTCGTCGTTGAGCATCCTCTGTTCGAGCTGCTGATCTTCAGCCTCATCTTTCCCCCTCGGGTGCGTGCCCGCGATCGGCCGGTACTCCAGCTTTCGTCCGGTCGCACGTACCAACATCTCGGGTGAGGATCCGAGAATGTGCATATCACCCATCTTCAGAAAATACATATAAGGAGACGGGTTCACCGCGCGCAGCGAACGATAGATATCAAAAGGTGCGACGTCAGGAGTGAAGTCCAGCCGCTGCGAGAGCACGACCTGGAAGATGTCCCCGGCGGCAATGTATTCCTTCCCGGCTTTGACCGACTCTTCAAATGCGCTTCGGGTAACGCGCGGCGTAATTTTCAGTTTCCCATGGCGGTTATGGTCCGCTTTTTTCAGATTCAATTTGCGCAGGCCACCGATTAACCTTCTCTCGATGGCGGCGATATCCATGACGGCGCGGTCGTAAGATTTGCGAGGACTCTCTTCGCGAACATCGGCAGCTGCGATGATGTGAATCTGATGATGCAGGTGATCGAAGGCCAATAGCCGATCAAAAAACATCAGCACACAGTCGGGGAGCTTGAGATCGTCTTTCGCGTGGTCACCGATTTTTTCGAGCTGCCGGACCACGTCGTATGAGCAAAATCCAACTGCACCTGCCGTGAACGGAGGCAGACCCTCCACGACCGCCGGTTTGTACTGTTGCAGAAGCTGTTTCGCCACCTGAAAAACATTTCCTTGACGCTGCTCCTGTTTTTTGCCTCGTTCAATCGTGATCTCATTCCCGCTCGCACGCAGCTTCATGTAAGGCCGCGCCCCCAGGAACGTGTAGCGCCCGATCTGCTCTCCCCGCTCAACCGATTCGAGAAGAAACGCGTCCTTCTCGCCGCCTGCGACGGCAAGAAACGCCGAGACCGGCGTCATCAGGTCGGCCATGACCGACTTCACTACCGGAACGAGCGTGGCTTCCCGCGCGAGACGAGAAAATTCCTTGTAATCAGGACGCAGCATATTGCGAATCAGGATCACACATTATAGGAGATTGTTGTGATTAGAGCGTGAGCTTAGAATCATGCATCCATGCCAATCGCGATCCCATCTTTCGCGAAAATCAACCTTGGTCTGCGCATTGGGCCGCGTCG
Organism: Terriglobales bacterium; assembly: GCA_036557105.1. Lineage (GTDB taxonomy): Bacteria > Acidobacteriota > Terriglobia > Terriglobales > Acidobacteriaceae > Gp1-AA145. Next base: position 1,605 of record DATBIE010000235.1, read on the forward strand.
CGCAGACGGCTTCCACGAATTGAGGACGGTGTACCAGACGATCGACCTGCACGATATCGTGCGGGTATCTGTCGAACGCGGTACCGGAATTGAGGTCCACTGCGAAGACCCGCACGTTCCCACTGACTCAGCGAATACTTGCTACCGGATCGTAGAGTGTGCGATGAAGGCCATGAGAGCACGCGGGAAGGTTGTCATCGAGATCGAGAAGAAGCTCCCGATTCAGGGAGGCCTCGGCGGCGCGTCGGGAAATGCGGTTTCGGCGCTGCTGGCGCTCGAACGTGTTCTGCGCAAGCAGCTCTCCGGAGCAGAGCGTTTGCGCATTGCTTCCGAAGTCGGCTCCGACTTGCCATTGTTTCTGATCGGTGGCACCGTACTCGGCGTAGGCCGCGGAGAGGAGGTCTATCCCTTGCCGGATTTGCCAGCTATGCCCTGTGTCATCGCGCTTCCAGAGATCGCCGTCTCGACGCCACAGGCTTTTGCGGATTGGGACGACCTTATTTCTTCTGGATGTCATTCCGAACCGGCTTCAGCCGGTGAGGAATCTGCAGTCCCAAATCAAATGCAGGTTCCTCGACTGCGAGGATCGTCCGCAGGCCAACGATCTTCTTCGCTCGGAATGACAGAGCTAAAAAGAACGCAAAAATTGAAAAATCCTACTACGTCCGATAGAATGTCAGAGTTCAGTCGCGAGGTTTCCGCTTGGCTGAGCGCGGCCGAAATGAAGCATGGCCGCAGATCCGGTGTCTCCGCCAGGGGTGGAGGCCGGGCCGAGAACCCACTGCTCGACCTTGTCCGTACCGGGATTGAAAACGACTTCGAAAAAGTCGTCTTTCCTAAGTATCCCGAATTGCGTGAGGTCAAGCGTGTGCTCGAAAGATCGGGCGCGGTATATGAGTCTTTGTCTGGCTCCGGCTCGGCGGTTTACGGCCTCTTCGGATCGCGCGAAAGGGCGTCAGCGGCAGCGAAGAAGTTGCAGAAACAGGGCACGCGCGCTGTGGTGACCAGCACGTTGACACGGCGGCAGTATTGGAAGAAGCTACGAGCGGCGAGCAATTAGCTTCGAGCAAACCAAGTCGAATTGCTCACAGCTCATCGCTCGAAGCTCACAGCTTACTGGGCCGTCGACTAATGGTAGGTTGAGGCGTTTAGCGGGCGTCTGAGCCCGCTGCCGAAATCCCGAACCCTGAACGCCAAGCGGCAGCGCAGGCGGAAGGGGAGGGATCTCTACCCAAAACCGGGTGTCAGGTGTGGTTTACTGGGCCGTCGACTAATGGTAGGTCAAGTGCCTTTGGAGCACTTTGTCTAGGTTCGAATCCTAGCGGCCCAGCCAGAAACATGCAGCTTCTAGCTATTGGCCTTTAGCTCTGAGCTGGCTCGAAAATGATGCAAGCTAAAGGCTAACAGCTAAGAGCTGAAACATGGCAACCCTCGCAACCGCCGCCGAAAAAAAGATGAGTGCCGACGAAAAGCACGAGCGCAAACCGCAACGTGCGCGCGTGGACGAGAAGTTCAAGATTTTCTGCGGTACGGCCAACCAGCCCCTTGCCGATGAAGTCTGCGCATTTCTGGGCATGACGCGCGGGCAGGCGCTGGTGACACGCTTTGCCGATGGCGAGGCCTACGTCCAGATTCAGGAGAATGTCCGCGGCGCTGACGTTTTTGTCATGCAGCCGACTTGCCGCCCCGTCGATCAGCACTTGATGGAATTGCTGCTGATGATGGATGCGCTTAAGCGGGCTTCGGCGCGGCGCATCACAGCCGTGATCCCGTATTACGGTTACGCCCGGCAGGACCGCAAAGACAAGCCGCGTGCTCCGATATCTTCGAAGCTGGTCGCCGATTTACTGACGACCGCCGGAGCGCATCGTGCGTTGATCGTGGACTTGCACGCGCCGCAGTTACAAGGTTTTTTTAATATCCCGGTGGATCATCTGTTTGCGTCGCCGGTGCTGGTCGATCATTTCAAGAAGTTGCAGTTGCCGAACCTGACCGTGGTTTCGCCGGATGCGGGTGGCGTGGAGCGCGCGCGCTTTTTTGCCAAGAAAGTCGACGCCGCGCTGGCCATCGTCGATAAGCGCCGCGTAGAAGCAAACGTCGCCGAGGTGATGAACGTTATCGGCGACGTCAGAGGCCGCACGTGCTTGGTCATCGACGACCTGATTGACACAGCGGGTACGCTGGTCAAGACCGCAAGCGCGCTGATGGAAAACGGCGCCAGTTCGGTATACGCCTGCTGTTCGCACCCGGTCTTTTCCGGGCCGGCAATCGAAAACATTATGCAGTCGTGCATTCGCGAAGTAGTGGTGACCAACACGATTCCGCTTTCAGAAGCCGCGCAGAAGGTCACGACGGCCTGCGGGGGAAAAATTACGGTTCTTTCTATCGCTGGATTGATCGGACGTGCGATCCAGTCGATTCACGAAGAGACGTCCGTGAGCAAATTGTTTTTATAGGGACTGAATATGCCTACAGCAACGCTAGAACAGAATTTACTGGAAGCCCAGCCGCGTACGGCGGGCACAAAAAACGATGCGCGTCGCGTTCGCCGCGATGGCAAGATTCCCGCAACAGTCTATGGTGCAGGCAAGCAGGCGCTCTCCATCAGCGTCGACCCGCGGCAGGTTGCGCGCATTTTGCATTCGCAAACCGGACACAACACGGTCTTTGATTTGGCTCTTGATGGCGAGCGTGCCAAGGCCATGATCGTGGACTGGCAATACGAGCCGATCAAGGGTTCGCTCCTGCACATCGATCTGAAGCGGATCGCCATGGACCAGAAGCTGCGGGTAAATGTGCCTATCGAGCTTGTCGGCGATCCGGCTGGAGTGAAGCAGCAAGGCGGAATTCTTGAGCAGATCACGCGCGAAGTCGAAGTGGAGTGTCTACCGGGTGATATTCCGAATCAGATCGATCTCAACGTTGCAGAGTTGGTCTTCGGCATGGTTCTGCGCATCTCGGATTTACCCAAGAGCGACAAAATCAAGTACATAACTGATCCCGAGCAGCCGGTCGCGCACATCATCACTATCAAGGAAGAAGAAGCTCCGGCGGAAGCCGTCGTGGGTGAAGCCGCAGCAGCTCCGGCTGAGCCAGAGGTCATCAAGAAGGGTAAGCAGGAGACGGCTGAAGAAGGCGCCGAAGCGGCTCCAGAGAAGCCCGAGAAGAAGGAAAAGAAGTAGGTTCGCAAGACCATTTGGGACGGGCACCCTCGCCCGTCCAGCCGAGCAGCGCTCGACGGCTTCTCCGAGGGTTGTTGAAAATGCGTGAAATTGATCGTCGGACTTGGCAATCCGGGACCGGAGTACGAATTCACGCCGCATAACGTGGGTTTTTTGGCGATCGAGATTCTCGCCGATCAGCTTGGAGTAGAAGTTCGAAACCGGCAATGCAGGGCGCTTACGGCGAGGGTGGAAATCGGGACGGAACCTGTAGTTTTGGCAAAGCCCGAGACCTACATGAACCTGAGTGGACAGGCAGTCAGATGTCTGCTTGAGAGCTTAGAGATCATGCCGGAAGCAAACTTGATCGTGATTCAGGACGAGTTGGATTTTCCTCTGGGCACGTTGCGCATTCAACGAGCGCGGAGTTCAGCAGGGCACAACGGGATTGAATCAATCCTCGATTCGCTGGGAACGAATGATTTCCTGCGCATCAGGATCGGAGTAGCGCCGGAACATAAGCCGCGCGACGGCAAAGAATATCTGCTTGCGCCGATGCGTAAGCCGCAGTTGAAGGCGATTGAGTCGGCTCTGATCGATGCGGCGGAAGCGGTAAAGATGATTGTGACGGAAGGGCCGGCGGTGGCGATGCAGAAATTTAACCGCAAGCCGGAAGAGAGCAGTGGACAGTGATCAATAGCTAGTGGTCAGCAACGTTCCGACGGTTCACATCTGCTGACAGCCGTACAAGCAGTCATCACGAGTCACGAGTCACGAGTCACTAGCCACTGACCACTGATTTTGGAGAATGCAATGAATCGTGCATATGAATTGATGTTTATCGTTCGCCCTGACATGACAGAAGAAGATCAGGACAAGTTGATTTCGAACCTCGAATCGGCAGTGACGTCTTCGGGCGGGCAGGTCAGAAACGTGGAAAAGATGGGCAAGCGGCGTCTCGCATATACGGTGCGGAAGTTCAACGATGGGCTGTATCTGCTGCTCACATTCGAGGGCAGCGGTGGCCTGGTGCATGAACTGGAGCGCCGTCTGCGCGTGAGCGAGCCTGTGATCAAGTTCCTCAGTGTCCGCATCGACGAGGAGCAGAAGCGGCTCGACAAAATCAAAGCGATTCGGGATGCAAAGCGAAAAGCTGCGCCCGTTGCCCCTGCGCCTGAAACCGCAGGCGAAGCCCCTGCCGTAACAGCATAAACAGTCTGCGGGGTGCGCCATAGTACTTCGTAGACGCGACGCAAGACGTGCGACCATCTTTGAGATCTTAAAGGAGCATCATGGCTGAAGAAACAAGAGCAACATCAAATCCCGCATCCGATGGACCAGGCGGCGGAGATCGCCGACCCCCGCGTTCGGGCCCAGGAGGCGGACGTGAAGGCGGGCCAGGTGGACGGAAATACTTTCGCCGTAAGAAGGTCTGCAAGTTCTGCGTCGAGAAGATCGATTCAATCAACTACAAGGACGTGCGTCTCCTGGCGCAGTTCGTTGCCGAGAGCGGCAAGATTGTGCCACGGCGTCTCTCCGGAGTATGCACGCCGCACCAGCACCGACTAAGTTCGGCGATCAAGCTCGCGCGCAATATCGCTCTGCTGCCATTTGCAGGACGAGCTGCTTAAGAATCGGCCACAGATTTGCACGGATCATCACGGATTGTTCTGGTTTGAATCCGTACCAATCCGTGGCCAAGAATTTGAATTTGAATGGGAGCCATCATGGAAGTCATTCTCAAAGAAGATGTCGCGAAGCTCGGCTCGCGCGGTGATGTCATAAAAGTTGCCGAAGGATACGGCCGCAACTTTCTGTTGCCACGTCGCCTGGCGATCGAAGCCACGACCGGGAACAAAAAAGTCATCGAGCAGATGCGTGCCGCCGCTGTCCGCCGCTCGGCGAAAGAGAAAGCGCAAGCAGAGGAGCTCTCCAAGCAGTTCGACGGCGTCTCGGTATCTTTCCAGCGCCGATCGGGCGAGCACGATCAATTGTTCGGATCGGTCACTTCAGGCGATCTGGCCGACGCGCTCGAAAAGAAAGGCTTCAACATTGATCGCCGCAAAATCCAACTGCATGAGCCCCTGAAAACGCTCGGCGAATTCACCATCCCCGTGAAACTGCACAAAGAAGTGACCGCGCACTTGAAGGTCATCATCGAGAAAGAAGCCGAAGAGTAAACTCCAGTGGCGAATGGCTCGTGATCAGTGGCTAGTGTTCAGCGTTCCAGTCCGCGCTGCCTGCCTTTCCTCGCACGATAGGGCAGTGGTTTCCTCTGTGAGGGCTTCTCTGTGAAACTCAGTGTCCTCTGTGGTCAGGCTTTAGAAATCCAACCACAGAGTGCGCTGAGTTTCACAGAGAAACACCAAGGAGGAGCATGCAACAACTAGCCACTGACGACTAGTCACCAACCACTGCTTTCCCGGACACAAACCTGTTTCCCGCCACAATGTACCGCAGGGGCATCTGCGCCGCTTTTGTAATCCCAATCCTCTTAGTTATCAAAACGCGTGGGGGTTGCGAGCCGTCGTCCCCTATATAAAGATCGGAGCGCCGACTGGTCAGGTCTTTGCCATTGTCCCGCTCACGAGTGATTCCGAACGCTGCCGCCAGCCTACCCGGTCCGCTCGTTAGCCTTCGCAAATCGGAATCTCTTTCGATTCCTCGCAGCCGGAACATCTCGTTCACACCCGAAAGGGGTTCCAGCGCGCGAAACAGGATTCCCCCAGGAGTTCTGTCCGGCAAACACGAGACGTTCAGGCAAAAATGATTGCCGTAAATAAAATAAACATACGCATAACCGGGTGGGCCGAACAGGACTGCGTTGCGCTTCGTTTTTCCAACGGACGCATGTGCCGCAGGATCATCGGCGCCGAGATAAGCCTCCACTTCGACAATGCGGCCGGTGAGGAATTTGCGCCCTTCTCGCCGAACCAGAACTTTGCCGAGCAATTCCGGCCCCACCAGCCGCGGATCACGGTCATAGAAGGAGCGAGGAAGAACGCATAGCGACTGTTTCATTGTGTATCAAATAAAGATCGTAGAGCGCACGAGGCGATTCCAGAGGAACTTCAGAACGAGCTGGTTCTCCGAATGGGAAATACTACATTCAAACGACTTTTCCACCTCATCTTTCGGCTTTCGTCTCGAATCCCCTCCAAGTAAAATCTAATTACCTACATGTCTCAGTTTGTTCACCTTCATCTCCATACCGACTATTCGATGCTCGACGGTGCTTGTGACGTCGAAAAGCTCTGCCACCATGTGAAAGAACTCGGCATGCCCGCCGTGGCGATGACTGATCATGGCAACATTTTCGGCGCTGTGCACTTCGTAAACGCTGCCAAAGCCGCGGGAGTTAAGCCGATTATTGGCTGTGAGCTCTACATCTGTAAAAAAGACGACCATCGCATTGAGCGCACGCCTCCCGACGGTGACACCTACAATCACCTGCTGGTGCTCGCTGAGAACGAAGAAGGATACCGCAACCTCGTCAAGATCACCTCTGAAGCATCGCTTCACGGTTTCTACTACAAGCCGCGCGTCAGTAAGCAATTTTTGGCTGAGCATGCCAAAGGGTTAATTGCGCTTTCCGGATGTCTGAAGGGCGAAGTCGCCGAATTCCTAATGGAAAATAATTACCAGGCGGCACGCTCTGCTGCAGCAACCTACGCCGACATCTTCGGCAAGCAGAATTTTTTTCTGGAGATTCAAGATCAGGGCCTGGAAATGGAGCACCGTATCCATCCCAGCCTTTTCAAGCTCGAAAAGGACCTGGGTCTTTCGCTGGTGGCCACCAACGATAGCCATTATCTCTGCGAAGACGACGCGCACGCCCAGGATGTGATGGTCTGCATCCAGACCGGTAAGAGCATCCAAGATCCGAACCGGATGAAGTTCCAGGGCACGGGATTCTACGTCAAAAATTACGACGAGATGTTCCACGTCTTCAAGGATGCGCCCGATGTCCTCAAGCGCACGCTCGCAATTGCTGAGCGCTGCCACGTCCAGCTCGCGAAAGTCACCAATCCTTTCCCCGATTTCGAGGTGCCCGACGGTTACACGCTAGACAGCTACTTCGAGCACGTTGCGCGTGAGGGTTTCGCTCGCCGACTCTCAGGGATTCAAGCGCAGCTCGCAGCAGGCAAGCTAAAGCACGGAATCGCGGAATACGAGCAGCGGCTGGCGCGCGAGATCAGCATCATCCAACAGATGAAGTTTTCCGGGTATTTCCTTATTGTCTGGGATTTTGTTCGTTACGCAAGGGAACGCAATATCCCCGTTGGTCCCGGGCGTGGGTCTGCTGCTGGCTCCCTGGTTTCGTATTCCCTCGGCATCACCGATCTCGACCCTCTGCAGTATGAATTGTTTTTCGAGCGCTTCCTGAATCCTGAGCGCGTCTCCATGCCTGATATCGACATGGATTTCTGCATGAACCGGCGCGGCGAAGTGATCGACTACGTCACCCGCAAATATGGACGCGAAAACGTTGCGCAGATCATTACATTCGGAACCATGGCCGCGAAGGCTGCGCTCAAAGATGTCGGGCGCGCGATGGACATTCCTTATGCCGACGTGGACCGCATTGCGAAAATGGTCCCCACCACGCTCAATATCAAACTTGAAACAGCGGTCAAAGAGTCTCCTTCACTGCAGCAAGCGTACGAAAGCGATGCACAAATTCGCCAACTCATCGACACTGCCAAGAAACTTGAAGGACTGGTGCGCAATGCGGGAATGCACGCCGCCGGCGTTGTAATTTCGCCGCGTCCTCTGAACGAACTGGTTCCACTGTACAAAACCAAAAACGACGAAATCGTTACGGCCTTTGACATGGTCGCCATCGAAAAGATGGGCCTGCTCAAGATGGACTTCCTGGGCCTGACGACACTCACCATTCTTGACGACGCTCTCAAACTCATCCGCCAGACCCGCGGCGAACAGATCGAGCTCGAATCCATTACTCTGCATGATCAGACGACGTACGAAAAAGTCTTTCACAGCGGCCTCACATCGGGCGTGTTTCAGTTTGAATCGCATGGTATGCGCGACGTGCTTCGCCGCTACAAACCAAACTCCATCGAAGATTTGACCGCACTGAACGCTCTCTACCGCCCTGGTCCGATCCAGGGGGGAATGATCGACGATTTCATCGATCGCAAGCACGGCCGCAAGAAAATCGAGTACGAACTGCCGGAACTTAAAGAAATCCTTGAAGAAACTCTTGGCGTGATCGTTTATCAGGAACAGGTCATGCAGATCGCTAATCGGCTTGCGGGATATTCCCTTGGCGAAGCTGATCTGTTACGTCGAGCCATGGGCAAGAAAAAGCCAGAGGAAATGGCTCTGCAGCGCGAGCGTTTCATTAACGGCGCAGTGAAGCGTGATTTTCCGTCCAAGAAGATCGAGAAGATTTTTGATTTGATGGCCCAGTTCGCAGGGTACGGCTTCAACAAATCACACTCGGCTGCATATGCCCTGCTGGCGTATCACACGGCATACCTGAAGACGCACTATCCAGTTGAATTCATGGCCGCCCTGCTGACCTCAGTCACAGGAAATACCGACGACGTCGTGAAGTACATCAACGAATGCCGCGAAATGGGGATCGCAGTTGAGCCCCCTGATATCAACGTGAGCGATGCGAACTTCACTCCCCACGGGAATGCTATCCGCTTTGGCTTAGCGGCAGTGAAAAATGTAGGCCACAACGCAATTGATTCCATCGTTGCTGCCCGCAAAGAACTGGGCAAATTAAAATCTATCTACGAGTTCTGCGAAAAAGTTGATCTTCGCCTTCTAAATAAGCGCGTCCTCGAATCTCTAATTAAGAGCGGCGCCATGGATTCACTCGGACGCCGAGCGCAACTGATGGCCGTACTCGATAAGGCTATGGAACATGCACAAAAGGCTCAGCGCGATGCCGAATCTGGCCAGCATGGTCTGTTTGGAGTATTTCAACAGGAGGAATCCCACACGCACGACGACCGCCTTCCAGACACTCCCGATTGGGACGAACACACCCGCCTGGCCAACGAAAAAGAGATCCTCGGCTTCTTCATCACCGGACATCCTTTGGAGAAATATCGCGAAAAGCTGGAAGACTTACGCGCCCTCACCACAACCGATCTCGGCGCCATGAAAACTTCAACCGGAAAAGATGAAAATCTCACCACTGCCGGCATGATCACCAATCTTCGGGTTCTAAAGTCCAAGAAAGGTGACTTTTACGCTCAGGGATCGCTTGAAGATTTATCGGGATCGATCGATATGCTTGTTTTTCCCGAGGCATACAAGAAATTGCAGGAGCGGCTCAAGGTTCTCGTCGACATTCCGGTGCTCGTCAAAGGTGGGGTCCGGATTGAGGAAGGCGCAAACCCTAAACTGACCGTGAATGACATTCTTTCACTCGAAGAAGCCAAGGCTCCGCTTCCCCGTTCACTTCGCATTCGCATCCCGCTAGAGAAAGCATCGGAAACAACAGTAGAAGAACTGCATCTCCTTTTCTCTCAACGAAAAGGCGATGCAAAGGTGTTGTTTGATGTGGAACGCCAAGGCGATTTCATGGTCGTAATGGAAGCGGAAGGCTATAATGTCCTGCCAGACCGCACCTTTATCAGCCGCGTTCAGGAACTATGCGGACGCGACGCAGTCAGAGTCATTGATTGACCGGTGATCAATTCCGTCAGGAGTTGTTTGATCTGCGTTCTTAGATTGTCCGATCACGAAATGACCCAATCACCCGATTCTGAGGGGCTTTCATCGCCACGGCGGAACTACATCCGATGAAGACAGCCGACATTACCGCAGTGCTCACGGGCACGCAACTACTGGTTTCCATGGTCGAAGCCAGGCGTTCATCCCAGAACGGCGATGGTACCGAGCCCGCTGCCGCACACGAACTGGAAAAAATCGAGCAGCAATTGGGAAGGCTGGAATCGCTCGAGGGCCAGAATGACGAGATCCGCAAAGAAATCGACGATTTACGGGAGCGCGTGGCTGCGCTCCGCAACGAGCTGTCCCATCGCGAGGCTTGGATTAAGGCGGAACTTGCCCGTCATCCGCAAAGGCCGTACTTTTTGGACTACGTAGAAAAGATTTTCACCGATTTCAGTGAAATCCATGGAGATCGCCGCTATGCGGATGATCCGGCCATGGTCTGTGGCCTGGCGCGTTTTCATGGTGAGGAAGTGCTACTCGTCGGCATACAAAAAGGTCGCGACACAAAGCAGAAGGTTTACCGCAACTTCGGTCTGCCCAATCCTGAGGGGTATCGCAAGGCGTTGCGTGCAATGCACATCGCCGAAAAGTTTTCCCGCCCAATTTTTACGTTCGTGGATGTAACTGGAGCAAATCCAGGTCTTGGAGCAGAGGAACGAGGTCAGGCGGAAGCCATTGCCCTGAACCTGCGAGAAATGGCGCGGCTGCAGGTCCCTATTGTGACTATCATCACCGGCGAAGGCGGCAGCGGCGGCGCCCTGGCCATCGCTGTTTCCGATCGCGTATTGATGATGGAAAACGCAATCTATTCCGTCATTTCACCGGAAGGCTGTGCTTCGATCATGTGGCGCGACGCCAGCAAAAAAGAACTTGCAGCCGAAGCTTTAAAGATCACCGCTTCCGATCTCAAAGACCT
>DATBIE010000236.1:0-5842 GCA_036557105.1 Terriglobales bacterium
TGTGCAATCCATTGTCAGCGACCACGGTGGCAGGATCAGTGTGACCAGTGAACCCGGACGCGGCACGACATTTATCATCGACTTGCCTGCCAACCGCGAGAAGTTATCGGCTGTACAAGGAACCCACGTTTAAGGAGAAACATTGCCGGCGAAGGCGCGATTGCTGATTGTGGATGACGAAGCCAGTACGCTGGCGACGCTTTCTCGCGCCTTCCGTCTTGCTGGACACGAAGCCACCGTTTGCGATAACGCGAACCGCGCCCTCGAACTTGCCAAAGCCGACTCATTCGACTTGATTTTCTCCGATGTATTCATGCCGGTGAAAGACGGACTGGCATTTTTGGAGGAACTGCGTTCATCTGGAGTAACTACGCCGGTCGTTATGATGTCCGGGCAGGCGCACATCGAAATGGCGGTGCGCGCGACAAAACTCGGTGCGCTGGACTTCCTCGAAAAGCCAATTTCCACAGACAAGCTCTTGCTTACCGTCGAAAATGCGCTGAAGTTGCAGCGACTGGAGTCCGAGAATCGCCAGTTGCGGCAGCGGCTCGGAAAGCACGAGATCGTCTGGACCGGGGAGGCGATGAAGAAGGTGATGGCACAGGTGGATCGTGTCGCCGCAACCGAAACCCGCGTCTGCATCCTCGGAGAAACCGGCACTGGGAAGGAACTGGTCGCGCGCACGCTGCACGAGAAGAGTCCGCGTGCGTCAGGCCCATTCGTTGCCTTGAATTGCGCTGCCGTTCCAGCTGAACTAATCGAATCTGAACTATTCGGTCACGAAAAAGGTTCTTTCACGGGCGCCGCTGGCCGGCACATCGGAAAATTCGAGCAGGCGGAGCACGGAACTTTATTTCTTGATGAAATCGGCGATATGCCGCTACCGATGCAAGCCAAACTCTTGCGGGTGCTCGAGGAAGGAGAAGTGGAGCGAATTGGCGGATCTAAACCGGTCAATGTAGATGTTCGGACCATCGTCGCCACACACCGCGATCTGCAAAAATTTGCCGCCGATGGCAAGTTTCGTCAAGACTTATTTCATCGAGTGTACGTCTTTCCGCTTTCACTGCCGCCGCTGCGGGAGCGACGCGAAGACATTCCCGCTCTCATTGAGCACTTTGCGGCACAGGTCTCGGCGCAAAACAATTGGAAGCCGATGAGGTTTTCGGTTGAAGCAATCGCCGAACTCCAGAATTATTCCTGGCCGGGAAATGTTCGCGAGCTGCGGAATATGGTAGAGCGGTTGATGCTGCTTGCATCGGGTGCGGAGGTTGATCTCGACACGGTGCGTGCAGTGCTCACACCCGCCGACCTAGGCGGCGCCAATTCGGCGATTAGCTCCGGCACTCTTGCCGATCGGGTTTCAAAGTTCGAAAGAGAAGTAATTTTGGCTGAGCTGAAGAGAGCCGGTTTTCATATGACAAACGCGGCCAAGGTGCTCGGCCTGGAACGCAGCCATCTTTACAAAAAAGCCGAGCAACTAGGAATTGACCTGCAAAAAGAACGCAGGGAAGACGTCTAGAACCGCAACCGGGAGATAACTGGCTTTCACCAGGACCTGAATCTCTCAATTTCTCCGTGTTCGCCGCGTCGCAGTTCGTTGTGACGGCGGCGCGTCGAAATCTGCCGCTTGATGATGGTCTGCAGCTTGTAACGGTCATCATCTCCCAGCGTGGTGAACTTGAAGGGCTGGCGGTCCCAGGCGACGGGCGTCAGCATCTGAGCGTCGCCTGTGATGCATCCTTTGCTGGTGAGGAACATCAACTTCCCAACTGCGCCGGGCTGTACGGGCCGCTGCAAACACAGCAAGCCGCCGGTTACGGAAACCACCTGTAGTTGTGCGGAGCAGCGGACTCCACCGGCAAACCGCACGACCACCGGAGTTTTTTCATCGAATCCGACGCGTTCCGCCCGTTCGCGAAATTGAGTCTGAGGGGCGTAGGGCATAAATAGAATATGTATCCGTTTTGGAACCGGCGCGAGATTACCGAAGGCCCGCAAAAGCCGCGCCAATAGGCCGATCCCAGAGAAACCAGCGCGAGAGTCTGAGATTTCCGGCAAAAACGGGTGATTGCCGGAATGCCAAAATCGCGTTTGCGATTGTGGAAATCGAATGCTTTTATGATACGGAGTCTTCTCCGCGATCTTGCCTGCTGGCAGCTTTTCGAGTTGAACTCTTCTCAACGAGAATGGAATACAATTTCTGCGAATTCATTTCGGAGAACCATGCAAAAGCAAACCACTCGACGCGATTTTCTGAAGGTATCTGGACTGAGCACAGTTGTATTGGCGGGCAGTGAAGCCTTGAAGTTCCCGACTGCCGCGAATGCAATGCCCGGCTCGGACGAAATATCGGTCTGAACCACTGATGACCACCAGCGTTGTGCCAAACAGCCGTCGATCTCCTGGCAGCCGGTTTCCGGGTCTGCAGCTTCGGCAATCGTTCTGGATCCCGACAAAAAATTTCAACCGATTCTCGGTTTCGGCGCTGCTATGACGGACGCCGCATGCTTCACCTTCAACCGCCTCGATTCATCTGCGCGCGCGAAGCTTTTTCACGAACTCTTCAGCCCGTCTGAAATGGATTTGAGCGTATGCCGTACCTGCATTGGCGCGAGCGACTACTCGACTAAGGTTTACAGCTTTGACGAAGGCGAACCTGATCCAGACCTAAAACGTTTTTCTATCGACCACGATCGCGAGTACATCCTGCCTATGCTGCGCGAGGCGCGCAAAGCCAATCCAGATCTATTTTTGTTTTCCTCGCCGTGGAGCCCGCCGGGATGGATGAAGCCCAACAATTCCATGCTGGGTGGCAATATGCAGCGCAAACACATGCCTGCATATGCAAATTATTTCGTGAAATTCCTGCAGGGATACGAGGCTGACGGAGTTCCGGTGCAAGCCGTCACCGTTCAAAATGAGGTCGATACCGACCAGGACGGCCGCATGCCGGCTTGCTGTTGGCCGCAGGAGTACGAAAGAGATTTCGTGCGCGGGAATCTCGGGCCGGCGTTCGAAAAGGCCGGAATAAAGACCAAGATCTGGATCATCGATCACAACTACAATCTGTGGGGCCGCGCCATGGCAGAGCTGGAGGCGGAAGGCGTCCGCAAATACACCAACGCAATTGCCTGGCACGGCTATGTCGGAGATGTGGACTGGATCGATCGTGTTCAGAGCGCGTATCCCGATGTCGAAATGTATTGGACGGAAGGCGGCCCCGACTACACGCAACCTGACTATCTGACCGATTGGTGCAAATGGAGCACGACTTTCACTGGAATTCTCCGCCACTCGTGCCGCTCTATCACGGCCTGGAACCTTGCTCTGGATGAGCGCGGCAGGCCGAATATCGGACCATTCAATTGTGGCGGTACGGTAACGATCAACTCGCAGACGAAAGAAGTTTCTTATAGCGGGCAGTATCACGCATTCGCGCAATATTCGCGGTTCATCAAGCGCAACGCGCACCGCTTTGATTCCCAGAGCAGCGACAAGGCTGTGCTCCATGCTGCCTTTGAAAATCCTGATGGACAAAAGATTGTTGTGCTCACGAATTCGGGGCAGGCGACAAAGTGCCAATTGAAGCTCGGGGACCGGGCTGCCACTGTTACGCTCAATCAGAATTCAGTGACCACGCTTCAATGGAGCTAGCAGTCTCGCCAGTGTCGGTTCTCGTTGGGTCTACTGCGTCCGGATTTCGACTAAAAGATTTCGCCGATATGCCGATGGTTTATTCATGGGCACCGGCCTAAGTGTGTCAGTTACGGGCGAAGGCTCGATATATGCGGATGGTGAGCAGTTCCGGGTCCTGGTTGCCGACGATTCGCCGGTCTATTCAACGCTCATCAGGCAAGCTCTAACGACGCAGCCCTGGTCGCTTCTGTTTGCGAAGAACGGGCACGAGGCGATCAACATCTTCGCAGAACATCGCCCTCAACTCGTGCTTACGGATTGGGTGATGCCAGAAGTCAGCGGTCCGGAGCTTTGCCGCCGAATCCGTCACGATTTCGCCGACAGATACACCTACCTGATCCTGCTCACAAGTAATAGCGAAAAAGATAGCGTCATCGCCGGACTCGCAACCGGAGCTGACGATTACCTGACCAAGCCTTTTCATCCCGGAGAACTTGTGGCGAGGGTTGGCGTTGGCCGCAGGATCATCGAACTGCAAAACGAAATTCAAACCAAAAACCGCCTGCTAGAGCAGATGGCGCTTACCGATCCGCTGACCGGCTTACCAAACCGGAGAGCGATTGACGTGTGGGCGCCGCGGCAACTCAGCGCGGCTGCGCGGCATGGCTTTCCTATGTGGGTTGCAATGGCTGATCTCGATCATTTCAAGAAGATCAATGACACATATGGGCACGCCGCCGGAGATGCAGTGCTCCAGGGCTTCGCGAAGATTCTGAAGAACAACACTCGTGAGTCGAACATTTGCGGCCGAATCGGAGGCGAGGAATTTCTGCTGGTGCTGACTCATGCTGACCGGGCAAACGTCGAAACAGCTATCGATCGAATCCGCGCTGCAACGTACGAGCAAATGTTCAGGTCTGCTGGACAGGCTCTACATGTGACCGCGAGTTTCGGCGTTGCAGGTTTTCAGGGGAAACAAGCGCCTGAGTTCAACCGCTTGGCCGAAGCGGCAGATGCCGCGTTGTATTCCGCAAAACAGAATGGGCGAAATCGGATTGAGTTCCGGATGCCCGTCTGAAAAGCTTTAACCACGAAGGGCACGAAGGTACACGAAGTAGAACGACTCTCCAGATTTTCTTCGTGTAACTTCGTGTCCTTCGTGGTTAGAGGTTTTAGCGGAAGAAAATAAGAGGAGCTCTATTTTGCCCAGGCCAGCCCGTCTGCAGTCGGCCCCGCATCGATCAGCTTCACACTCCAATCTGCAGTCCGAATTTGCGCGACTTGATGGCTGTGGTCACAGGAGACATAAGCTTCCTGTCCATCTGGCGAAATTAAGACCTCCTGTGGAGCAGCTGGCACGCTAATCGTCTTTGCCACTTGCAGGTTCGCCAGATCAATTACGGCGACGCTGTTTGCGTTCGGCATTGCGACCAGTAGCCACTTGCCATCCGGCGTTGACGCCGTGCCGTAACCCTCGCCCGCCAGGTCGATCCAGCGATCGATCTTGTTCGTTTTGGAATCGATCACGGCAAGCCGCGGCTTCTCTGTATCGGAGGTGAAGACCCATCGTCCATCCGGCGAAACCGAGATGCGCTGGATGTGATTCGCTACGGGAATTACCGTCACGGTTTTTCGCGCACCCATGTCCAACACGGAAACCGTGCCCGGGCCGACGTTGGCGGTATAGCCAGTACCTCCATCAGGACTAATGGCGAGCATGTGCGATTCGGGCTGGCCGGTGGGAACGCTGCCCATAATCTTGAAGGTGTGCGGATCGATGATGGCGACTGCTTTGTCGAGTTCGGTGGTGACGTAAAGCATGCCATTTTTCGGACCGAAGATCGGGCAGTGTGGACGCACGCCGCGACCGAAATCAATCTTGTGAATGACCTTCCGCTGCTTCAGGTCGATGACGTCAAGCGTGCTCCCGTCGGTACCCGGCAATCCAACGCCGGAATTTCCATAGATCGGAACAAACGCGAGCTTGCCATCAGGCGAGGCGATGACTTCATGTCCAGTGATGCCGGTTTCGGTAACGGTGGCAATCTGTCGTGCTACGGCAGGGTCGATGATGCCCAGCGTGTGATCGCCCTTGTTTGCGACTAGCACCAATCCATGAGGTGAAGAGGCACCCAGCAGCGAAATTCCTCCGAGAACCACCAGAGTTAAAAAAGCGCGTTCCATGATTGCCTCCCTTGCTTGT
>DATBIE010000237.1:0-12871 GCA_036557105.1 Terriglobales bacterium
CTGTCGGTCTGGCCGCGATTCGGCTCAAAACTCATTGGAAGACGGGCCAGGGAAGCCTGAATTTGAGCGGTGGCAGGAGAAGCAGAATGAGACGAGCTTACGAAATCGTGCTTCAGCAGAAGACCGGCGCCCGCGAACAAAATGGCCAGCAGAACCAGTCCGCGCACTCGCGCAAAACCTGATTCCGGCCCACTGCGATTAACCATCAGAACCCTCCGAGTTCCCGTCTCATGGAGAAAGTTTGGGAGAAATGACGCAGGACGCGCGATTCACCCCAAAAATCCGAAATCTAAGCGTTTGGGGATACGGTTTGCTTGTCCGGCTGCCAACCTGCGCATCCGCGACCTGAATGGCTGAAAGTAAGTATTTACTTAAACATCTGACGGATAGGCTGTCAAGTTTAGGCCCCACGGTTGAAGTAAAAGGATTGCTTCTTCATGTCTGATGCGGGAGTGTTGTTGGAGAGATGCCGAGTGGAGGAGAAAGTCAGCGGGCGGGGGTCAATGGTCAGCCATCAGTGCTCATGATTTCTGAGTGCTGAGTGTTGATTGCTTATTTCTTTAATTCTGCTATCTCTTTTCGCACACGGGTGAACTTCCGCACAAGAATGGCGAGATAGCTTCCGTGAATCACCCAAGTCGCGATATAGGCCGCATAAAGATAGTGCATGGAATTCATCGCCGCTCCTCGAATAATGACTCAAACCCTTGTGCCTCCTCGACTTCACGCTTAAGGAATTCGAGTCGGTAACGGGTCCAACAGAGCAACCAAGCGAGGCAGAGAAATGCTGCCCAGTTAATGAGCAACACGTGCGCCATGCGTGGATCGAGAGACCCTCCGTCTCCGATTACAGGCGAAGGATGCTGGGTGCGAAAAAACCAGATGGAGAAATATACGAGCGGAACATCGAGCGCTCCGAAAATGGCTAGCACCGCCGCGACTACCGGGGTCTTCCCGCTGGTCGAAAAGTGCCTAAGCACCAGGTAACTGACATAGATCAGCCATAACACGAGGGTCAGCGTCAGGCGCATGTCCCAGGTCCACCATATGCCCCACACAGGTCTCGCCCAGATCGGACCGGTCACGAGAACAACCGTGCAGAAGACCACGCCGACCTCGGCACTGATAAGCGCGAGAATGTCAGCTTTTGAGCTGCGCTTTGCCAGGTAAAAAATCGATGCAACAAAGTTAATGCCGAACAACAGAAATGCTGTCCAAGCCGAAGGCACGTGATAGTAAAAAATGCGTTGCACGTTGCCCATAGTCTGCTCGGTCGGGGCCACGAGTAGGGCTTCGTACAAGGCGAAGCAAAGCAGGATTGCGGTGACTACGGCGAGGATGGTGAAACCACGTTTCATTCTGCTTCGAGGACCAGTTCAAAAAGCAGCAGGCACGCTGTCGTAAACACGACATCATACGCCACGAGCAGAGCGATCCAAAACCGAGCGGACTCTTCCCCGGTCAGCACCCCGGTTGTCGCGTTCACCATAGCCAGAAGAGCAGGAATGGAAATCGGGAACAGGAGCAAAGGAAGCATGATCTCGCGGCTACGGGTGCGCAGAGAGATTGCCGCAAAGAACGTGCCATTGACCACCAATGCCCAGGTTCCCAGCAGGCCGATTGGTATCAATTCCCATGCCGGACCTAACGCGCGCAGTTTGTAGAAGGCGATGAACAAAGGCGTCATCAACGCTTCGAGAACAATGACGAAAATGAAATTGCCCACCGCTTTAGCAAGAAAAAGAGGATTGGCCGGCGCGGGAGAGACACGGTAAGCGTCCAGCACCTGATTTCGGAGCTCGCGCGCCCAAGTCTGGTTGAGAGCAACCACCGCTGCAAACAGAATCGCAACCCAGATCAGCCCACCGGCAATTGTCCGCGATTCCTCCGCCGTCGGATCGAATGCGAAGCTAAAGATCACGACCACGAGCAGCGCGAAAAACAGCATCGCGTTAATCGCGTCCTTCGAGCGCCATTCAAGGCGTATGTCCTTGGCCAGTGTCGCGCGCGTAATCGCAAGAAAACTCATTGCGCGGTCACCAAGCTGGTCGATCGTCCCGTAATCCTGCCTGCTTCCATGTAAACAAATTCGTCGGCAGTCGATTCGAGCAAGCTGGGTTGATGCGTAACCACGAAAATTGTCTTTCCGCGGTCACGCATATCGGTCAAAATCGAAGCCATTTCGGCGGTCGAGCGCGCATCCACATTTGAGAAGGGCTCATCCAGCAAAAGCAATTGTGGGTCATTCAGGATTGCTCGCGCCAATGACATTCGCTGTCGCATGCCTTGGGAATATTGACCCACGGGTCTGGTGAGATCGGGATCCAGCTTGACTGAGGTGATCACCTCGCGACACTTCTCTTCTGCAACTCCGTAGAGACCGGCGAAATAGCGCAAGTTCTCCATCCCGCTCATCTCGTCGTACAACAGCGAAGGATGGGCCATGTAGCCGATCTGTGTGCGAATTGACCTTATATTGTTACTGCCGAGTACAGAGATATTGCCGCGCGTGGGTTGCGCTAGGCCGGCAATCGTGCGCAAGAGAGTTGTCTTCCCTGCTCCGTTGTCGCCGACAATCACATAAAGTTTGCCCGATGCAAATTCGGCTGAGACCCCACGTAGCGCGGCAAATCGTCCGAACTGTTTGACGACGTTTTCCGCCATGACCACAAAGTCATAGGATTGAGTGTCAGGCATGAATGTGGAAGTACTTTATAGCATTTCGTTTTTCGGGATCGGCCGGCCATCGCTCGGATTCCTGCGATAGAAGCTGAGTGCCGCATCACCTTGAACCAGAAGCCGAACTCTCTGCAGCAACCCGAACTTCTCACCAGGATCAAACTTCCTTTCGTGTTCGGCGATCACCAATGCCTTCCGGCTCAATGCCGAATTGGCGAGCACAGCAAGGGTTTGCTGATAAGCATTTTTCAACGCATATGGCGGATCAAGAAAAATGAAATCTGGCCGCAGGCCCTCAGCGCTCACTGCCGCCACTGCGCGACGTACCGGTTGGAGCAGGATTCGAAATTTTCCGGTAACCCCAAGCGGGGCAAGGTTGTTCTGAATCAACTCCGCAGCCGGCTTTGCTGATTCGACAAAATAAACCATCCCTGCCCCACGGCTAAGGGCTTCGATTCCCACCGCACCGGTTCCTGCAAATAAATCGATCCACACGGAACCTTCAAGTTTTGACGGATCGCCGGCAGTGAGTACGTCAAATAAACTTTCACGCAACCGGTCTGAAGTTGGACGAATATCCGCCCCGGGCAACGACCGTAATTTGCGACTCCGAAAGCTTCCCGCGATGATCCGCAATTGTGCCTTCCCTAATGCTCTGGGCTACTCAAGTTGGCGAGGACTACACAACGCCTCTCCACCCGAGAACCTCTAACCGTATAAGATTACAGAAGGCAAATGCGAACTTGGTCTATTCCTGCGGGGCGAATTTTCGGAATCGAATTTCGAATTCATCTTACCTTCGCGCTCCTGCTGATTTTCGTCGGAATGAACGAACAGATGGCGCGCACGGCGGTAAATCCGTGGCGCGGTACAGCGCTTATCGCGATTTTCTTCGGCGCTGTGATTTTGCACGAGTTAGGACACGTCTTGGCCGGAAAACAGGCGGGAGTCGTGCCCAAGGCCGTCGTGCTCTTTCCTACCGGCGGGGTCACCGTATTCGATGAAGCTCAACCACAGGTTACGTCGAATTGGAAACGTGAAATTCGCATTGCGGCAGCGGGCCCACTTCTGAATTTTGTTGTCGCTGCCATCTCGGCATTAGTTGTCACCGTTGCGATGCCGCACGATCGAGTCTGGACCGATCCGTATTTGAGTTCTGCTAACCTTCCGCACAGCCTGGTTTGGGTAAATCTCTGGCTTGCGTTGCTGAATCTGTTACCCGCTCATCCTCTCGACGGTGGGCGCGTGTTGCGCGCGATTCTGTCGCGCAAGATGGGGCCTGTCGAGGCGACCAGGCGGGCTATCAACATCGGTAGGGGGTTCGCCTTCGCATTCATGCTTGCAGCGTGGGGCAACTCGTGGCTGGCTGTCGTCGGCGTGTCATTGTTCTTTGCGGTACAAATGGAAGACCGCTCAGCGGTATTCCGGTCGGTGCTCGAAACCGTTCGGTTGGAAGATATCATGCTGACGGATTTTGCCACGCTCTCGCCTGCCGACACTCTGGAAGACGCCCTGGAAAAAGCTGTCCATTGCCTTCAGGACGATTTCCCCGTGATTCGCGGCGGAGATATGGTCGGCGTGGTTTCGAAGCAAAAGATCTTGCAAACTTTACGACGAGAAGGAAATGGTTATGTACAAGCAGTTATGAATCGGATATTCGACGTCGCCCAGAAGACCGAGTCGCTCTCCTCCGCCTTCCGCAAGTTAAGCGCGCGTAACCTGAGCATTATTCCTGTCGTCGAAAATCATCAACTGGTGGGTATTGTGACCCTGCAGAATCTTATGCACTCGATGGCACTGCTGGCGGAAACCAGAAAGCTGCGCAAAGCAGCGCTTGAGTCCTGATTTTTGTCGATCAAAATTTGAAAACGATTCCGACTGTAAGCTGATACATCTGCCCGTGGCTACCCGTGACAAACTGCTGTAGATGGAAATTCGGTTGTCGATAGATCAGCCCGCGGTATTGGACTCGGGCCGCGAGAGCGCGCCAGAAGGTATAGTCGGCGCCACCGCCGTAGAGAAATGTCAATGAGGTCTGCTGGGAAGCTCCAAATGTGTTCTGAAAGCCATCGATGTATGTATTTCCCGGATAAAAGCGGAGCGCTCCGGCACCCGCAAAAGCAAAGGGATCAAGCTTCTCGAACTTGAACGGACTCAAGACGTAGGCGCCACTATATTCCGTGATTCCTACTTGCACACGATAATTGTCCGGCGGAAGAGTGAATATCTGGGAACGAGTCGTGTGAGCGATATTGAGCGCGATTCCATTCATCCGATTGAAGCGGAAACGAAAGGTCCCAAGCACCACTCCGGAATCCGTCGGGTGGTTGCTAACGGTGCTGAACGGATTGTTCACGTTGTTGCCGCGCACTCCGCCCCAGGCGATACTTGCGTCGAAATGGCCCACTTCCTGTGCGGCAGAGCCTGTTGCCAAAAGCAAAATCAGCGCACTTGCGGCCAAAGCTTTCTTCGGCATCCAGTTCCTTTCCTGTGCGTCGGAGGACGACACGCACTTCATGCGCATCAAATTCGAGCCTTGTGAATGAGTGGAGAACCGCCCTGCCTACGCGTAAATCCCCCGCTGCCGGATCGTGTAGGCAACGCGGTCAATCGCCAGCATATATGCGGCAATGCGGTTATTGACGTTGTGGGCCTCGGCATAGCGGGCCACATCATGGAAGGCGCTGACCATGATGTCTTCCAACTGGTCATTCACGACGGATTCCTTCCAGAAGTACCCCTGCCGATCCTGCACCCATTCGAAATATGAAGTTGTGACGCCGCCGGCGTTACAAAGGATGTCAGGAATAACGAAAACTCGTTTTTCCGCGAGAATTTCATCTGCTGCGGCCGTTGTCGGACCGTTAGCACCTTCAGCAAGAATGCGACACTTGAGACGTGCGGCGTTTTGACTGGTGATCTGGTTTTCTGTCGCTGCTGGCACCAGGATTTCGCACTCGACGCACATGAGCTCGGCGGGGTCCGCGCTCTCAGCCTCCGGGAAGCCAGTTATGCTGCGGGCGCGCTCGCGGTGCTGTACCAGCGCGTCAACATTGATTCCATGTTTGTTGTAAATTGCGCCATCTACTTCAACCACGCCGATGATCTGGTAGCCGGCGTCCGACATCAGCTTAGCGGCGTTCGAGCCGACGTTCCCGAAGCCTTGCACGACGACCCGGGTGTTCTCCGGCTTCAGTCCCAACTTTCTGATTGCCTCATCGCAGACGATCATGATGCCGCGGCCGGTGGCCTCGCGGCGTCCGCGTGATCCGCCAATATTGATCGGCTTGCCCGTGACAACGGACGTAACCGTCTGCCGCATATGCATGGAATAGGTGTCCATCATCCATGCCATTACTTGCTCATTGGTGTTCATGTCCGGGGCGGGAACGTCTTTTTCCGGTCCGATGAACTCGATCAGTTCCGCAGTGTAGCGGCGGGTCATGCGCTCCAGCTCGCCCTGCGACATTTTCCGCGGATCGCAAATGATCCCACCCTTGGCGCCGCCGAACGGAATATTGACGACAGCACACTTCCAGGTCATCCAGCTGGCCAAAGCGCGCACTTCGTCGAGCGTGACGTCGGGCGAGTACCGAACACCGCCCTTGGCCGGTCCACGCGCGATCGAATGCTGCACGCGAAATCCGGTGAAGACCTCGAGCTTGCCGTTATCCATGGAGACCGGGATGTGCACAATCAGTTCGCGATTGGGATAGCGAAGGACCTTCCAAAGGCCTTCGTCCAAATTGAGTTTTTGCGCGGCAAAATTGAAGCGCGCGGATTGCGCTTCCCAGGGATTGATCTCCTGCTCGAGCGAAACAGTCTTCATAAAGTCTCCGTCGTGACCACGTTTGTTCTCGCCGGCGAAGGTGGGAAGCGGCCAGCAGGCAAACCTGAGATTCTAGACAAGCAGAGAGCTATGAAGCAAGCTGAGTGCAAAACGAATGGTCGGTCAGACCACGGCTACTTTGTCTCTGCTTTCTTGGGCGCCGGCTCGGTCTTGGTCTTCTTCTCTTTGGTATCTGTCGAGTTCTTGCCGGCTTCGGATTTCGAACCGGAGTCAGAGCCTGAAGTCGGCACTGTTTTCTTTGCGTAATCGGTCACGTACCAGCCCGATCCTTTGAACTGGACAGCTGGGGCGGACAATAGTTGCTCGACCTTGCCTCCGCATTCTGGACACTTCTTCACGAGAGGGTCAGAAAATCGCTGAATTCGCTCAAAACGATGACCGCACTTCTTGCACTGATATTCATAAAGGGGCATAGGAAGAATGAAGAAACAACCTGAGTTGATTTTATCAGCAGTGAGAAGGGGCGCCCGATGCTACACTCCCGCTGATGACTGCAGCCGAACAGCTCGCGCCGGGGCTTTATCTGGTTGCTACGCCCATCGGCAATCTGGAAGACATCACGTTTCGTGCCGTTCGGGTCCTGAAGCAAGTTGACGTGATCGCCTGTGAAGACACGCGGCAAACACAGAAACTGTTGAACCACTACGGTATTTCGACTTCAACTATCAGCTACCACGAGCACAATGAGGCTTCGCGCGCGGCGGAGTTGGCGGAAAAACTCGCCCATGGGGCGCGGATTGCCATCGTGACGGATGCGGGAATGCCCGGCATTTCGGATCCCGGATTCCGCCTGGTACGGATCGCAGTTGCGCGCGCGATTTCGGTGACGGCGATTCCGGGTCCAGCTGCGTTTGTGACTGCGCTGGTGGCAAGTGGCCTGCCAGTAGAATTCTTCAGCTTTCGAGGATTTTTGCCTGCGAAAAGCGGCGAGCGTCTTCTCGAATTGGAGAAGACACGGAATTCAACAGGCACCGAAATATTTTACGAAGCGCCACATCGGATTCGACAGACGCTTGAAGACGTGGTCGCAGTACTCGGGGCCGAGCGTCGGATCGTGGTTGCGAGAGAGCTGACAAAAATCCATGAGGAGTTTCTGCGCGGGACAGCAGCGGAGCTCCTGCAAATCACACAGCAGCGCGGGGAACTCAAGGGCGAGATTACGCTGCTGATCGGCCCAGCGGAACGAGGAACAACGTATCTCAATTCGGATTCAGTCAGAGAGCGCATCGAACAGGTCATACGTGATGAGAAACTGGACGAAAAAGCTGCATTGAAGAAGGTCGCGAAGGAGCGCGGAATTTCGAAAAGCGAAGCATATCGGGAGCTGCAAAGACACTCACGCAGGCAGTGAGAGATCTATTTGCGTTTGAGCGCCTCGAGTTCATCCAGGGTGCGTGGCCAATCCGACTGCAAGAGCCGCGAGAGACTTCGATCGGCAAGCAGCTTGCCTCCTGTTTGACATTGCGGGCAATAATTCGTCTCGTTATCGGCGTAGCGAATGCGCTGAATTTTCCCACCACACCGGGGGCATGGCTGGCCATACTTTCCGTGCACGGCCATGTCACGGCGAAACGCGGTTACTTTTTCCGGAAAGCTGCCGCCAGCTTCGATTTCAAGCTTATCAATCCAGAGTTTCAGGATTTCGAGAGTGGAGGTGTAGAGCCGCTGCCACTCCTCGGATTTCAGCTTGTGAGTCAGGGTAATTGGGGACAACTGTGCGGCATGGAGAATTTCGTCTGAGTAGGCGTTACCAATTCCACTCAGGATGCGCGGATCGGTGAGAGCGCGTTTGAGCGTGCGATTCTCCGCCGAGAGGGCCGCGCGAAAAGCGTCGAGATCTGAAGCGAAAACGTCAATTCCGCCAGGATCGACAGCGCGCAGACTTTCTTCTCCCCGAAAAATGGAAAGCGAGGCACGACGTTTGCTGCCGGCCTCAGTAAGAACGAGACTGCCGTTGGAAAAATCGAAGGCGGCGAGATTTTGGCGTCCGGCAAGCTTTACTCCACGTGCACGCCAGTGCAATCGACCGGCAATCATCAGGTGTAACACGAGCCAGAGATCGCCATCGACAGCGATCGCGATTCGCTTCCCGACTCGGCGTAGTTCGCGTACGACGCGGCCCTCGATGTCTTTGGGCGTGGGTTCAACAGTGCGAAGCAGGAACGGGCTCGCGAGGCGAACTTCTTCGATCGGCTGCCCGAGAATTCTCGACTCCAGCGCACGGATGTAGGCGGAAATGTCCGGAAGTTCGGGCATGGGCCTTATTCAATAAGACGGCGAGATTTTACTCTCATAACTCTGGATGCGACATCAGCGTCTTCAGCCCCGTCTGAAAAGCTGTTAACCGCAGAGTGCGCAGAGGCAAAAACCGGGAACACAGAGAAAATCGTAAAAACCAGTACGATAGAACATGGCCGGAGTTCGAATAGATAAGTGGCTCTGGGCAGCGCGATTCTTCAAGACTCGCAGTATGGCCGCCAAAGCTTGCGAACTTGGCAGGATTCAATGCAACAAGCAGCCGGTTAAGCCAGGGCGCGATGTGCGGGTAGGTGAACTCCTGCACATTAGAACCGCTGGCGGGGAATTCGAAGTCAAGGTGCTCGCCTTAAGCGAAGTCCGAGGGCCGGCCTCGGTGGCGCAGACTCTTTACCACGAGACGGAAGCGAGTCGTGAGCAGCGTTTGAAGATTGCTCAGGACCGCAAAGCAGGGGCCTACTTCAGCCCGGCTCCGCAGGGCAGGCCTTCCAAGCGTGACCGGCGGAAAATCCACCAGCTTCGGTGGGAAGACTAGCCGATAACGTAGGGCGCTAGCGGTCCGCATCGATTCGTGATGTTATTCGCCGAAATAATGTAGCAGGAAGCTGGATTCTGGAATCCAAGTACCGTGGGCCTTCGCAGACGGCTAATTGTTTTTGTAGCAATCCTGCAGTCCGTCTTTTTCCTGGCACATTACCTGCTCTACGAGACTTGGACATTTTCATTCACGCGGGGCCAGAGCGCCGGACCACTCTGGATCAAACTCATCCTCGGCATTCTTTCGGTGACGTTCGTTCCCGCTTCCCTTCTGGCTTTCAATTACACGAACACGGCAGTTCGCGTCTTTTACAGGATTGCTGCTGTATGGACCGGGCTGTTGAGCTTTCTAGTCGGTGCGATGATTTGCAGTTGGGTAATCTTTGGAATTGCGCAGGCGCTAGGCGTCAATCCGAGATTTCACCGCATTGTTGAGGTCCTGTTCGCGTTGGCTCTGGCCGCAGGAATCTATGCCGTCTTCAACGCGAGCTGGACCCGAGTGACCAGGACAACCGTGCGGCTCGCAAATCTTCCCGCTGAATGGCGCGGAAGGAAGGCTGCGCTGGTTAGCGATCTGCACCTTGGACCGGTGCGGAACGGCAACTTCTTGCGCCGCACTGTTTCGACAATCGTTGACGAGAAGCCGCATGTGATATTCATTGCGGGCGATTTGTACGACGGCACTGCAATTGATGCTGCTAAGGCAGCTGAGCCTTTGAATCGGCTGACCACAGCGCCGCAGGGCGTGTACTTCGTTGCTGGAAATCATGAGCAGTTCCGGGACGACACGAAGTATTTTCGTGCGGTATCTGCTGCGGGAGTGCGCGTTCTCAACAACGAGAAAGTAGAAGTGGAGGGACTGCAAATCCTTGGCGTCCCTTACCGCCATGCCTGGCAGCCTGCCCTTTTCGCGTCTGTATTGCGCGGTCTTGGTCTTGATCGAAGCCGCGCGAGCATTCTGTTGACCCACGCACCTGACCATCCTGAGATTGCCGAAGCCGCAGGTGTGTCCTTGCAGCTTTCGGGACACACGCACCTCGGACAATTCATTCCATGGAGCTGGATTGCGCGCAGAATTTATCGACAGTTTGTATATGGACTGAGCCGAATCGGCAACATGCAGGTATTCACTTCGAGCGGAGCGGGGACGTGGGGTCCGCCGTTGCGACTGGGGTCAAAGGCTGAAATCGTGATGCTGCAATTCGAATAAGGCAAACTTATCTGAAGTGCTGAACCTATTTCCCCGCCAATTCTCTTTTCACCGCGTCACTGACTACCTTCCCGTCCACGCGAATGCCTTGTTCGGCGAACTTTGCCATGGCGTTCTTCATCACTGCTCCCATGTCTTTCATCGTGGGAGAACCCATTTCGGAAATAACAGCCTTGACCCCGGCCACAATGTCCGCTTCGCTCGCGGCTTTGGGCAAATAAGTTTCAATTAGCACAATTTCAGCGGCTTCCTTGTCGGCCATTTCTTTACGGCCGCCTCTAGTGAATTGCTCGATTGAATCTTTTCTCTGCTTGATCAGGGTGCTCAGCACCTGCTGCGCCTCTTTGTCATCGAGCGGCGCCATCTTTTCGATCTCCCGGTTCTTGAGCGCGGTCTTCACCATCCGCAAAGTCGAAAGCCGCGCTTCTTCGCGGGACTTCATGGCGGTTGTGATGTCTTTTTGGATCTGGTCAACGAGCGACATGGGGGCAGTATAGCAACGTCGTAAGTCGTGTGTCGCACGTCGTGGGCTCGGTTTTGTCGATCTTCGAGTTTGTCCCCCACAATTTCTCCATCATTTTTCCCGATGCATATCATCGAGGAATCACATCCGGAGGCCGTTCCGGAAGCACACTTCCGCGATAAAATAGAAAGTACTCTCCCGTTCCGCAAAATTCATTTCAAAGGACTACTTTCATGCTGCTGAAGAACCGTCTGTTCACACCCGGACCGACGCCGTTGTTGCCTGCCGCTCAGAATGCCATGGCGGCGTTCACGGCGCACCATCGCACGGCCGATTTCAAAGCGCTGTTCACGCGCGTGCTCGCCGAGATGAAAGATTTTATTGGCACGGCGAATGATGTTCTGGTCATCGCCTCGTCCGGAACTGGAGTTATGGAAGGCTCCGTCTCTAACCTTACATCGCCCGGTGACCGCGTGCTGGTGCTGACCGCCGGAAAGTTCGGCGAGCGCTGGAGGGATTTAGCGAAGGCCTATGGCTGCACAGTTGATCTGGTCGAGAGGCCATATGGCGAGACGTTCTCGCTCGACGAAGTTCGCTCCAAGCTGAAGCCGGAGACGCGGGCGGTGTATGTGCAGGCAACCGAAAGCTCGACCGGAGCGCGCCATGACGTGCAAGGGATCGCCAAATTGGTGCGGGCGAACGGAGATGACACGCTGCTGGTCGTCGACGCCATCACTGGTCTCGGCACCACGCACTTCGACGTGGATGGCTGGGGTATTGACGTCATTATTGGCGGATCGCAGAAAGCCCTAATGATTCCGCCGGGCCTGGCCTACTGCGCAGTGAGCGAGCGCGCGTGGAAGCGCATGGAGACCACAAAGAACCCGCGCTACTACTTTGATTTCCGGAAAGAACGCAAATCGGCAGCGAAGGGGGAGACGGCATACACACCGGCGACGTCCCTCTTTGCAGCGCTTGGCGCGGCGCTCGATTTTGTCAGGCAGATGGGGAATGGTGATCTGGCTGCGGGGCGAAAGGCACTCGTCGACAATGCCGAACTTGCCGCGGAGATGACTCGCGCCGGCGTAAAAGCTCTAGGGTTGAAGCTGTTTACCTCGTCACCAGGTGCGGCGCTAACCGCGGTCTCGGCACCGGCGGGACTTGATTCCAGCAAGCTCGTGAAAGAGTTCCGGGAATCGTTTTCAGCCGTAGTGGCAAATGGGCAGGGCGACATGAAAGGCAAGCTGTTCCGAATCGCTCATATCGGCTACTACGACTATCTGGACACGGTTGGAATTCTTGCTGCGCTCGAGCACGTGCTAACAACGGTTACCGACAAGGAAGTGGACTACGGAACAGCGGTCCGGGCGGCACAAGAAGTTTTCGCGCGGACGCGCAAGAGCGAACTGGCGGAAGTAGCGGGTGCGAAGAACTGAAAAATGATCCCTCGCAGGGTGCAGATTGCGAGGGAGCGTTGTGCAGTGTTCGTCACAAAATTGTTAGAGCCTGGAGACGGTGACGTGTTCCGAGCACCAGTAGCTAATTAATCGTGAAATTCATCGGCGCCGAAGTCGCAGCGGCGGTACCACCTCCGTACTGACCACCGGGAGTTCCCGGGTTTGTGACGGTAACTGGTACGGTCCCGGAATTCATGACTGCCGATGCGGGAATGCTCGCCATCACTTTGGTTGCGCTGGTTCGAGTAGTGCTCATCGCGGTCCCGTTAAACTTTACGACTGCGGCGGAGCCGAAATTGGTGCCGTCAACCTCGAGAGAAAAATCCGAACTGCCCGCGGCCGTACTTGGTGGACTTAGCTGTGCGATAGTGGGCATGGTACCGGGTTGAGCGGGCTGGTTGGCCGGCTTCGAATACCCG
>DATBIE010000238.1:0-5562 GCA_036557105.1 Terriglobales bacterium
GGGTCTTGATGAAAAAGGGATGCATCGTTCCCCTGCACAGCCACGTGAACGAACAGCTCACCTACATTCTTAATGGCGCGCTGAAGTTCTGGATTGACGGAAAAGAAATCGTGGTCCGATCCGGCGAAGTGCTCACGATTCCGCCTGGCATGCCACACAAGGCCGAAGCACTTGAAGATACGGTTGATCTGGACATATTTCATCCGCCACGCGCCGATTGGATCAATAAAACCGATACCTACCTGCTGAATAAATAAGCCTCAGTTCGCTTCGGCTTCGCCTCGCCTGAGTGGCTCGTCGCACGGAGTTTTCGCGGTCTTCGCCGCTCTTGCGGTCAGAATGCTTTAACCGCGGAGTTCGCAAAGAAGAGCCGCAAAGTGCGCCGAGAGACCCTCATGTTGGCGCAACTCGGATTGTGGCGCACCCAATAGGGCTTGCTCTTTCAGTGGTTAATCTATCTGTTCGAAGCCCGAGACAATTCTTCTGCCGATTCCCTCTGCTATCCTTATGGTTCCTGTCATGCAAGAATTAGCTACAAAGGTCGGGACGAGTGTCTCGCAACTGCGGTGTATCGCATGCGGTCGGACCGCGCTCGCAGACCGGTTCCGTTGCGAGCACTGCCGCGACCTGCTGGAAATTATTTATCCCGGGTGGGAGCAGGTCGGGCCAAACGGTCACTCTGCGATTGAGCTAAAGAAACTTTGGCATCAGCGTCGCGCGTCTTCCGAATCGATCGACCAGAGCGGCGTTTGGCGCTTCCGGGAGATTCTGCCGGAGATCTCCGCGGAGAAGATCATCACAATTCGCGAAGGGAACACGCCGGTTTACGAGCTGCCGCACTGCGCAAAGAGCGCCGGTGTGAAGCGATTGTTTGCGAAACATCAAGGCATGAATCCGACTGGTTCTTTCAAAGACACCGGGATGACCGTCGCGGCTTCGTTTGCGCGGCAAGCGGGATACCGCTGGGTGGCATGCGCGTCAACAGGAAACACCTCGGCTTCGATGGCAGCGTATGCAGCACGAGGCGGGCTGCACAGCCTGGTTTTGATTCCTGACGGCAAGATCTCCTGGAGCAAACTTTCGCAGTCGCTCGACTATGGCGCGATCACATGTCAGCTGAAGACCGACTTTGATGGCTGTGTTCGTGTGCTGAATGAAGTGGTCGAACGCATGCCGGTATATTTGCTCAACTCGGTGAATCCGTATCGGGTGGAAGGCCAGAAGACGCTCGCGTTTGAGTTGCTGGAGCAGTTCGCGTGGGAGCCGCCGGACCATATCATTGTTCCGGGCGGGAACCTGGCAAATTCCTCGGCAATCGGGAAGGCCCTGCGGGAGATGAAAGAGATTGGTTTGATTTCGCGTGTGCCGAAAGTTTCTGTGATTCAGGCGGAAGGCGCGAATCCACTGATGCGGACGATGCGTGAAACGAATGGCGAACGGCTGGTCCCGGTGCACGCCGAGACAATGGCAACCGCAATTCGCATCGGCAATCCGGCTTCGTGGAAGAAGGCGCTGCGGGTCATTCGCGAGAGCGGCGGCGCGGTTGAGCAGGTGAGCGAAGTCGAGATCGCAGTTGCGAAGGCGGAGATCGGGGCCGAGGGCGTTGGGTGCGAACCGGCTTCAGCGGTGACATTGGCAGGTCTGAAGAAGCTGGTGAAGCGTGGATTCGTGAAATCGAGCGAGTTTGTGGTGCTGGTGTTGACTGGGCACCTGCTGAAGGATTCGGAATTCACGCTGAAGTTTCATCGTGGAGACTTGTTCTCGGGAACGCCATACGAACCCGAAGCGGAAGGTGCGAAGTCTCAGCAGCGCACGCCTCTCATACTGGAGCCGAGTGTCGATGCGGTTGTCGACCTGCTGAAATCCGCTGAAGGTTAATTTCTTCGACGCGCGAAGGAAATCCTGCACAGATCCAAATGAAGGAATTCAAGCTCAGACTACCGGCGACTTCCGCAAACCTGGGGCCGGCATTCGATACGGCAGCACTGGCCCTGGACCTTTCGCTGGAAGTTCGTGCGGCACGAGCGAAGGAATTCTCTATTGTCGCAACAGGACGTGATCAGGATATCTGCGGCCGGGTTGAGCAACATCTGATCTTCAATACGTACGAAGAAGTTCTTCAGGCTTCCGGCAAAAAACCAGCCCCACTCGCGCTGAGAATTCATAATGAATTTCCGATCGGAAAAGGTTGCGGATCATCGGCAGCGGCGCGGCTTGCTGGAATTGCTCTAGCCGTGCACTTTGCCGGCCTGCGGTGGAATGGTTCGCGGGTTGTGGGTGAGGCATCTCATCGCGAGCATCATCCTGACAATGCCGCCGCGTGCTGGATGGGCGGAGTGGCAGTCGCGCGGATGACCGGAGACCGCGAAGCGCAAGTCGCGCATTTCGTCCCAAAAGGAAGTTGGCCGCTGCTGCTGGCGATCCCAGATGAAGCTCTTGCTACCGAGAAAGCGCGCAGCGTTCTACCCGAGCAATATTCCCGCGCTGATGTGGTCAGCAACATTCAGAACTCGATGTTGCTGCTGGCGGCGTTATTTCAAGGGCGTGCAGAACTTCTTGCGTGCGCACTCGAGGATAAGATTCATCAACCTTACCGCGCTGAGCTTTGTCCGCTGCTGCCCACTCTCAAACAATTCCCGAAGGAGAACGGCGTATTGGGTTCCGTGCTGAGTGGTGCGGGTCCTTCAGTTCTGATGTTCCTAGATCACAAAGTAAGTCCCGAAAAGACGAAGGCTCGGGTCGCGCGGCATCTAAAAAAGTCAGGATTGAGTGCTGAATTGCTGGTCACTTCGATTTCCAAGCGTGGCGGAGAGGCGGGACTTCGTTAAATTGCAGGCTTGGAACCACGGCCATCCTCACCCCGTACACGCGGTTCTGTGTTCCCGTTCGTAGTTCGGGGGGATACCTGACAGATTAACTGCGTCGACGACCATCCTTGAGGACTTCATCGAGAGCTTCGAGCAGTCGGCGTGCGCGTTTCGTTGAATCGGATGATTTTCCGTCCTGAGTATTCTTCAGCAGATGATACTCGTCAGCGATGTTTAAGGCTGCAAGAACAGCGAGGCGAGCGCTATCAACCGTGTGGGTCTGTTCGGCAACAGCGCGCATTTTGGAATCCACATATTCGGCGAGCCGCAGGATGTACTCAGGGTCAGTGCCGCGCAGGTTGTAGGGTTGATCAAAAATTTCCACGCGCACGCTGGTATTGTTGCTGTCCTGGACGACGGGGTTTTTTGTGGCAGTTGCCATGTTTACTCTGCTTCAGCTTGCCGCTTGTTCCTGCGTGATGTGATCGATTTGCGCCAGCATTTTCTCAATCCGACCGCGAATATCTTCGCGTTCCTTGCGCAAGCCAACCGCCTCGCGGCGTAGACTCTCAACTTCCTCTTCCCGTTCTTCAAGCTGCTCGCGCAAGCGCTTCACATCTCGTTCGGCGGTCGAGCGGGCTTCCTGAGCGGACTTGTATAGCTCAATAGTGCGATAAATCTTGTCTTCGAGCGCCTGAAAATCGTCGGCTGGAACCTGTGTGGATACCTCTTCCGCCATTCTTAAGGTCATGATTGCCGTTTCCTGGAGAGAAATAAGTTGAACTCTTGAGCGCAGTATACTCCAGAACTCCTGTGGGAAAGCGCGGCAAAATTGCGGGTTGGGGGTCAGCTGGCCAAAGTTCCATCCTAATTGTCCGGCTACAGCGCGGACTCGAGAGCGCGCATCTGACAAGACGGTTCCGCGGAGGCTTAACAACAATGACAGACATACCAAGAATCACCGCAGAAGAATTGAAAGGTCGAATACAAGCAGGTGAAGAGTTCACTCTGATTGACGTAAGAAATCCTAAAGCATGGGCGCAATCCAGTGTGAAGGCAGATGGCGCGATTCGCGTGCCCCTCGAAGGGTTTGAAGAGCATCTGCAAGAGATTCCCAGGAACAAACCTGTCGTGACCTATTGCACTTGACCGAACGAGGGATCAAGCGCCAGTTTGGCGCAAAAGCTTCAAGAGCATGGGTTCGGGCCTGTTTGGGCACTCAAAGATGGCTTGGATGCATGGGTGAGTGCAGGGCTGCCGCTGGACGAGAAAGCCAAAGCCGCATAGAGAAATTGCGATTGCGCCGTCGAGTGCTTCAGAACCCGGGAGGCCGCTCATCCGCAACGGCGAATGCGCGTTCCAGAGCAATTCCGACTCGACCGAGTGTGCCTTCATCGAACAAGCGTCCGATGAGAGTCACGCCATGAGGCACGCGGCGAGGCGGGGAGAATTTGGGCATGGGATGTTCTGGATCAGGAGCCCAATCGCTTCGTGCCTGCGAGACCTCGATAAAACCGGCCCGCAAGGTCAGTGATGGATGTCCAGTGAAGTTCGTGATTGTGAGCATCTCGTCGCGCAATGAGGGCACAAGCAGAAGATCAACTTGCGAGAACACCCGCGCCATTTCCTCAGCGACTTTTCTCCTGAAGCGATCGGCTTGCACGAAATCGACCGCAGATAGGAATCGAGACTGGCGGAAAACGTTCGGCCAGGCATCTGGCACTTGCATCCTCAGTTGATCAACTTCGTGGTTCAGAGTGATTTCCTCGAAGGCTGCTGCCGCTTCCGCGAAGAGAATCAATTCCAGACAATCGTAAGGCCAGTCTGGAATTGAGACTTCCACAGGAACCATGCCGAGCTTCTTAACTGTTTCAAGAGCGGCGCGATCAACGTCTGTCGCGGGCGGTTGCTTCAGCCATTCGGGGAAGTAGCCGACGCGCAAACCTTCGATGCTGGTGTTGGCATTGAAATCCAACTTGCCATGAACACTGACTACATCGCCGGGATCAGGGCCGGCAATTGTCTGAAGGGCAAGCATTGTATCTTCCACGGTCCGCGCCATTGGGCCGAGCTTATCGAGCGACCAGCAGAGGGTCATGGCGCCTGTGCGCGCGACTCGACCATAGGTGGGGCGTAGACCAGTGACTCCACACCGCATGCTTGGGCCGATGATGCTGCCGCCGGTTTCACTGCCTATTGCAAATCCAACCAGACCTGCTGCCGTGGCCGCGCCGGGGCCAGCGCTCGATCCTGAGGAACCTTCTTCAAGCAGCCACGGATTCATTGTCTGGCCACCGAACCAGATGTCATTTAACGCCAGCGCGCCAAGGCTAAGCTTGGCGACCAGAACTGCGCCAGCGTCATGCAGGCGCCTTACGACGACAGCATCTTCGCTGGGAACGCGGTTGCGAAACGGTTCAGCACCGTAGGTGGTCGGGATACCTGCTGTATCGAGAAGGTCCTTTGCACCCCACGGAATACCATGAAGAGGGCCGCGATACTTGCCGGTGGCAATTTCCTGGTCCGCCTGCTTCGCTTGCTTTAGCGCCAGATCAGAAGTCAGGGTTATGACGCAGAGGAGTTTCGGGTCGAAACGTTTCAGGCGATCCAAATAAATGTTTGTTAGCCGCTTGGATGTAAGTTCGCGGTGCTCAATCCAGCGAGAGAGTTGGGTAACCGGTGCGAACGCAATGTCTTCGTCACTGGAAGGAAGCGGTCCGGGATCAGTATTGCTTCGAATGAACTCGTCTCGCGT
>DATBIE010000239.1:0-6494 GCA_036557105.1 Terriglobales bacterium
CTGCGAGGCCGCCGTTGCCTGCGCCCGCATGGGCCTGAAGACCGCGCTATATACCCTCAATGTCGACTTGATCGCGCAGATGTCATGCAATCCCGCAGTGGGCGGCATTGCAAAAGGGCATCTGGTGCGCGAAGTCGATGCGCTCGGCGGGATCATGGGCGAGGTCACGGACGCAGTGGGGATTCAGTTCCGCCTGCTGAACACTTCTCGTGGACCGGCGGTATGGTCGCCGCGGGCACAGTGCGACAAGCAGGCGTACCGGCTGAAGATGAGGGAGGTGCTGGAGTCGCAGTCGAATTTGAAGATCAAGCAAGCCGAAGTGGCGGATCTGATTGTGGAAGAGAGCCATCAGCCGTCAGCCATCAGCCGTCAGCAAACTGTGGAGTTAATGTCGCCAGCCTCTGCAGAAAGCGGGGAAGGGTGGGGCACCCGAGACAATATGTCAGCAAGTGTCGTTGGTATTGACCAACGTCGGATCCTCGGAATCAAGCTCCGCGACGGACGCACCGCGGGTGCACAGGCCGTCATCATCACAACGGGGACCTTTCTCAACGGACTGATTCATTGCGGCGAGCAGCAGTATCCTGCTGGACGCTCCGGAGAACCTCCGGCTGTCCTGCTCGGAGAATCGCTGAAGAAACTCGGCCTTCGTGGTTGTCGGCTCAAAACGGGGACGCCGCCGCGTCTAGACGGCCGCACAATTGACTGGTCGAAATTCCAGGTGCAGCCCGGCGATCCTGATCCCACGCCGTTCAGTTTTCGTACGAGGCGTGTCGCGCATCACGATTCCCAGGTGCCGTGCTACATCGCCTGGACTACGCCCGAGACTCACCACATCATCCGAGAGAACGTCCATCGCTCGCCGATGTATAGCGGACAGATCCAATCGATCGGTCCAAGATATTGTCCCTCAATTGAAGACAAGATCGTAAAGTTCCCGGAAAAGATTACGCACCAGCTCTTCCTCGAGCCGGAGGGACTCAACACACACGAAATCTACGTCAACGGAATGAGCACTTCGCTGCCGGTTGAAGTGCAACTGGCGATTTTGAAGTCTGTGCCGGGACTTGAAACCGCCGAGATGCTGCGTCCCGGATATGCAATCGAGTACGACGCGATCGATCCGACCGAGCTTGAGCGTACGCTGGAGACGAAGCAGATTGCAGGCCTGTTTCTTGCGGGGCAGATCAACGGCACATCCGGGTACGAAGAGGCGGCATGCCAGGGGCTGATGGCGGGAATCAACGCAGGATTGCAAGTGAAAAGGGAGCCGCCGCTGATTCTCGACCGCACGGAAGCTTATACGGCGATTCTGATCGACGATCTCATTTCGAAGGGCACGAACGAGCCTTATCGAATGTTCACATCGCGCGCGGAGTTCCGCTTGCATCTGCGCATCGATAATGCTGATCGGCGGCTCACCGCGCATGGACGACGGGTGGGTCTGATTTCCGATGAAGCCTGGGCCGACTTCCTGGCGAAGCAGGAACGTCAGCAGCGGATGAAGGGGCTGCTGGAGAAGACGAAGCTGACCGGCGCGATGGCAGAACGCATTCAGCAGGAACTGTCGCGCGTCGTGCGTCGTGCGGCGGCGGCGGAAAGCGCGTCTGTCACCGATGACCCTGTGGGGACGGGTGCCCGCGCCGGTTCTGCCGAGCAAAGTTCCGCGCAATTTGATCTCTCACCCGCTATAGGACAGCCGCTCGCGCAATTGCTCAAGCGCCCCGAGATCACGATTGAAGACGTAGTGCCGGTGCTGCGCGATCTCGCTCCGGAGTTCTTTGCGTCCGACGAACGACGTGCGATGCACGACCGATTGCCGTCTTCCATTCGCAACGAACTGAAGTCCGTCGAAACGGAGATCAAATACGAAGGCTATCTCCAGCAGCAGCAGCGGGCTATTGATCGGCTGAAGAAAGCCGAGCAGCGCAATATTCCGGAGTGGTTCGACTATCGCAATGTGAGCGGCCTGTCGCGCGAAATGCAGGAGAAGCTCACGAAAGTCCGACCGCGGACTCTGGGCCACGCGTCGCGCATTCCCGGCGTTACTCCCGCAGCCGTCTCTCTGGTGAATGTCTACATCGAGATTCAGGCCAAGCGCCGCGAGCAAATAGCCGCAATCTAAACGGTCCACATTCATGTCCGAAAACGGCCAGACGTTTTCGGACGATTGCGCTATCGTAGGTTCAGTCATGGTAATTGATGCTGCAACCTGTTCTCGCGCTCGGTTCACTCGGGATCCGCGATTCGATGGACGCTTTTTCATCGGCGTTCTGACTACACGAATCTACTGTCGTCCGATTTGTCCGGCGCGGCCGCCCAAAGAAGAAAATGTCCGATACTTCGCGACGGCTGCTGCGGCCGCTGAAGCCGGACTTCGCCCATGCCTGCGCTGTCGCCCTGAAGCTTCTCCTGGCACTCCCGCCTGGGCTGGCACTTCAAGCACGGTTTCTCGAGCTTTGCGTCTGATCAGCGAAAGCGCGCTTGAAGACGGAGGCGTCGAGACTCTGGCGTTGCGCCTTGGGGTCGGAGCTCGGCACCTGCGCCGGCTCTTTCTGCAGCATCTCGGAGCAAGCCCGGTCACCGTTGCCCAGACTCGTCGCTTGCACTTCGCAAAGAGACTTCTCAACGAGAGTACTCTACCGATGAATCAAATCGCGCTGGCTTCCGGATTCGGCAGCGTGAGGCGGTTCAACAGTTGTTTTCAGAAGACCTACGGCCGCGCTCCCAGCAAGTTGCGCAAACTCGGATCTCGACCCTCGCCGGTTTCTCAGGACGAATACCGCTTCTCGTTGCCTTTTCGCCCACCATTCTGTTGGGAAGCTTTGCTCGATTTTCTCGCTCCGCGCGCCACGCCCGGCGTCGAGTCAGTCGAGAACAGGCTGTATCGGCGCACATTCTTGCTGCATGGTGAGCCTGGATGGATGGAGGTTACTCTCGACCGAGCAGCCGACGCTCTTGATGTACGGATTCACTATCCGCAACCACGCTGGCTGTTTCTCATCGTCGAGCGCATACGCGCGATGTTCGACCTAGGCGCGGACCCTGAGGTGTACGCCCGTCAGTTTCGACAGGATCCATTACTCCGTGCCAGGATCGCGAGCAAACCGGGCCTTCGAGTACCCGGTTCCTGGGACGGTTTCGAGTTAGCGATTCGCGCGGTTCTTGGCCAACAAGTAACGGTTCGTGGAGCAACTACGCTCGCCGGAAGACTTGTCCACGAACTCGGTACTCGACTCGAAGGCGCTCCGGGACTGACGCATCTGTTTCCCACGCCTGAAAAACTTGCAGATGCCGATCTGTCGTGCAGCGGATTGCCTCGAGCACGAGCCAATACTCTTCGTTCGCTCGCGAGTGCTTTAGTCGAGGGCAGAATTTCCTTCTCTGGGGTTGTCAATCTAGAAGAATTCACTACCAGCTTTCGCCGAATTCCGGGCGTCGGTGACTGGACGGCACAATACGTTGCTATGCGTGCGCTTTCCGAGCCGGATGCGTTTCCCAGTGGAGATCTCGGATTGCTGCATGCAGCCGGGTTCAGCAGCGCCAGGGCAATGCAAGCTCGCGCCGAGGCGTGGCGTCCCTGGCGCGCCTACGCCGCCATGTACCTTTGGCAAACAAAAACAGAGGAAGTAGTTGCGAAGAAAGGAGTCAAACACGATGCGCACATCGTTTACCCAAATCGAAAGCCCACTCGGAGTGCTGCTGCTGGCGTCTGACGAGCAGGGCCTGCGCGAAATCCAATTCGTGAACGGGCGCCATTCTGTGCGTCGCAAGCCTGAGTGGCAGGAAGACGCCGCCGCGCTGGCGGAACCCATTCGCCAGCTCCGCGCGTATTTCGCGGGTGAGCTTGAGGACTTCGACCTCCCGGTTGCTCCACAGGGGACAACGTTTCAGCAAAAGGTCTGGGCCGATCTCTGCAAAATTCCCTATGGCGAGACCATCTCATACGGGGAACTGGCCCGCCGCATCGGAAATCCAAACGCAAGCCGCGCCGTGGGCCTTGCCAATGGATCCAATCCCATTCCGATTGTGATTCCATGTCATCGCGTGATCGGAGCGAATGGCAAGCTGACCGGCTACGGCGGCGGGCTTCCCATCAAGGAAAAACTTTTAGCTCTTGAGAAGCGTCAGCTCCGACTGCGATGAGGATTCAATTTAACGCGGTTTACCGTTACGAATCACGAGCCACCGGCAACGTGTTCTACGAAATTGGCTCTACCTTATCGACGTGAATCAGGTTGATTGCACGGTCGAGTATGCCGGTCACCTGAACGCGCTGACCTTCATAGGGTTGCACCTGCTGTGCATTGTCGAGTTTATAAGAGGTGCTGTCGGAAACTTTCAGCACGTAGCTGTCTGACTCTTTGTCGATAATGCCTGTGAAGGTCTGGGCGGTAGGCGCCTGCGATTCGGATGCGCTCGTAGTTGTCTGCTGCTCTCCGGGTTGGGAAGGCGTAGGATTCTGCGATGGCTGAGTCTCTGGTTTCGGCTCTGGCGTGGTCTGCTGCTGGGCAGGGCTCTCAGGCTGCTGGGGTTCTTGCATGAACGACCAGGCAATGAGATCGGAGGAGAATAGCTGGCCACCTTGCTTGGATTGAGCCGCAGTTTCCTGGCCAGCCGCAGCCCCAGCACAAATGAAAATCGTGAGAAGAACAATCGACCAGCGATTCATAGACACCCCCTTGCCGGTCTTTAGATGGCGAGTTCGATGATCTGGGAAGCCGACTGCGGATACGTGAGTGAACAGCAGGCCCGCAGCGGTTCATTTGATCTTCTACACCTGATATGTGGAAAACGCGCTCCGGTGGATGCTGTAGGGGGACTAAGAGCAGTCGGCACTCAGCAGTCAGCAGCAGCATTCAGCACTCAGCATTCAGCACTCAGTTAAGGCTCCTTCTCTGTCATCCTGAAAGCCTTGAGGTACATCGATGTTCTTTGGCGAAGGAATGTCACCCATACGACCAGCTCGGGGTCGCGAAATTGAGGGTTAAGGAGTGTTGGCTAAATGCTGACCGCTGAATGCTAACTGCTTCGTTACTGGTACTTCTGAGTTCCTGGAACCTGCCAGATGCACCTAAAAAGTACACTTCCTTTTCTGGATTCGGCCCTATTATGTTCCATAACGAATTCCGGAGGTTGATCCTGCCATGGCAGCGAGTCAGGTTGTGCTCTACTTCGACAGACAGGAAGACGCGGTCCAGTTCACACTTGCTGCCAGTTCCGTGCTCGCCGATGGGGCGCCGCTGCGTGAAACTGCGCTCAAGGTGGCGAAAGAGGTCTGCAAAGCGACACGGATCACCACCGAAGGCGCGCTGAATGCGGACGTCAGCAAATCCAAACCGCGCAAAGCTCAATAGCGAAAGCTTCCACCACGAAGGACATGAAGTTACACGAAGAAACTTCCTGGGTGGTCTGACGAGGCGCAGGTTTTTCTAATCTGACCAGGGTGCCGGCTTGCGATTCCAGCGGTGGTTTTTCAATTCCTTTAATAGCGCTGGGCTGAGCGCCCCTTTGTCGCTCAAGGCCATGTTTTCGCGAACGTGTTCCAGCTTCCGCATGCCCACGATGACCGTGCTTACGGCAGGGTGCGACAGAGTGAACCGCAATGCCATTTCCGGCAGAGACATGCCTGCCGGGAGGATCGTCTTTAACTTATCGACTCTGTCCATAGTGTTTGCCAGGTTCTTGGGATTGAAGTAGCCCGAACGCCAATCGTCTTTGGGAAATTTCGTCTCGCGCGTCATCTTTCCGCTGAGGCTGCCTTCGTCGAGTGCGACACGGACGATTACGCCGATGTTGAGCTCCTGGCAAAGAGGAAATAGTTCGTCCTCCGGCGATTGGTCGAAGATGCTGTAGATCACTTGCACTGCGTCCACAAGTCCGGTGCGAATCGCTTTGATTCCGTTCTCCGGCTCCCACCGATTCAAGCTCAGTCCGAAATACCTGATCGTGCCATCCTGCTTGAGTTTTTCAACGGTGTTTCGGAAATCGGGATCATCGGTCCAGTTGTCGGTCCACACGTGGAACTGAAGCAGGTCGATCGAGTCGGTGCCGAGGTTCTTGCGAATGCGGTCGGCATATTTGAAGACGTGATCGGGTGGAAAGACATCGCGATATTTATAGCTTGGCAGCGCGGGCCAGCGTTCGTTCTTCGGCGGAATTTTGGACGCGGCGAAAACGGCCTTCGATTTGTTGTTTGCAATTATCTCGCCGAGCAAGCTATCGCTCTTGCCGTCGCCATATGCCCAGGCAGTGTCGAAAAAATTGCAGCCGAGGTCGACAGCGAGTTGCAGGGCCTTGCGAGACTGCTCGTCATCGGAACCGCTCCAGCCGCTCATGCCCCAAAGCCCATAAGCCATGTCGCTGACGTCAACCCCGGTGCGTCCGAACTTTCGATAGTGCATGGATGCTCCTGAAAGACTTGATTGTAATGCGAAGTCGTGAGGTGCAGCGCCGGCGATACTTGTTGACGGGACGCGTGGTTTTACTCAGAA
>DATBIE010000240.1:0-34749 GCA_036557105.1 Terriglobales bacterium
GTCGCCCGGCTCCATGTGGAGCAGGCGGACACCTTGGGCTGAGCGGCCAGATTCGCGGATGGTGCTTGAATCCATGCGGATGATTTTGCCGTACTGGCTGATCAGCATGAGTTCGGAGTCTTCGTCGACCTGCGCAATGCCGACCACTTTGCCGTTACGTTCGGTAGTTTTAACGTTGATAACGCCTGAGCCGCCACGCCCTTGCAGGCGATATTCGTCTGCAGGCGTGCGCTTGCCGTAGCCATTTTCGGTGACCGAGAGAATCAGCGAGCCTTTGACCGGAATGGTCTCGTCGGTTGCGGTCGCGCCCGGAACTCCAGCTTCGGCTTTGACCTTCTCGGCTTCCGCTTCGGCCTTCTTCGGATCTTTGGGCGTGGTCGCCATGCCGACGATGTAATCTTTCGCGTCGAGCTTCATGCCGCGCACGCCGTAAGCCGGACGGCCCATATCGCGCACGTCTGCTTCGTCGAAGCGGATCGCCTGGCCATCGTGGGAAGCAAGGAAAATAATCTGGTTCCCGTCGGTCAGCGTAGTTTCGACGAGCTCATCTCCCTTATCAATTCCGATGGCGATGATGCCGCGCGACATCACATTGCAGAAATCCTTGAGCGGCGTCTTTTTGACCGTGCCGTTGCGCGTCGCGAAGAAGATGTAGCGGCCTTCTTCTTCGAGATTGCGCACGGCGAGCATGGTGCGTACGCTCTCGCCAGGTTGCAGCGAGACCAAATTGCCGACATGCTTACCTTTGCCGGCGGCGCCGACGTCTGGGATTTCGTACACCTTCAGCCAGTACACGCGGCCGGTGTTGGTGAAGATGAGAATGTAGGCGTGCGTCGAAGCGATGAACAGATGCTCGACGAAATCCTCGTCGCGCGTCTTCATTCCGGTGCGCCCCTGACCACCCCGACGCTGCTGGCGATAGGTCGAAATCGGCGTGCGCTTCAGGTAGCCACTGTGGCTGACGGTAACCGCAACTTGCTCGTCAGCAATCAAGTCTTCCAGATGGATTTCCGCGGCCTCGTCTTCAATAACTGTGCGGCGTTCGTCGCCATAGAGCTTCTTAATCTCCTCGAGCTCGGTAACGATAACCTTGCGCAGCTTCTTCTCCGAGCCGAGAATCGACTCATACTCGGCGATGTTCTCGCGCGTCGTGCCAAGTTCTTTGTTGATTTCGTCGATCGAAAGCCGCGTCAAACGGTGCAACTGCAGTTCGAGGATCGCATCGGCCTGAATTGCGGTGAACGGCTTCTCGGGATTGAGCTTCGGCGCGCGACCTGTCGTATTGATTTCGATCTTCTTGCCGCCGAAATATGCGACCAAATTCTCGCGGGCATCGGCACGATTGGCGCTACCGCGAATGATCGCGATTACGTTGTCCAAATGATCGAGAGCAGTTAAATAGCCTTCCAGAATGTGCTCGCGGTCTTTCGCTTTTTTCAGTAGGTACGCGGTGCGGCGTCGGACGACATCGACGCGGTGGTCGATGAAGTGCTGAATGGCCTGAATCAGGCCCATT
Organism: Terriglobales bacterium; assembly: GCA_036557105.1. Taxonomy (GTDB): domain Bacteria; phylum Acidobacteriota; class Terriglobia; order Terriglobales; family Acidobacteriaceae; genus Gp1-AA145. Next base: position 1,517 of record DATBIE010000240.1, read on the forward strand.
TCTTTCGGCTGGTTGTGCACAACCGCGAGCAGGATCATCGAGAAGTTTTCCTGCATCTGGGTGTGCTTGAACAGCTGGTTCAGGACGATCTGCGGTTCGGCGCCGCGCTTGAGTTCAACCACAATGCGCATGCCGTCGCGATCACTCTCGTCGCGAATGTCGGAGATATCTTCGATGGTCTTGTTGTTGACCAACTCGGCCATGCGCTCGATGAGGTAGCGCTTGTTCACCTGATAAGGAATTTCAGTGATGATGATGGCTTCGCGGTCTTTCGAAAAAGTCTCGATCGCAGCCTTGGCACGCATCGTGAAACGGCCGCGTCCGGTCTTGTAGGCGTCGAGAATGCCGCCCTTGCCGTGAATGATTCCGGCGGTCGGAAAGTCGGGGCCCTTGACGATCTTTAGAATTTCGGGAAGCGAAGTCGCGGGGTTGTTCACCAGCATGATCGCGGCTTCGACGATTTCCGTCAGATTGTGTGGCGGAATCTTCGTCGCCATGCCGACGGCAATTCCGTCGGAGCCATTAATAAGCAAATTGGGAATGCGCGCAGGAAGAACATCCGGCTCCTGCTCGCTGCCGTCGTAGTTCTCACGGAAATCAACAGTGTCTTTATCGAGATCTTCGAGCAGCGCGGTAGCAACTCGCGCTAAACGCGCTTCTGTATAACGATCGGCCGCCGGCGGGTCGCCATCGACCGAACCAAAATTTCCCTGCCCATCTACGAGCGGATAGCGCATAGCAAACGGCTGCGCCATGCGGACCAACGCGTCGTACACGGCAAGATTGCCGTGCGGATGGTACTTACCCATGGTGTCGCCGACGATGCGGGCGCACTTGCGCGTGGCGCGGTTGGGCTGCAGGCCCATCTGCTGCATGGTGTAAAGAATGCGGCGATGAACCGGCTTCAACCCGTCACGAACGTCGGGCAGCGCGCGGCCAATGATAACGGAGAGCGAATAGTCGAGATACGACCGCTTCATCTCCTCTTCAATGTTGACCGGCTGAATGTTCGCGGCACCCGGGCCACCATCGCCCGGAGGCGGAGTCAGGGGGAGTTGTGGATTTTGATCGTCTGCCATAAAAGGAAGCTCTTAACCGTCAGCTTTCAGCCCTTAGTTAAATCGAAAAAGCGTGAGCGTATGGAACCTGCGATATGCCTGTAACTGATTGCAAAATAATGGTCTTAGTGCCTGGTTCGGAGCTGATTCATTATACCACGTCGGAGCCGATTTTCGGTCTTCGACGGATCAGGATGAACCACGGAGAGCATAGAGGAAAGCAAAGGCAAATTCCGACCCTAGTCGCAGGAAGAGAGGGTACGGTAGGGCATCCGATTACACCGCTTCAACAGAATTTTCATCATCAAAGAAACTCCAGCTAGAACTTACTGGAAAGTAAACTTCATACATCGAAATATGCGAACAGGCAGCCGAGTCGCTCTGGCGTCGCTTTCAGTGATCCTAGTTTGCGTAACAGCCGGGTTCCTCTTCGGGCAAGTTGGTTCCTTGCACCTTGACACTGGCGAACAAATCTACAGAACCGCATGCGTCGCGTGCCATGGCGCAGACGGCAGAGGAACTCCAACTTCGATTGCGGGATTCGAGAGGCCCGATACATTTCCAGATTTCACGCGCTGCGACCAGACCACGCCGGAGATGAATACCGATTGGAAGGCGGTCATTGTTCATGGCGGGCAATATCGTGGGTTCTCGCAAATCATGCCGTCGTTCAAAGAGGCGCTCACGAACGAGCAGATCGATAAAGTCATCGGCTATCTGCGCCAGTTTTGCAGCGACTCTGGCTGGCCGCGTGGAGAGCTGAATCTTCCACGTGCGTTAGTGACCGAAAAGGCTTATCCGGAAGACGAGGCAGTGGTCTCGACGGTCGTCAACGCACGAGGCGCACCCGGAGTAGAGAGTCATTTAATCCACGAGCAGCGCTTCGGGAAGAGAAACCAGATCGAAATTGATCTACCGATCGATTTTCAAAATCAGAACCACACCTGGTACGGCGGGATCGGCGACTTGACGCTTGGCGTGAAGCGCGTCTTTTTCTCGAATTCGCAGTTGGGATCGATCTTCGCACTGCAGGGCAGCGTGCTTGTTCCCAGCGGGCACCGCGTTCACGGACTTGGTAGCGGAACAACGACGTTTGAAACTTTCGCCGCCTACGACCAGCTTTTCAGGACGAATACTTTCATCCAAACCCAATTCGGCGCAGATCTTCCGCGCCATACAGCTATCGCGCCGCAGTCCATCTTTTTCAATACGGCAGTCGGCCAGATTATCGGAGCCGATCATCGTTTAGGCCGGGAGTGGACGCCGATGATGGAATTCATAGCTGATCGCGATCTTGCAGACCTGGCGAAAACCGATTGGGACATCCTTCCGCAAATGCAGGTCACGATCAGCCGTCGGCAGCATATCCGCGGTAATCTCGGGGTGCGCGTGCCGGTTACGAACACTGCTGGTCGCCCCGTGCAACTCGAGCTTTATCTGCTGTGGGATTGGCAGGACGGGAAGTTGACGGAGGGTTGGTGACGCTTTTGCTATTCCTATCCACTGCATTGTCGAGCGAACGTGGCGCGCGAGCTGGAGACGGGGAGAAGGCTGGTTGTTGGGTCAAAAACAGCAGGTTCCTCGACTCGTTCCATCCCCCGACAAGCGGCGGACGGAACTTCGCTCGGAATGACAGAGATAAGAAATGCCACAGAGTACTGTGGAAGTTGATGGCGGTCTTTGTGATGGCGTGTTACGCCATAAGGGCATACCCGGCAAATCCGCACCCAGAAATGAGGCCGCAGTTTCATACCTCCGATCGTTGCTTTGCCTGCCACAACGGACTCACCACTCCCGCAGGCCAGGATATTTCAATCAGCGCGGCTTGGCGCTCGAGCATCATGGCGAATTCTTCGCGTGATCCTTACTGGCAGGCAAGCGTCCGCCGTGAGGATATGGACCATCCCGAGTCAACTGCGGAGATCGAAGACGGCTGTGCCGATTGCCACATGCCTATGTCGCGTTATAAGGCAAAGTTGAAAGGGAAATTGGGCGAAGTGTTTGCGAATCTGCCGTTCGATCGCGACGAAAAGAGGAATGCGGATGCTGAAGATGGGGTCACATGTTCCATCTGTCATCAGATCACGAGTGAGAACTTCGGCAAACGCGAGAGTTTTAATGGAGGATTTCTCATAGGAACGCCGTCAGCAACTAGTCATCCGGAATTCGGCCCGTTCGTAATTCAAAATGCGCAAGCCAGCATTATGCAGAGTTCGACCGGTGGCTTTCGGCCAACCGGCGCCGAGCACATCATTGACTCTGCCATGTGCGCGACCTGTCACACTCTGTACACGAAATCGCTCGCTCCGGGAGGGAAGGTACTCGGTACATTTCCCGAGCAGGTGCCATACCTCGAGTGGCTGCACAGCGATTATCCGCAAAAATCCAGCTGCCAGGCGTGCCATATGCCGGAGGTACACGGCGAAGCTTCGATTTCTGCCGTAATGGGGCCTTTGCGCGCCGGAGTCCGCGAGCACACGTTTCCCGGCGGAAACTTTTTTGTTCTGAGAATGTTGAACGTATATCGCAGCGATTTGAGCATTGCGGCCATGTCGGAAGAACTCAACGCTGAGGCAGAACGAACAGAGGCGTTCCTGAAAACGCAGGCAGCACGAGTAACAATTCGAAATGCAAATGTGGGTTCCGGCAAGCTCAATGTCGAGGTGCTCGTTGAAAACCTCACCGGGCATAAATTTCCCACCGCTTTTCCGTCGCGGCGGGCGTGGTTGCATTTGGCAGTGTGGGACCGCAATGGACGGTCGGTGTTCGAGTCTGGGGCGTTAACTTCGGACGGCTCCATCCGAGGAAACGTGAATGATCAAGACGCATCGCGCTTTGAACCGCATTTCCGAGAGATCACAAGCCGCGATCAGGTAGAAATCTACGAACCGATTTTGAAGGACAATCAGGGCCGCGTGACTACTGGTCTGGCAGCCGCAGTTGGCTACTTGAAGGACAACCGGCTGTTACCCAAAGGCTTTGATAAGGAGACCGCCGATAAAGACATCGCAGTCATAGGTGACGCGGCGGATGATTCCGGCTTCACTGATGCAGGCGACACCGTCCGCTACTCCATCCCGGTCGGCGCGGCGCCCGGCCCGTTCAGGGTTCTTGTCGAACTCTGGTATCAGCCAATCGGATATCGCTGGGCACACAACCTGGAGCCGTACAGCGCATTCGAGGCGCAGAGATTCGTCCGCTTCTACGACTCCATGCCATATGCCAGCGCACTGGTGCTTGCAAGAATAAAGCAAGTGGTTGGTGAATAATCAGCACCTGGCGAAGGGACACGTCAGGGACGGATCATGATCTCGTCGGGACTGGAGGGCAGTTCAAAATGCAGGCCGCGCTGTTCATTGCGGCTGACCGTCTCAGGGACGTCGAGATCGGCAATTTGGATTTTTCGGGTCCACTTGCCTGTATTCCAATAATTCGACTTCGTGTAGATCGTAGGCCCGATGATCGAATAACTGCTAACTTCCTCGGTATGACCATCGCGAAAGACGAGCAGTGCCGGCGGCAAAGGACTGACCGGCCCGGATAGGTTTGGAGTGCTTTTCTCAGGCGTGAAGTTTTCGACACGCACCCACTGATTTCCCTGAAGTTCGAGTAGTACGGGGTCCGGAACAGGTTCAGGCTTTGCTTGCATGACCGGAACGGGATTCGGTGGAGCTTCCTGTGGAGCGTATTCGACTTCGTAGGGTTCGTCGTAGTCGGAGTAGAAGAATGGCACGCCGTAGTAGCCGTACCCAGGATGAAAGAAGCGGTGTGTGCGAACCGAGACGGCCGGCCTTCCAATTCCAATGAAGTGACCGGCGCTTGGCGCCGAAGTGAAGCGTCCTATCCGGGTCTGGGCCACGGCGCTTGAAATCAGCACCGCTAGCACGATCGTCGATCCAGAAATCCGCCGCATCGCTTCGACCTGAATCTTAGTTCAATTTTGCCTGAGCAGGAAGCTGGAACTCTACGCCGCGCTGATCATTCTCCTTCACCGTGGCAGGAAGATCAAGATCCGCAAGCTGCACTTTCTTCGAACGGCCGTCGCTTAGGTCGTATAGCGTCGCGCCGACAATTGCGTAGTTCGCAATTTGAGCTTGATGCCCGTCTTTGAAGATCAGAACCGTACTCGGCTGCTCCCGAACTGGTTCAGGAGCCGACTCATAGGCCGGTTGCTGCGCCGATTGTTGCTGCTGTATTTGTGAGTTGAGTTCCGCACGATAGTCGTCATCTCGCATTTGCCGCGCCTCATACTCTCGCTGGGCCTGTATTTCATTTGAGACTTCGTTCTCCTCGACGTAATTGTCGTCATCCGAATAGTCGTAAGGAACGTAGTATCCGTATGCCGGAGCGTAGAACCCAACGAGTGGGCGATGGCGGTGGCCGGGCTCGCGGCCGAACGGGTTATGTCCAACACCATGCCGCCCATCATGAAAGGGCGATCGGAAACCGGGAGAGTTCACTGTTCTTCCATGAAACCCAATAGGAGCGCCAAAGCCTTGCGAAGTGACGCTTGCGGGGACACCATGAAAACCGGGATGGCCGCCGAACCCGAATGACGTAACACTGGCGGGAACACCTCGCGGTGCGATGGTACCCGTGTGGAAGCCGTGATCTTGGGCCAGAGTTGAACTGGAAAAAAGGATAACTAGCGAAAGAACATGAATTGCGAATCGATTCAAGTCTGAAGCACGCATACCCCGCCCCCTACTACGATTAGAACGGAAAATTTGGTTCAAGGTTGCGAAAATTACTCAAATTTACGAACTTTGGACAGGTTACCGGGATATCCGGGCGATGCCGAGCAGGTTCCAGAGTGCGTTTGCAGCAACAAGCCCTGTAATTACGGCATAGAACAGTTCGCGCCAGCGGGTTTCGAGCAAATCGGCTGCGATTCCGGACACAAAGACCAGCAGGAATACAAACGCCGCCATGCTAAATACCGAGCCGGATTCATGAGGCGAGAATACGCGCAAAACAAGGAACAAAGCTGCCACGATGAGGGGAGCGATATTTCCGAAGTAGCGCGTCCGCGGCCAGACGCAAAAAATGGCTACGCTCGCAGGAACCAGCAGGAGTAAAACCGGTCCACTTTGGGCGACTTCCTTGATTACCTGCCGATAGGCGCCTGGCATTCTGGCGGCGCGCCAGTTCGCATCGAGCCAATGAGCGTGCATCAAGCCGTCAATGAACGCGCGCGGATGGCAAAAATACGAAGCAAACAAAAGCACAACTGCGACACCGCAAGCTGCTGTGAAAATCGTGCTCGCTGCAGCTTTTCTCTCCGGCGCGAGATAGAGCATGAACGCCAGCAGCACCGGGATAACGATGACCAGCGCGAAATGTGATCCGATCGCCAGAGCGAGTGAAACTCCCAGGAGGATGGTGCGGCGCCAGTTCCAGAGCACGACCTCGCGTGGGGCGTAAAGAGTGTGTGAAACCGCAATCGCGGTGAATACAGCGCCGAATGTTCCCCAGACGCCTCCAATGTTCGGTGAGCTAAGCCAGAGTGCGCTGCCACGAATCGCGGCCGGGGAAAAGCAATAAAGCGCGAGCGCAACATAGCCTCCCGCGTTCCCGTATAGCCGGCGGGAAACGTACCACAGTGAAGCTCCAAGGAGAGCGCCAATCAAAACGTAGGGCGCGCGGGTGAGCGAGAGCCAGAGCCAGTGTTCAGGGGCAATATCGAGGGGGGCGACTGGTGCCGATGCGATCAGATACCACAAAGGAGAATGGTAAAGGTCAAACCTGCCGCTGCTCGTCTGAATTGACCGCGCCGATTGGTTGGAGACCACCGCAGTCCCCGCGATGCCGCGTCCATGCCACTGGCCTAGGCCTTCTTCTAGGCGGTCGAACTCTTCCGCGGAGGTAGAAACTTTACCTGAATGCTCGTGCTCGACCAGCCAGGCGCATTGGGCGATAAAAGTTAACAGCAATATTCCCGCGAAAACCTGCGGACGCCCAAAGCGCTCAGATGTGAAGATTTTGCCCATGAGGGCGACGGATTGTTTTACCATGTCTCGGCATCAGCGAGGAAATCACATGAACGAGACACAACAAGATCCTCCGGAGGATTCACCTGACCTGACGGAATCTCAGGTACCGGGTATCACTGAACCACAACCTGCAGCGCCTTCGCACTCTATCTTCATAGGGCCGGATGGATTACGTGCCGGCTGGCGGTTCGCGGCGTATGTGATCTCTGTAATCTGTCTCTTACTTTTGATTTCTGCCGTAACCCCGCGGCTAATGCACCTGCAGCGGCACCAGACACCACCGCTATGGTTCTTTCTGGTCAGAGAAGTGGGACTTTTGATCGCAGCAGTAGCTCCCGCATGGATTCTTTCGCGATATGAGAACCGGAAACTCGGGGACTATGGGTTACCCTCCCGGAGTGCGTTTAGCAGAAATTTCTGGCATGGTGTGATTTGGGGGATTTGTGCGATCACTGTGCTGCTCGCTGTCATGCGTGGCCTTGGCGGGTTTTTTTTCGGTGGCTTGGCGCTACACGGCGACAGAATTATCGAGTTCGCTGTATTTTGGGCAGTCCTCTTCCTGATAGTCGGATTCTTTGAAGAGTTCCTCATGCGTGGCTACTCCCAGTACACTTTGGCCCAAGGCATAGGGTTTTGGCCAGCCGCGGGTTTGCTTTCGTTCCTGTTCGGCGCCATCCACATGTCAAACCCTGGGGAAGCGTGGGCTGGAGCGTTCGCCGCCGCGCTGATCGGTTTGTTCTGGTGTCTCACGTTGCAACGCACCGGAACATTGTGGTTTGCGGTCGGCATGCATGCTTCATGGGACTGGGGTGAGAGTTTCTTGTACTCGGTGCCGGATAGCGGGCAAGTTGCGCCTGGCCATCTGCTGAGTTCGTCGTTTCACGGCCCGCGCTGGCTGACTGGCGGCTCAGTTGGCCCAGAGGGCAGCGCACTAGTCTTTGTCCTGATCGCGCTCATGTGGGTGCTGTTTGACCGGTTGCATCCTCGTTCCGTTTATCCCATCAGCAGGGCAAGGGAAGACGACCCACGCATTCGTGCGACATCACAACTGTGAAGAAAGCGCAGACGCGATGGCTAATAACTGTTTTTCATCCCAGGGCTGCATCCCGAGACTGTAGTGGACTTTTCCTTTCAGCACATGAAGTTTCGCTTCCTTGGTCCTGTCCCAGTATGCCTCGTCGCCCACGCCGGAGGGCTTCTGCTTATTTTTATCCGTAAAAAAAGGCGCCACTTTATCGAACGTCTCTTTGGCTTGCGCGGACGATGCTTCTACGTAGACGATAAAGTCAACCCTGGTCTGGTGTCCCTTGGCGAAGGGTGGCTTTGAAAAATATTGGCAACTTGAACCCCACGGGCCGTCGTAGGCAGGCGGCACCTTGGTCGTAAGTGGTGGATCTTGAAAGCTATCAGCCAACACTTTGTCGAGTAAGGTCACGGGTAAGAGTGAACATCCGCTCTCATCTGAAGATGATGCTGTGCTTTGCTTCTGCTGTGTTTGTGGCATGCCAGCATACAGCGCGGTCGTGCCTGAAACGACAGAAGCCAACAACATTGCCAAGATTGCACCAACTACCGAAATAAATTTCATTGTGCTCTCCTTCTGTTTTGTTGCGCAGCCTCTCAGCAGGTCAATAGCCTGGCGTCTGTGAGTACGCAATGGATCCCTCTGATTCTGCATCTCCGGCTGCTGCACTTGAATACCGCGCCACACGACGGCGGTCAAATGAATTACAAATGAAGCGGGCGTGACTTGCTAAACGTCATTATTAAGGGCACTTGCAACGATGAATGACGAAGCGGGTGACAGCACCATTTCGGTTCGATCGTCACTGAATACCCGGGGTGGCTGCAATTCCGGGTTGGAGGCGGTTGGGTCGGGGGCTGATGTTATATCGCTTGAGCTTGCGGTACAAAGTCGCGCGGCTGATTCCGAGCAACTTTCCCGCAACGCTTTTGTCACCATTCACCTGCTGGAAAACACGCTGGATTGTCGCACGCTCAATTTCTCCGAGATGGGTAGATGCGATAAGAGATTGAGGCGTGTGTCCACCTGGCTGCGTTTGCGAGTTGGCCCTAGAAATAGCAGCACGCTCTCGTAAAAACTCGTTTTCTTCAACGAGCCTGACTTTTTCAGCCATTCGCCGCAGCAGAAGCCGCAACTCTTCCACACTCGAGAAGGGTTTGGAAATGTAATCGTAGGCGCCGAGCATCATCGCCTGCACGGCAGTTTCGATCGATCCGTGGCCGGTCATGACCGCGATTTCCGTCCGGCGAAGACTCTGTTTAGCGCGGTTCAGAAATTCGATCCCGTTCATATGTGGCATGACCAGATCGGTCAGGACAACGTGCGCAGGGTGCTCCTCCAGAACCGCAAGCGCAGACTGGCCGTCGGCTGCCTCCCTTGAGGTGAACCCCAGACCTTCGGCAACTGTTATACACAAGCGGCGGATGCTCTCTTCATCGTCAACTACCAAAAAGCGAATGGCGAAATTCTCACTCACAAGACTTCCCCAAGATTTTTTCTACAACTGAAATGAACTGCTGCACCCGGAATGGCTTTTCCACACAGGGAACCCCGGTCCGTTGCAGGATGGTGGCGGTTTCTTCGTTGGCTATATCGCCCGTGATGAAAAGAAGACGGGAAGCAAGGTCGGGGCGATGCGCTGAGATCCATTGATATACGCCGGCGCCATCGACCCCGCCGGGCGTGCGCATGTCAGAGACAACTCCCATGAATTCTCCCGCCTCAAGTTGGCGAAGTCCGGCTGTACCGGAGTCGCAGCAGACCACCTCATAACCGTTGCGCTCGAGTACGGCACGAACGTACCCCATAACTGCCGGCTCGTCTTCGATCAGAAGAATCGGCAATTGTTTCGGCTTTGCGGCAGGTGAGCTCATGACTGCGGAACTCCAGGCATCGCAGTAACCGATGTTCGCTCCTGCATGGCCGGCAGGCGCACGACAAAGGTTGCGCCGACCCCATCGGAGTTGTTCTCACAAAGAATTTCTCCGCCATGCTCCTTCACAATTCCGTAGCAAATGCTCAGGCCCAGACCCGTGCCTTCGCCGACTTCTTTGGTGGTAAAGAACGGATCGAAGATGCGCTCCGGGTGGCTGATGCCACAGCCGTTGTCACGGAACGAAATCTCAACGCATCCGTCTCTCAAGAAGGTAGAGACTTCGATTTGTCGAGATCGCGGGTTTTCCCGCACGGCATCATAGGCGTTGTTCAAAATATTCAGGAACACCTGCTGAAGCTGGTGAGCGTCGCCGACAACAAACGGCAGGCGGTCACAGAAGTTCTCCTTGACGGAGACCCCGCGGCTTTGCAGATCGTAGGCGCGCAACTGGAGCGTGCGCTTGAGAATGGGATTCAATTGAACTGGTTTGCGCTGCGGCGGCATTTGCCTGGCGAAGCTCAGCAGGTTCTGAACAATTTGTTTGGTCCGCTGCGCCTCCTGCAGGATGACACGAAGGTCTTTTCGCGCACTCTCTGGAAGCTCGCGATTTTCCATGAGCAGGTCCGCAAAGCCGAGGATGGCAGTCAGGGGATTGTTGACCTCATGCGCTACGCCGGAGACAAGCTGACCCACCGCGGCCAGTTTTTCTGTATGCATCAGTTTTGATTGCAACGAAGCGGCATCGGTAACGTCACTCATCACAACAACAATGCTGCTCACCTGGCCTTGATCGTCACGCATCGGGCTCATGTTGACCGAGAACTGCCCGACGCGCCGGTCAGCCCTGAGGATTTGCAGGTCGAGATTATCCACCTGATTTCCGGAAAGAATCGAAGAGTAAGCTTCGCGAAAAGACTCGCGGCTCACCGGACTGACCAGGGCCTCCAGAGGCTGGCCTATGATCCCTTTCTGCTCATATCCCATGACCTGCCAGCGGCGGTTGCCATAGCTCACAAGACCAGCAGTATCGGCAACGAGAATCAGACTCTGCGTGTTATTCAGAATCTTGTCGGAAAAGTCGCGCTCCCGTTGCAGTTCAGACTGATAGGCCTTCAGCCCGGTTATATCGAGGATCAATCCGCGATATTGCGATACTTGGCCCTGCGGACCGTGCACAGCAAAGGCGTTAATCAAAACGTAAACCGCGCTGCCGTCTTTCTGTTTGAGCACGGCGGCACGATTATGCAATGCGCCATGTCGTTCCATTTCCGCGAAGAGTGAATCATGCTGATCAGGCGTGGTGAAAATTTCGTGACGCAGATCGCAATGCAGCAATTCCTCACGACTATCGCGGCCGAGGATGCGCACCAGAGCGTCATTTACCTCGATGAATCTTCCGTCCCGACTACAGAAGAACAATCCTTCCTGAATGTTGTCGAAGAGTTCGCGATAGCGCCGCTCGGCCTCGCGACGGTCCGTAATGTCTTTTAATACGTGGACTGTTTGCAGACCTTCACTGCTGGCAGCATGTACCTGCGAAGTTGAAACCAGGAAGGTGCGCTCCAGCGCCGGATGAACATACTCGTCGGACAATTCGCCCGTGGGACGGCAAAACGGGCAAGCGAGAGGCAGAGATCCAGGGGTGGTTGTCGCCAGCAGCGTTGCCATGTTGAGGCCGATCAACTGCGCCGGTTGCACACCTATGAAATCCGCCAATGCGCGATTCACACGCAGGACGTTACCTGATTCATCGTGTGCAACGATGAAATCGGCAATGGCGTCGAAGATTTCCACCCAGTGGCGGTTTGCCTGCTCCATGCGGCCGAAGAAGCGAGCATTGTCCAGGGCGACGGCGGCTTCTCCCGCGATGGCCTTTAGCAGTTGCTGATCTTCTGCGGTGAAAGCACTGCCGCCGTTCGCCAGACACAGAGCTCCCAGCAATTCACCTGACGCACCGGTTAGGCCGGCAATGATCACTTCCTTCCACTCCGCTGCATCCTGCGGAGAATCGCCAAGAAGGTCCTGCGCGGTTCGGCTGAACACCTCGTCTTTCGATCCGGAAACAGCGGCCATGACAGCGCGCGCAAATCTCAGGCTCTCCGCTGGGGCTGTATTCGTATTCAAAGAACGAAGGACAGTGACTTCAGGATTCGGGCCGGGTTTGCTGACAAGCGCCGCATCGCGCCTTCCCGTGATCTTTGCCGCTCGCTCAAGGAAATTGCGGGCGAAGTCGGGCCCGTGCATCAGTGAGCCCATTTCCAGAGCAAGACTGGCCAGCGACTCCGAGCGTTGCCGATGCCGCTCAGAAACGAGCAAGTTGTGGCTGACTTTGAGCGCGGCTGTCATGTGCGCAGCCAAGGACTGTGCGCGGCGAATGTCTTCACTGGAAATTGGGCGTTGGTCGGTCTGATCCAACACGCCGAAAACTCCCAGCGGCTCACCATTTACCCCCAGGAGAGGAACAGCTAAAAGCTGACGGCCCTCAAACTCTTTCAGGACTTCGATATTGGCCCCCGGAATCAGGCTCGCAACATCAAAGCAATAGGTTTCTTTCGCCAGAATTGCACGTGTAAGGGGCCCTTCTTGGATTACATACCCGGGAAGTCCACTGCCTCCGCTCGGGTAAGTCCATCGCACCCGCAATGCCCTGCCTTCGAGAAGAGCGACAAAGGCGCGTCCGAACCGCAGAAATCCGGCAGCGCGTTGAATGAACTGACGCATGAACTGGTCTGGGTCCGAAACCGAACCAAGTTCAGCCGCAATGTTCACGATCTGCTGAAGCTCTTCGGCTTGTTCGCGAGCAGTGCCGTAGAGTTCAGCGTTTGAAATGGCAACTGCCGCGAAGCTGGTGATTACCGGCACCAGGTCTCTTTCTTCTGGGGTGAATGCACCTTCGGGTCGGGGATATACAAGCACCGCGCCTTCATTGCTGGAGGTGCGAAAGGGCACAGCAAGCAGCGTGCCTGCGGGGATAATCTCTTCCAATCCATGGGAGGCGGGATTTACAGCAACAGAGATGAGACCACCGGCCCGAATGGCCCGATTGGCAATATCAGAGGCAAAATGCAAGCGCGTGCGTTCAGAGTTCCTCCGCACGGCGTTGCAAAAATCCGGGTCGTCAGCCGCTCTTGCCCAGAGTTCAAAATCGCCTGAGGTACGGCGCAAAATGCATACCAATGGCGTTCTCAACAACGCCCGGATGTAGTCAGCAACAGAATCAACCAGTGCGCAAGAGCCCGGCGTTGCCGATAAGTTCTGAAACCCGGAATCCCGGGTGAAGTGCGCAGACACCGATGCCTGAATGTGCTCGGCTGGCGTACTCGGCTCCTGAAAAGTCCTGATTTCCAAGTTATTGATTGAAAAGGAATCTATAGTGCGTCTCATTTTGAGTCAAGGGAAAATACCTCAATTCAGCTACTTACCTTGTTCATCCCCTCCTTTTGAGGCGAATAGTTGCTAATTGAGATCAAGGGGGCACAATTTGAAGATTGATTTTGGCGTGGGACTCTCTGAGAGACGAGAGATTGAAAGTTACTATCGGTACCTTACCCCTCCCGAATTGGAATCGACTTTGTGCTTGGAAGGCGTATTTTTTCCATCGAGGGGGACGTGTCCGTGCAAAGAAAGAACAAAGGTGTTATCAGGTTGTCGATACTGTTTGTGATGGTGGCCTTCATCAGTGCCACTCTTGCTGTTTCCCTTTATCCAGTCCGCAGCTTTGCGCAGGATCATTTCAGCCGAAAAGTCAAAATCCGCGTGTATCCACAATATCCCGAAATCGCCAGGAAAATGGCACTCACTGGCTCCGTAAAGCTCGAAGTCGTGGTGGGAGCGAATGGGAACGTAAAGGATACGAAAGTAATCGGTGGTCACCCGATTCTTGTGACGGCAGCGCTCGATGCGGTGAAAAAATGGAAATTCGATCCCTCCGCGGCCGAAACGACGGAGACGGTGGAATTCAAGTTCGATCCCAGCAACTAGCAGCGCGAACTGAAGCGAAGTAGCGGAGCGATACTCATGTCTATCACCAAGCAACTTTATGTGAGATTCGGCGCGATCCTGTTGACGGTGCTGATTTTGCTCGCCGTCATTCTGGTTGCTGTCGAGCGCGAGCGGAGCGCTAAGGCTTCCGCCTCGCAAGCGCTCGAGATGGCGGACCTCACCAACCAAGTCCGCTTCCACATGATGCAAAACCGGCTTTACCTCAGCAATTACCTGCTGAGCGGTGACAGCCGTGAGGTGGAGCGGATGAACGAAGGTATTCACCTGCTCACGGATGATTTGCAGAAATGCCAGAAACTGGCTAGCTCCGACCAGCAACGCGCGGCTCTCGAAAGCGTGGCCAAGAATGAGTCGAACTGGGCCGCTGAGTTTGCCCAGCCAATGCTCGAAAAGCGCCGCGAAGTAGATGCGGGCAATGCCACGGTTGCTGACCTTCAAATCTATTACCTGCAGAAAGACGCGTCCGCCTGGGTAAAGACTTCAACCGATTACCTGGACCAGGCCGATCAGGAGAGCAAGAACCTCGTCGACAAGCGCCGCAAGTCCGACGATGACGCCGGCACAGAAATCATCGTGATTTCCGTTCTCAGTACGCTTGTTGCCTTGTGCCTGGGAATTGGCATTGCATATCGCACAGCCCGGTCAATTACCGGACCTCTTACCGATCTCATGCAGGTAGCCAAACAGATAGGCGAAGCGGGCGATCTGGACCACAAGATCGACATCAAGAGGGCCGATGAAATCGGGGAACTGGGTCGAAGTTTCGAGGACATGGTCACCTATTTAAAGGAAATGGCCACGGTTTCTGAAGCGATTGCCGGTGGAAACCTGCGAGTCGACGTGCGCCCCCGCTCGGCCAATGACACACTGGGCAACGCATTCGCCAGTATGGTCGAAGGTCTGCGAAATCTTGTTCGAAACGTAAAGGATGCGTCCTCGCAGGTCGCCAGTGCGTCCGCACAGGTGGCCGGCGCGTCAGACGAATCAGCAAAGATCAGCCTGCAAAGCTCTTCAGCCATCGACGAAGTGACGAGCACCATGCACGAGATGAGCGTCAACGTTCAGAACATGGTAAAGAGCACGCAAATCCAGGCATCCAGCGTCAGCGAGACTTCTGCATCGATCGATGAAATGGTGGCTTCCATACAACGCGTCGCCGACACCGCAAAAGTCCTGCTTGATATTTCCAACCGCTCGCGGGAAGAGGTCCACAGTGGAATCGCGACCATGGAGAAGGCCACCGACGGCCTGAACAAGATCAACGTGACCATCGACGCCTCGGGCGAAATCATCGGTGCCTTGGGTCAAAGGGCCGACGACATCGGCAAGATCATCGAGGTCATTGATGACCTTGCCGAGCAGACCAACTTGCTGGCGCTCAACGCGGCTATCGAAGCGGCGCGTGCCGGGGAACACGGCCTGGGCTTTGCGGTTGTAGCAGATGAAGTCCGCAAGCTTGCCGAAAAGTCCGCGCAATCGACCAAAGAAATTTCTGAATTGATCGAGAGCATTCAGAAAGAAGCGCGCAAGGCGGTCGAAAACATGGACCAGAGCACCGAGATCGTCGATCAGGGATTGAAGCTCGGCCAGGAATTGAACCAGGCATTGCGCAAGATTTCGAACGTCGTGACGGAGGTTTACAAGTTCGCGCAGGAGATCGGTGCTGCGACCAACGAACAGTCACACGGATCCTCGCAGATTGCTCGCGCAACCACACGGCTGAACGAGATCACTCACGAGATCAACTCTGCAGTCGAAGAGCAGGCGTCTGGCGCCCATGCCGTGGTCAAAGCCATGGAACGGATGCGCGAGCTGGTACAGCAGACCACCTCCGGTTCCACGGAGCTGGCGGCATCTGCCGAGCAGATGTCCAAGATGTCACGCGGCTTGTTCGAATCTATGAACCGCTTCGGAATTGAGGCCGAGTCCACGCCACTCACTGACGAACGGACACGTAAAGGCGCACGGCAGGCGGCGGCAGGATCAAGAGGATGAGCGCTGGAACTCCAGTAAACCGCGAGCTGCACATCGTGGGCTTTCAGGTCGGCCGCGAAACTTACGGTGTGCCGATCACCTCGCTCCACGAGATCGTGCGCGTGCCGGAGATCACGGCCGTGCCCGACGCGCCCGCGTTCATGGAAGGTGTGATCAATCTGCGCGGCAAGATTGTTTCCGTCATGGACTTGCGAAAGCGCCTGGGCGAAAAGAAATTCACACCCAGCAGGCGGAACCGGATTCTGGTGGTGGAGCACCATGGACGGCTCTCCGGTTTGATTGTGGATTCAGCTTCTGAAGTGCTAAAGATTCCATCTTCGGACGTTGAGCCGTCGCCAACCACCTCGCAGGAAGGCAGCCTGAATTGCGTGACCGGCCTGGGCAAGTACAAAGGGCGGCTGATCGTGCTGCTCGATATGACGCGATTGCTGGACATGGGCGCCAGCCAGAAGAACGAAGCTGCGGCCAAGAGCAAAGACGAAACCCGGCGGGCCGCCGCGGGCAAGTAAGTCAAAGAAGGAAGCAATGAGCACACCAGCGCTGGCTATCCAGCTCAGTGATGCGGAAATGCGGCTGTTGCAGACGCTCGTGTATCAAGAGTGCGGAATGTACTTTGACGCGCGGCGCACGCATTTTCTGCAGGACCGATTGCAGCGACGCCTGCGCGAGTGCCGGCTGGACTCTTTCTATAGCTATTACCGGTTGCTGATCAGCGAGGAGGGCAAGCACGAGCTATCGCGCCTGTTAGAAGATCTTACGGTTAATGAAACCAGCTTCTTTCGCAACAAGGCCCAGCTCGATCTTTTTCATCGCTACATTCTCGATGAATTGATCCGCAAGAAAGAAGCGAGCGGAAGCCTGCAAATACGGATCTGGAGCGCAGGCTGCTCAACCGGGCAGGAACCATACACGATCGCCATGCTGCTGGCCGACGCGCTGGGTTATCACCAACTTCGAACGCCCTCTGCCGCGGAGCCGACGTGGCCAAAGCCGCTGATTCCGCCGCCGTGGAAAGTGGAAATCCCCGCCAGCGATATCAACTACTCCGTTCTGCGCGCTGGACAGGAAGGCGTTTACAGCGACAACCAAATGTCGTCGGTGGATTACAGCTACAGGCTGCGGTATTTCGACAAGGTCGGTGATCGCTACGCCATAAAGAAGTCCATCAAGGAACTGGTCCATTTTGATTTTCACAATCTGAAAACAGAATTCCTGCCGCAAAGCAATGACGTGATTTTTTGCCGCAACGTCATGATGTATTTTGATGAAGCCGAACAGCGACGGCTCATTGAAAAGTTCTATCGCTGCCTTGCTCCCGGCGGTTATCTGCTGGTGGGCCACGCAGAAACCCTGCTTGGCATGACCGACAAGTTCGCGATGGTGTACCGCAACAGCGGTACCGCTTACCGGCGTGTCGAGGTGTCGCTATGACGCAGTTCCATGACGACCGCGGCGCCGAAATGAGAGATCTCTTCTTTGAGACCTCGCAAGAACTGCTACAGGCACTTAACGAAGACGCCCTGAAGCTGGAGAAGTCGCCGCACGACGCCGAGATCGTGCGCAGTATCCGCCGGACAGTGCACACTTTGAAAGGCGATTCGGCGGCTTGCGGCTTCAAAGAAATAAGCGAACTGGCGCATAGTCTCGAGGATGCGCTTGCAGTTGACATCACAGCATCGAAAGTCTCGCTGGCGGAGTTGAGCTTGCTCGCCGCGGACATGTTTGCCGAGATGCTGACCGCGTACCGCCAGAATGCCACGCTTCCCGATCCCACGCCCCTGCAAGAGATGGTGAAAGAGCTTGCTGCAAGCGGGCCTGCGGCTGCGAAATCTTCCGCAAGCGCGCCGGCGGCCGCTTGGACGGAATATGAGCTGAAATCGGCGGAGTCGGCCCAAACCGGCGATAACCGGGTGTTCCACGTGGTGGCGCACATTGACCGATTGTGCGCAATGCCAATTGCGGCACGGCAGCTGCTGACAACTGCCGTTGGCTCGATTGCGCAAGTTCTGGGAGTGAGGCCAGAGGGCTTCGCCGAGAGCGCGAAGAAAGTCGACCTGCTCATTGCAACCGGTGCGCCGGAGACTGTCATTGTTTCCAAGTGCCTGATCCCGACGGTGATTTCGCAGGTGGAATATTTCGAAATCATGAGTTCATCCAGGCATAGGGAGACTCCGTCCCAGCCCAGTGTTGGGCAGGCTTCGCTGGCTGCGGAAAGCCCGGTTGAAACCGTTAACGCTCCCGAAGCGCCCTCCTCGCCTGCGACTCCAGTTGCGCGCTCTGCTGAGAACATTTTGCGCGTCGAAGCCGAACGCATCGACAACGTTCTGAATCTTGTTGGCGAACTGATCATTGCAAAATCCATGCTCCAGCAGGCCATGCAGGAATTTTCACGACGTTTCCCTAAAGACTCACTGCGGTTACGCTTTGCTGACGCGATGGGTTTTCAATCGCGAGTAATGAATGACCTTCAGCGTTCGGTCATGAAGATCCGGATGGTGCCGGTTGAGCAACTCTTCCGGCGTTTCCCTCGCATCGCGCGCGACACGGCAAAGCGGTGCGGTAAACAGGTACAGCTCATCATCACCGGGCAAGACACCGACGTGGACAAAGGCTTGCTCGATGCGATAGCCGAGCCACTCACGCACATTATCCGTAACTCAATCAGCCACGGCATCGAGACTGCTGATGAACGTGAGAAGGTAGGGAAGATCGCGGTAGGAACTATTCATCTGCACGCCTCTCATCAAGCGAACCATCTGATCGTGGAAATAAAAGATGATGGCGCCGGAATAGATTCCGCCAAAGTGAAAAGTAAAGCTGTGAACATGAACCTGGTTACGCGGGAAGAAGCCGGCAGAATGTCGGCGCAGGAGGCGCTTGGGCTGATTTTTCGCCCCGGTTTCAGCACCGCAAACGAAATCACGGAGGTTTCCGGGCGGGGCGTAGGTCTGGACGTTGTGCGTAGTGTTTTGCATCGCATGAAAGGCACGGTGGATGTGGAAACCCAGTTGGGGCAAGGCACAACGTTTCGCTTGAAGTTGCCGCTGACACTGGCCATCGTGCAGGCACTGATGTTCCGTATTGAGAACCGGCTCTATGCCATTCCACTGAATTCTGTTGCGGAGATCGCGCGCGCGCAGGAGAGCGACCTGCATCGCGTGGACACGACCGAGGTCATGCAGTTGCGAAATCAGGTCCTGCCGCTGGTACGAGTAGCGCCACGTAGGCCGTCGGAC
Organism: Terriglobales bacterium; assembly: GCA_036557105.1. Classification (GTDB taxonomy): domain Bacteria; phylum Acidobacteriota; class Terriglobia; order Terriglobales; family Acidobacteriaceae; genus Gp1-AA145. The sequence goes on from DATBIE010000240.1 coordinate 20,701, forward strand.
CTCGATCGAGGCAGAGACAAGATTTTTGTCTTAGTTCTGACTTTCGGTGAACGCAAACTGGGGCTGATCGTCGATTCACTGGAGGGAGAAGAAGAACTAGTGACCAAATCGCTGGACGATCAGACCGTTTCTACGGATCTTGTCAGCAGCGCGTCCATTCTGGGGGATGGGCGCGTAGTGCTGATCATGAACTTAGCGGCCGTGATGGACCGCTTTAACAAGACCGGAACTGACGTGAGGCAAGGGACCGTCGTTCCACAAAGCACGCCAGCGCGGTACTCGGCGGAGGTGCGGCAATGAGCGCTCCGGTACGAGTGCTAGTCGTGGATGATTCTGCCCTGATGCGCAAGCTCATCCCGCAGATGATCGAGACGGACAGCTCGATTCAGGTCGTGGGCACCGCCATGGACGGCAACTTTGGACTTAAGAAGATCCAGGAGCTCAAGCCGCAGGTGGTAACACTTGATCTCGAAATGCCGGGCATGGGCGGACTGGACATGCTCAAGGAGATCATGCGGCGGCACCGATTGCCGGTGATTGTGGTCAGTTCGCACAGCACGAAGGGTGCGGCGGTAACTTTGAAGGCCCTTTCCCTGGGCGCCTTCGATTTCGTTGCCAAACCTCAAGACGTGACTTCCCGCATGCAGGAAAGCGCGCGGGAATTGATCGACAAGATCAAAGCCGCGGCCCAGAGCCGTGGAATTCAGATCACAACCACTGAGGAACCCGGTGAGCCAGTACGGCGTAAGAAAACGCCTTCCGCCACCAACAATGCGCCTACAAAAGTTGTGGCGATAGGGGTTTCGACCGGCGGACCGCAATCTCTGCAGTATGTACTGTCGAAACTGCCGCCGGATTTTCCAGCATGTGTGCTTGTGGTACAGCACATGCCGGAGGGCTTCACGGAGATGTTCGCGCGCCGCCTGGATGAGTGCACTTCCCTTCGCGTAAAGGAAGCCCAATCGGGCGATGTGCTGCAGGCAGGCCGGGTGCTCATCTGTCCCGGTAGCCGCCATTTGAAGGTCAAACGCTTGCCTCTTGGTGACGTCGCAGTGTTGAGCGATGAGCCGCGAGTAAACGGGCACCGGCCTTCTGCCGATGTTCTATTCAGAAGTGTGGCGGAGGAGTTCGGGCCTCGCGCTCTAGGCGTGATTATGACCGGAATGGGAGACGATGGCGCGAATGGATTAGGTTCAATTAAAGCGGCCGGCGGAGTCACGATTGCGCAAAGTGAACAATCCTGCGTTGTGTTCGGAATGCCAAAAGCCGCTATCGAACGAGGTCACGCCACGCGGGTCGTCGATCTTGAGGCGTTGGCGAGCACTCTGCAAGTCCATTGTTCGGAGAAAGCGGCCGGCGCGGGCAGTACATAGAGTTCGAGCGGCATGCTAAGGAGTGCCGCAAATGAATGAATGGCAGTAGAACGAAAGAGGAGGCAGTTATGGAGCAGTTTGCAGCAATCAAGCGGAGCAAGGACGGGCAGGCAGTCCGCTATTTAATCGTGGACGACTCCGTTTTCGCACGCAAGAACCTCGCCCGAATTGTTGAATCGTTTGGGGGCGAGATTGCGGGCGAAGCCGGGGACGGATTGACCGCCATTACTGAATACGATCGCAGCAAGCCCGACATCGTGCTCATGGACATCACCATGCCGCAGATGGAAGGTATTGAAGCGGCGGAGAAGATCGTGCAGAAGAATCCCGAAGCGCGCATCGTCATGGTCTCTTCTGTCGGATATCAGGAGAACATTGTGGCCGCCCTGCAGCGAGGTGCACGGCATTTCGTGCAGAAGCCAGTGAAGCCTGATGTCCTGTATGAAGTCATCAAGTACGTGCTGGGAGAAGACGGAGCAGTAGCCGCCACCGCCGGCGCGGGAGACTAACATGAAGATGGGCCTAATCCAGCCGTTCATCAACGCGGCCGACGCCGTGTTGTCACAAGGCTTGAATTCTCCGGTGGGGATCGGGAACCTCACCATGGAAGAGGACACATATCGCCGTAAGGGAGTGGCCGCCATGGTGGAACTGAGCGGCGATATCGAAGGGCGAATCATCCTCGATCTTGCGCCGCAGACTGCAGCGAAGATTGCCAGCCTCCTCTCTGGAACGGAAGTGCCGGAAACTGATGCTCTGGTGCGGGAAGCAGTCTGCGAGCTCGCAAATCAGGTGATCGGCAACGCCGTCGCCACCCTCAACGACGAAGGCTTTCATTTCCGCGTACATCCTCCCCATCTGCACACCGCCGAGCACGGATCAAAGAGCACAGCTGATATTGAGGCGCTCGTGCTCTGCTTTGAGACCTCCAGCGGCAAAGTCTTCATGAACATCGCGCTACGCTACGGCAGCGCCGCAGCCGCGGCTGTGTAGGTTCCCCCAAACACGGTTCAAAATTCTCCTCGTGCCGTGCTTCTACCGTGCTGGAAGCTACTCCGCACAATGACTTCTTCCGAACTCAGGCCGAATCGGGCGTCTCCGACACAACCCTAACGATCGAACTTGGATATCTATCAGTGGCCGTATATTTGCCACACTAGCGTATGTACTTCGGCAAAGACGTCGTGCTCGTCGAGCAAGAGGCGCGAAAACTCGAACGGCCGGAGAGCGGGATATTTATGCGCTAGCGTTGCGAATGCCGCCTGCTCATCGGGGTGAGCGCAATTCTCTTTGTAGCCATAGCCGAGTCCGTTCGTACGGCAGAGTAGGTCACTGGCGCACACAATGCACGTGAGACCGTGATTTCCGGCACTTCTCGCAGGCGCGTGGTGGCATGCAATCGCATCCGTGAGTTCCTCGGAGAGATGCCACTTGCCTGCGATGATTCTTCCGCATTCACAATGTGTGACCCCCAGCAGTCGCTCTTCGGCTTCATGCACAGGAATGTGATTGTGGCGCGCTTCTTCGTAGCAGCGCCGGAAGTCGTGCGGCGCAACCCACAGCATCGCCACTAAGCCGATATCGTGCAACAGTCCCGCGGCATATGCCTTTGTGGGTTCCGGGAACCCGATCTTCAGTGCGAGTTCCTGAGCGATCATGGCGCAAGCGAGAGAATGCGCCCAGAAGACCGACGGATTCACGCCTAATGAAACCCCCGGCATAAGTCGCAACAAAGAGCAGGAGACTGCGATCTGTTGAATTCGCTCCAGTCCTAAGGACACGACGGCGGATTGAATGGTTTCGATTTCACGGCTGCTGCCGAACAGGGGCGAATTGGCTAGCTGCAGGCAGCGACCGGCGAGCGCCTTGTCTTGGGAGATCAAGGCCACGACCTCATGCATGTCCACTCGGTCGACTGGCCTTTCCATGCAGCGCAGCAGAGGGATCAGCACATCGGGAATCGTCGGAATATCCCGGCCGGACTCGATCTTGTCGAGGATCGCGCTGCTGGAAACGGCCGGCATGCCTATCTCAACTTAATCGGCAAGCCAGGGGAAGACTTTACTAATCTAAGCTTAAGACACGGCCATTCCCGCCCATGTCGAAACTACGCTGGAAGCAGCATTCCCTTCTCCAGGTGCCGCGTGACGTGCGCGTAAGAAGCCGCATGCGGATCGTGTGTGACCATTACCACCGTCTTCTGAAAATCCTGATTTAGGCGCTTTAGTATTTCGAGAACTTCAGTGGCCGACTGGCTATCGAGGTCGCCGGTCGGCTCGTCCGCAAGGATCAAAGTAGGATCGCTTACAATTGCGCGCGCAATGGCGACACGCTGCTCCTGTCCGCCGGAGAGCTGCTTCGGCAAATGATGGACGCGCTCTTCAAGCCCGACCAGTTTGAGCGCAGTCATCACGTGGTCTTTCCGCTGTTTTGCATTGAGCTTGGTAAGCAACAGCGGCAGTTCAACATTTTCAAAGGCCGTGAGCACCGGAATCAGGTTGAACGTCTGGAAGACGTAGCCGATGTGCTCGTTCCGCCACTTCGCAGATTGGGCATCGCTGAAACCGAAAATGTTTTGCCCGAGCACGAGTAGCTGCCCGGCGGTGGGGCGGTCGATGGCCGCAATCATATTCAACAGTGTGGTCTTGCCCGATCCCGACGGGCCCATCAGAGCGAGAAATTCACCCCCGGCGATCTCGATGGAAACATTGTCCAGCGCCTTTACTTCAAAGGCGTCCCGTTTAAATATCTTGCTGACGTTCTTGGCCTGGACGACTTGTGTCTTCGTAGCGACGTTAGCAACAGTAGCAGTGCTCATGATTGTCCCTTGATCTTGATTTTGTCTCCGTCTCCGAGTTCATCTGGAGCGTTCGTGATTACAGTCTCCCCCCCATTCAACCCGCTCACCAGCGCGCCGCCGCTGCGCTGGGAAATAATCTTAACGTCTCGTTTAATCGCCTTGCCATTTAAGGCGAGCAGAACGTATTTTTGACCGTCGGCATCGCGCACCGCCGCAGTGGGCACGAACGCGCCTGCTGCTTGCGAGTTCGCGGATTTATTTTCGTCGGCAATAAAGCGAACCGTCGTGTTCATTTCCGGGCGCAAATGCGAGTCGGGATTCAGAATCTGCACCTTCACCTCAATCGTCGCTTTCTGCCGATTCGCTTCAGGCGAGACTTCGGCAATCACACCGTTCCAATGAAGGTCAGGGAATGCGTCGACGCTCACGATTGCCTTCTGGTGCGGCGTGAGTTTCGCAAAATCGTCTTGGGCGATATCGAGGTCGGCTTGAATGTCGTTCAAGTCAGCAAGCGAAACCACAGATCCTTGCGGTCCACCTTCGGCCGAACTGGCAAATTGAGCGGTGATCAATTCGCCCTTTTCCGCTGTGCGCTCGAGAATCGTGCCGCTTACGGGAGCACGAATGATGGTCGCGTCCAGCAATGACTTGGCGTAGGACTCCTGGCCTTCTGCCTGGAGCAAGGCACCCTTAGCGCGGGCAATTTCTTCCGGTCGCGGGCCAATTTTTGAAAGTTGAAATGTCTGGTTCAAAGAATTTGTTCGCTGCTGATCAGAGTCGAATCTCGCGACTGCGTCATCGAGCGACTGCTTCGAAACCACTCCCTGCGAGTACAGTTCCCGAGTGCGATCCAGCGTTGCTTTGTCGTTGGCGAGAGTGGCTCGAGCTTCTTCAAGATTGTGTTGCGCCTGGGCGATTTCTTCAGGCCGCGAACCATGTTCCAATTCCGCGAGATATGCGCGTGCGCTCTCCGCCGCGCCGTGCGCCTGCTCGTATTGAGCGCGGAATTCGTCGTCTTCAAGCTTGACCAGGACTTGGCCTTCTTTGACCTGGTCACCCTTTTCGACACCGATCCACTTCACGCGCCCCGTAACTTTGGAGTTCACGTTGATCTTGTGGTGCGCAACGATGTATCCCGTCGCAGTAAGAATAGTACTGCCGGCGGCCTGCGCTCCGCCCTCTGCCGAGGCCCGTACGACATTGACTTCCGGCGTTGAACCGGCGAACAAGCGGTATCCGATTGCGGCCAGCCCCAGCAGAACTATGAGGCCAACTCCGCCGAAAATGTACGCCTTAGCCCAAGGGGATGGTCCTTCGTCGACCGTTGCCGAACGATCGATGCGCAGCCCTTCTAAATCTTTGTGCTTGGTATCAGGCGCCATGTTTATTCTTTAATCTCTCAGCGCTGCCAGAATTTCGCGTCGCGCCGCCCCCCACGCGGGGGCCACTCCGCCAATCAAGCCCATCACAATGGCAAAAATGAATGCGGTTATGACCACCTGCATCGTGATCCTCATGCTGAAAACAACCTGACTGAATGTCACTTGGTTCGCGGTCGAGGTGCTCATGCCATTGAACGGCAGCATCAGAATGATCCCGACTGCTGCGCCCAACAGGGCCAGCAACACAGCTTCAAAAATGAACGAAGTTACAATGCTGCCTCTTCGAAATCCCATGACCCTCAGCGTGGCGATCTCACGTGAACGATAGGCGACCGCAGCGTACATAGTGTTGGTCGCAGCAAAGATCGACCCGATCGCCATCGTCAGGGCAACGATGAATCCCATAACGCGAATGCCACCGCCGCTGCTGGTTTGCTTGTCGTAGTATTCGGTCTCGAGTTGCCCCATTAACTGTAACTGCTGATCGTCGGCAACCCGGTGCTTCAGAGCGTCGGCTGCGACCGAATCAGTCGCGCGCAGATAAACGTTTCCGACTGCGTTCTGCCGGTTGAATTGGTTGGCCACCTGGTTATAGTCGCCCCAAATCTCCGAGCCGTAAGCGGAACCCCCCGCATCGAAAATGCCGGTCACCTTCCACGGTCCTTTGCCGAAATCAATCATGTCGCCGACGTTGGTGTGCGAAAAGCGTTCATGAATGGAAGTGCTCACCGCGACTTCGCGCTGTCCGGGCGAAAACCAACTCCCCGCGATGAGCTTTACCTTGTCCTTGCGCAGCTCGATTCCGTCCGGCTCCATCCCTCGCATGGTGATGTTGATAGTGCTAGTGCTACCCGGTTGCGGCAGGGCGACGATCACGACCCATTCCGCCGAAACCAGCGGCTGACCATGGCTATCGCTCGCAATTCCCGGAAGCTGGCGCAAGATCGGAACCTTGTCCTTAGTAAAGCCGCCAACTAACTCTGACGTCGACCCTTTTCGCATCACCAGCACATCCAAAGGATCGCCGCTCGAAGCAAAGGCCTTCTTCATTCCCGCGAGCAGCATCATCAAAAACACCGTCGTCATGACCGTGAGCGCAATTCCCAGCGCAGTCATGATAGTGAGCCGCTTACGGAGGATCATGTTGCGAGTGTTGTATTTGATCGGTATCGCCATAGCTATTTACCCGATGTGCCGCAGACCTTCGACAATTCCCGTGCGCGATGCGCCGTAAGCGGGAATCGCCGAACTGAGGAAACCGGCCAGAATTGCCACGCCCCAAGCTGCAGGGGCGGTGAACCGCCATTCGTAGAGAGCAAATGTAAAGAGATTGCCGACTTGTGGCGCGTGCGAAGCACCAGCAAGCGCAAGCGCTGCAATCAACGTTCCCAGAATGCCACCAATTAGAGAAATTGAGACTGCCTCGCCGATGAAGATGCCCAGAATGGTTTTGCGCTGAAAGCCCAAAGTCTTCAGCACGGCCACCTCGCGAGTGCGTTCGCGAATCGACATCGCCATGGTGTTCCCCGAAACCAGCAAAATCGTGAATACTGCCGCTGATGAAATGATCAGGATGAACGCTTTCACATTGCCGAGCATGTTGATGAAGTTCAACCCGAAAGCCTTCTCGGTTTCGGCTTTCACCGGCTCGGGCGCATTGGCAAAAGTGGCATCGATTTCCTTTGAGACTCGGTCGACGTCTTTGGGCGAATCTACGATCAGGCTATATAGGCCGGCGCGGTCTTTGGCAAAAGCAACTCCCTCTTCTACGTACTTCCAGTTGAAATAGAATCCGTCATTGGGCAGCTTCGCCTGGAAAATCCCGCGCAACGTCAGCTCCAGCCGGATCGGGTAAATATCGCCTTGAATCACGATGCGGTCACCGATTTTCCAACCATACTTCTTTGCCAGCGTTTGATCGCACACCGCACCGGCACGGTCTTTCTTCCACGCTTCGAGCTGGTCCGGAGGAATTGAGAGTTCGGTATAAACGTCAAAAAATTCGTTTGGATCAGTTCCAAAGCGCGCGAAAAAGTTCTCAGGCTTTTCGTCCTTATAGATGCCCTGAAACCATGCCATAGGGACAATATGAGCGACGCCGGGGATGGCACGAATTCTCTGCTCGTAAGACATCGGTAGAAAGTTCGTCAGTGAGACCTTATGCCGGACGATCAGGCGCTGGTTCGAGGCATCGCTGCGCAGGTCATTTCCGTAGAACGCTCGCCAAAGCGACATCAGAAACGAGAGCAGCAAAAGCGGGAAAGCAATACTCAAGATCGTCAGCAAGCTGCGCCGCTTATTACGGAAAGCGTTTTTTCGGACAAACCGGGACAGAGTCATCTGCAATCTCCGGGAAGAGTCAAGCTAAGCTGAAAAGGAAGCCTGGAAGTAGATCCAGCATAGCCGATCAGAACCCAATGAACAACCTGGAAGAGAATCGTTTATCTGCCATTTAAATGCCAGTGCAGAAGCTTCATCTGACATTTGTCCCCGGCTCGGCGTCGCGTCCAAATTCGGCCTTTGATGCGGCAAGCTCCAAAGTCGAGACCCACACTTGAGTACGTGTCCGAAGGAAACTAAGTTTTGTCGATTTCTTTCGGCGACCTTGATTCTTGCGTGCTTCGGCGGCGGTCTCCCTTCGTCGAGGCTTGCCGAGTCGCGGCGTTAAGTACTTCGGTAACTCTGCGATGAAAGCATTAGAACTTATCATTTTGCTTACTCCCCGCAGTCCCATCCCTCTTGACTGGAGTTGAGGCAGAAGATGTCGAACAAGATTGGACGTTTCGAGATCATCAGCCAGGCTGCGAAATCGTCATTCGCATCGGTGTACAAAGCGCTCGACACAGAAAGCCAGCAGACGGTTGCACTTAAGGTGGTCCCGCTCAGCCAGGTGCTCGATCGCGACAGCCTGGTCAAGACCGTATTTGAGGAGGCCGACCGCTCGAAACCTCTGAATAGCCCGAACATCGCCCAGCTTTACGGGGTTGGCGATGAAGAGGGCCAACTGCTGGCCGGCGCCGAATATATCCAGGGGAACTCTATTGCGACCACGCTGGCACGCAAAGATGGCTTTTCCATCTGGGACATGCAGGACGTCGCGCGCCAGGTCTGTCATGCCCTCGACCACGCGCAAGTTCACAAGGTCGTTCACTACTCGCTCGAGCCCGCCAAGATCATGATCCAGTGGGACGGGATGGTGAAAGTCCTCGGCTTCGGCATTTCCTGGATGAACAGCCTTGCAGGGACCTCCTCCGACGTTCCGGAAATCCTGCACTACGTCTCACCAGAACAACTGCGCGGCGAAGTTTGTGATCATCGCTCGGCAATCTTTGCTTTGGGTGCGGTTCTGTACGAAATGGCAACCGAGCAGAAGGCCTTTGCCGGAGAAACAGCAGATCAAGTCCGCGCCTCGATTCTAGAGTCAACGCCAGCGGCGCCTCACAAGCTGAAAGAGAAACTCAGCCCGGCTTTGGGCGACTTAATAATGAAAGCGCTCACGAAGTCTCCTGACGGACGCTACCAATCGGGGCAGGAACTTGTGCGCGACCTCGAGCAATGCAATGCAGCAGCGAAAAAGACGACGACAGTTGCCGCGCCGAAGCCGAAAGCTCAGGCGGCCGCCGCCGCTGCAGCGTCCGGGGTGAGACCGGCGACCGCTCCCTCTGTGAAGCCACCCGCCGCTCCTTCCAATTCGCCTTTCGCGAAAACCGCGCCTGCGCCAGCCGCATCCGCTGCCGCGGCGGAAAAGGCACCGTCGAAACCAAACTTTGCCGTCGATCCCATGATGGCCGAAAACGACGAGGGTACGCCGGCCGCCGCAGCCCGGAAGAGTTTCTCAGAGCTCGACGAATTACCGCCGCTCAAAGAGATTTTCGTCCCATCGATTACGCCATCTCCGACAATTCCGCCCGAGGAAGAAGTGGCGCAGGTTCAATCAGCGGCACAGACCGTCAGCAAGAAACCCGCGGAGAAGCCAAAGGTCCAGGTCCGCGAAGCCGCGCAAAAAGCCGTCACAGAGATTCGCAATACCCCGAAGCAGCTTTACATGTACGCCGTGGGCGGAGCTGCGCTGCTGATCGGTGCAATCATTGCCGGGCTGATGATTTACAACTTTATTCAGGACCACGACTTCAGCAGCTCGGATCGCGCTGCCGTCCAGCAGTCGCCGGCAAAACATAAGCCGGCAAAACAAGCTGCTCCACCGACTCCTGCGCCAGTTCAGACCCAGGCGCAAGCTCCAACTCAACCAGAGGCGCAGCCCGCTCAGATCGAACAGGAGCCTGCTCCCGTTGTGACGGAAGCGCCGCCGAAAGCCCCAAGAGTTTCTCGCGGGAAGTCCAGAAAATATGTAGCGGTTGCGCCCCAGTTAGCGGAGTTGACCGTGGCCTCAACTCCCGCGGGCGCGCAGATCAGCTTCGACGGAAGCCCACTATGCCAGAGCCCTTGCACACTTACTGACATTGCTCCAGGCCAGCACGTAGTCGCCGCCAGCAGATCCGGATATTTGTCTGAAAGCCGCACCATCTCATTGCGCGCCGGCGCAAGCTCGTCGTTATCGATTCAACTCGGCCCCCTCGCGGCCACTCTTTCCGTAGCCAGCACGCCCGCGGGGGCTGTAGTTGTCATCGATGGCAAAGATTCCGGAAAGCTTACGCCGACTCAACTCACACTTTCGAGGCCGGGCGCCCATACTGTTGAGGTTCGGCGAATTGGATATCTGGAGTCATCCAGTTCGGTCAATGTTCAGACCGGCCAGACCGCGAATGTGAATGTCACGTTGAGTAAATTGGGCGAAACCGACGACATCCGCAGCGCGGGCGGAAAATTCAAAAAGTTTTTTGGCCGCGGCGGCGATTCTGCCACCATGGGCATCGTCAGCATCAAGACTCAGCCCAAGGGCGCGCAGATCATGGTAAACAATCGCGTGCTCGACAAGACCACACCCTTTGACTTCTACCTGAACCCCGGTACATACGTGATCGATATCACCATGTCCGGCTATCGCAACCTGCACCGCGTCATCAACGTGGAAGAAGGCGAGAAGGTGGCAATAGAAGAGACGCTGCAGGCGCAATAAACGTTCAAAGAACTTTCTCCCTTGATTTTCATCCCAAACTCGTTAGAGCGGGCGGACGAGAGAGGGACCCGACGACGCGAGTCGATTACCACGGGCGTGGTCAGGACAAAGATCAGCTGCATCCGCCACCAACAGGCGTAGCCAAACTGCATTGCCGGTGCATGCCGACGTAAGGTCCCTCTCCTGCCCTCCTTCGGAGCGCAGCTTCGGGATGACATATCGAAGGTGAAGGGCTTTCTCCTGAGCTTAAGTTCCTTAGTGCAATTCGGGCTTCGATGTAGCCGATTCAAGCAATTTTGGGATCGACAATCGAGAAGGTCACACAGAGCTGATACACTCGCGCCGATCCAAATTGTTATTTGTATTGAGGAACCACCATCTGCCCTCCGAGCGCACCCACAAGCAGCGGCACCGCCGGAAGCACAATCCAGGTGAGCGCTGATGCCGCCATGTACTCAAGATGATGTTGGAGGAAACTGTTGCCCTCAAGCAAACCAACAGGCAAAAAGATGCTGAACGCTGCGAGCATAACGATTGCCGGGAAAAGAGCTGCGCCCAATGAGACAGAGCGCCGACCTCCGGCACGCCGCGAGAGATCGGCGCCAATCGCACCACAGATTGGCAAGAGTACAAGCCACCGAAGGTCGAACCCCACGGCTCCGCCATCGATCCAATAAATTCTTGGCTGAAAATATGGGACCCCTTGCAAGCAAATAAGCAGTACTGACGAGCTGACGAGGGTCGCGAGTCCGGGCAACCACAATACTTTGGTTCGATTGTTCATGATTCCCTCCTTAGCCCGTTCGATTTTCCGGGCAATTCGATTTTCCTGATCGAATTGCGACACACACAACCGAAAGGCGTCTTGCTCGGACATTCCTTGAGCCAGATGTTCGGCGTACAAATCTTCCAAATGTCCAGCGAGTTCCGCGATCACCTGCCGACGCTCGTCGCGCGAAAGCCGAAGATCCTTGAGTTTCTCGCCGACTAGTTTGGGCCAATCACGCATGACTCAGCCCCGCCAGGCTCTCCAGAGCCTCAAAAAAGCGCCGCCACTCCTGCCGCAACGGAACCAGCTGTTTCTTGCCTGAGGCAGTGAGCGAATAGTATCGACGGTCGCGGCCCACGGGGTTCTTTTCCCAGTGAGCTTTCACGCTGCCGCGCCGCTCCAGGTCATAAAGCATTGGATAGAGCGAGGCCATTGTGAAGCGGAGGGAACCCGCCGTGCGTTCTTCAATGCGCTTGGCGATCTCGAAGCCGTAGAGAGGCTGCTCATGTAAGAGCGTGAGAATCGCCAATTCGGCGCTGCCTCGGGCTATGCTGGATGAAATATGGTCTCGCATATCAATATAGGAATCCTATATTGATGCGGGGAGGCCTCGCAACGGCACGAAAGTACTAAGCCGCGATGACCGTGCTTGCTAGAGCTTAACCAACGGTTTCGGCGCAAATATGTTTCAAAGCGAGGGGGCTTGTTAGCGCATCAGTACGTAGGCACCGCCGTCGGTGACGAGCACCACCAGACAGATAATTAGAAACGTTAGATCGTAGTGCCAGCCGGAGGCTTTCTCGCCCCAGAAGCCGGTGTGCCAGACGAAAATCTTCTTCTGGATCGCGCCCAGCATAATAAGGACCAGACCGATCGCGGCGAGTTGCTGGAACACACCGACCATGATTCCGAGGCTGCCGGCAAGCTCGGCCAATCCGAGAAAGATGGTGAAGCTTTTGCCCATGCCAATGCTCTTGCTCCGCTCTTCGGGTTTCGTGACGTGGCTCCAGCCGCTGGAGAAAAAGACGATGCCAGCCATCAGGCGAAGAAGCAGCAGACCGAGGTCGGTGAATCGGTAGAGTTGAGGGAACATGTGGGCCTCCGCCGCCACAGGCAAGGTCATAGATGATTCAGATTTGACGAACTCAGTTGCTCTGCTTCGCAGCACGCTCCTTCTTCAGTTCTTCCAGACGCTGCTTCAGATACTGCTGGTATTCCTCTTTTAACTTGGGATCTTTCGGCGAGCCGTAAATTTCGCTGGACTTGTATTTTCCTTCAGCGAACTTCTTTTTCGTCCATTCATCATGAATGTGAACTACGTCCGCCCGGTCAAGCACCTCCTGCACGAACTGCGGCGGAACGAAATAAACTCCCTCGCGGTCACCCACGGCCAGGTCGCCTGGCATCACGGTCACATTGCCGATCCGAATCGGATTCTGCGCCGTGTAGTCGATCAAGTCTTGCTTGGAGAAGGTGAAGAGTTGGGCGGCGGAAACAGGCACGAGAGCAAATGCCAAAAAAAGACAGACCATGAATGAGAGGAACACGACCGGACGAATTTTCAATTGGTTTACCTCCGATTGGGAACTGAGCTTGAGAGCCTTGCGATGGCGGATTCTATCACCTGAAGCCCCGCTGATGATGAAGATGAGGCAGAAGATTCGTCACACACAAATATACGACCCTCGCGAATCCACCTTGTCACAGAGCTGCCGACTGCAACTGTCAGATCTAGACTCGCGTCTCGTCAGCAGTTACTATTGTGCCCCGAAACACGGACACTTCCGATCCTTGAGCGAGAAAGGCCGAGGCTGGTTCTTTTTGCAAAAGAGCATTCAACTCATGTCCGTATAACTTCTCGGCACATCCTTCAAAGCCTGCCTCCTGAGCTTTCCAGACTCTCCATTGCGGATGCCGGACTTCGTACTCCACACATTTTTTCGCCTTTGGTGCGGCATAACCCCAATAATGTTCAGTGATGAATTGCTCGGCGGAGTCGTTTTCTGGCAGAACCGGATCGCCCACGGCAAGAATGCTTATGCGATTCCAGCGGCCATTGAGTTTCCACTGATAAGTGACATGAGTGTTGATGTTTGTCCGCAAGCTGTGTGACATGGGCAATGCTACGTACGGTTCTCCGTAAAACATTTTTGCCATGGCCGCAACAGCCTTTCGAGGAACAACTTCACGGATGAAAACGACCCCTCTTCGAATTTCAGTTCCGTGCTGACGCCGAACGTAGAAACGCAAATTAACCTCATCAAAATTGCGGTGGAACGGAAAGGCTATGCCGAAGACCTTGGTATTGAGAAAGCGGAATCCTATCAGGCTTATGAAAGTCTTGTTATCCCAATAATCGAGCTCAGTTCCAGAAGGGACGAAAGGGGCGAGGAGTCGCGGGTCAACCTCATAGTTGAGCATGGCCAAATAGCGCCATTGGGCTTTCAGGAAGATACGCTTTGTAAGCGGTTTAGCCGTCATGCAATCAAAACCAATATACACAGCCTCCATCCTGAGTTGAGCCTTCTTTTCCCGCGTGGTAGATTTTTGGCTTCGTTCGAAGGGAGCCCACCGTGAAAGTCTATGCAGGAGAGAACGTACGGAATGTTGCGTTAGTCGGCCACGGGCACGCCGGAAAAACCTCGTTG
>DATBIE010000241.1:0-4077 GCA_036557105.1 Terriglobales bacterium
CGGCAGGATCTCGTCGCTGCACAAGCGCAATCGCTTTGCGCGAATAGTCATGCCAGCGCTCATAGCTCTGACGTACTGACTCCAGCTGTGCTTGCCGCTCAGCGTTGTCAGTGATGTCGGTACGGAACTCATCGAAGAACGCTGGAAGCGATCTTTCAGCCACGTGGTATGGCTGCAAGAAGCGCTCATCGTGACTGATCGTATAGCCGCGGAGGCCGGTTTCCTGGTCGATAATCGTCTTCAGCAGCTGGCGACACCGGGCAAGAACGACATCACTGTGGTCCACCCAGCCCTGCGCGGAAGTGAGCCGCCGGACTTGCAGCTCAAGAACAGTAGCAATCAACAGCGAAACCGCGAGGGGAACGAGGATGAGGCGGCGGACTCGGCGACGAAAAATTTGCTGGCTGGTGGTCATGCCTTGCTGCTCTTCGTGCCCATGAGGCCGCGAATGACCGCGAGCAAAGTCTCTGTCGCCTCGCCTTTGGTGATGTAGGCATCCACCAAACGCACGTGTTCCTCGGGCAGCGTGACGTAAGCAGAAAGAAAGATTATAGGAGTTGCTGGATAAAGCGAGCGAATATGCCGCGCGACTTCACCACCGTTCATGCCCGGCATGGAATGATCGAGAAGCACGATGTCGAATGGCGAGGCGGCCAGCAGTTCCAGGCCGTTTTTGCCGCTGTCGGCCGTCGCAACCTGGAAGCCTTCCGACTCCAAAGTCAGCTTGCGGACCTTTAGGCCCAGTTCGTCATCGTCAATGCACAAAATCTTCCCACCAGCCATTTTCCTGCCTTGTGTGATAAGCATGTGAAGCGGCAACTACAAGGATGCAGGCTAACTCTGGCAGCGAATCCCCAAAAATGTCAATGCGATATCGAACACAGCAGAATTTAGCCAATTCGGGTCGTGGGGTTCGAGACCATCGAACTTCCTGATCTGTGCCCAACGGCCCAGATTGGCTTCTCTGACATCCTTGATGATCCCTACTTTATTGCGAGTTTTTCTCACTCGTCTGGAGTCTCTAACACCCCACCACAGAGAACACTGAGGTACACAGAGACACTACACAGAGGGATCTCCAATGGCAGGCCGCGGGCCAAAATGTCGTCCGAGCTTTAGCCATTGGTGACCATCGGCACTTTTCCCCGGCATCAGGTCAAGGCAGAATTGTCCCACCATGAGGTACAGGGGAAAGCTGGGTCTATTATCCGTATTTGTCGTTCTGAGTGTCTGTTTCAGCGTGGACCAGGAGTCTTCCCAGACTTCAGACCGGCAATTACTCGCCGCGGTGGAAAGCGGGAGCATCAGTTCTGTCGACAAGTTGCTCCGACAAGGCGCCAACATTGAATCAAGGAATCAAAACGGGGCAACACCCTTGATGTTGGCGGCGGTTTACTCCCATACCGCCATTTTGAAGCTTCTTCTGGAAAGAGGGGCGGACGTTGAGGCGCAAGACCAAGATGGTGAGACAGCCCTAGTTAACGTCGCTGCAGAAGGAAATCCAGACGTGGTCGCATTGTTGTTGCCGCGAGTAACAAGCCCAGAAGAGAAGAAGCAAGCGCTCTTTGCCGTCATAACAGCGGGAGCCATTCCGGTACTTGAACTCCCGGTCAGTGGCGGTTCGCCGCGACAGCAACCGAGAGATGCACCAGCCGAACTCGCCCCTTGGACGAAAGTAGCGGCGATGCTCCTCAGCTCCGGTGTTCCAGTCGAATCCAGAGACGACTATGAAGAAACGCCGCTCATCACAGCAGCAGAACACGGGAATACCGAGGTCGTAAAACTCTTGTTGGACCACGGTGCCGATGTTAGTGCCCGGGACAAAGCAGGCATGACGGCACTCGTTGCCGCGGCTTGCGAATGCGTGATCGTCGACATGCCTGGCACGTACGACTCTATGAGATTGTTGCTGGAACACGGCGCAGAGATCGAGGCGAAAGATAGTGATGGCAGAACTGCTCTAATGATGGCAGCCGGTTGGGGTAGGACAGAGAACGCCCAATTGCTTCTCGACAGCGGCGCCGACATTGAGTTTCAGGATAAGAATGGCAAGACGGCGCTGCTAATTGCCGTCAGCGGAAGTGGATACCCCACGGCAGATACAGTGAAGTTGCTCTTAGCTCGAAAGGCCAATACCGAAGCACGTGATCACGGGGGCAGGACCGCTTTGATGCTAGCGGCATCAGGCGGAGGCTATGATGCGTTAGAGAGCGTGAACCTGCTACTTATGCACGGGGCGAATATTGAGGCGAAGGACGTGAATGGTAAGACGGCGGCGACTCTAGCGATTGAAGCGCATCATCCCGAAGTCGCGAAGATCCTCAACGACGCGGCTGCGTCTCGATAGGTTCATTTTCCGTTCCAACTGGCTGAAACTAAACCCCTGCCTGCACCATCTAATTGATTGAACGGGAAGGGACATAGGGCAACGTGTCGGAGTTCTCCGACGATGCGCGCAACAACCGGAAAAGGTTCCCCTACCCTACAAGAATCGCGTAGGGTAGGCCAACCCGGATAAAGCAGCAATCCGGCAGATCAAGACTTTGGCTAAAAGCGTAACAGCTAACAGCTGAAACGCTTCCCTAGCCGCCAACAGCTTGTTTCTGTTACACTTTCAAGGTTTGTGCGGCGTCCGGCCACTGCACGCTCCCACCGTTAACTATAAAGACATCTCACTTTCGCCCGATTGGAAGCTAGTAGCTCCCGCCGGTCGAAGACAAAGAGGAACAATCCGTCTTGGCTCTTGACGACAAATACGACGACATAAAAAAGCTGATCGACACAGGCAAAGAAAAGGGATATCTCACGTATGACCAGGTCAATGACCTCATACCACAAGACGTTCAAAGCCCTGATGACCTGGAAGATCTGCTGACCACAATCGGTACGCAAGGCATTGATGTACTCGAGGGCCCGAAAATGCCCTCGACCGCTCTCGACAGAGAAGATGCAGAAGAGCTCGGGGAAGATGTTGAACTCGACTTGACCCCGGGCGCAATGGAAAAAACCAACGACCCCGTCCGCATGTATTTGCGCGAGATGGGAACGGTCCCGCTGCTCACCCGCGAAGGCGAAGTTGAAATCGCCAAGCGGATCGAGCGTGGGCAGAACCGCGTCCTGAAGGCGCTTTCGCGGTCGCCGATCGTGATCCGCGAACTGCTCGCCATGGGCGAGGACCTGAAGAAGGGCGTCCGCTCGATTAAAGAGGTGGTCACTTTCGATGAGGAGGAGATCACCGACGAAATCGTGCAGGCGCGCCTGAACGAATTCACCGGGAAAATCGACGAACTTGCCAAGGCCTACAAGAAAGCCATGCAGGTGCAGGAGAAGTTCGTCGAAATCTCTCAGAAGAAGAATCCCAAGCCTTATCGCCGCATGCACAACAAACTTGCGCGTGCGGTGATTGAAGTTTCGCAAGCTGTCCGCGACCTCGGCTTCACCAACGTTGAACGTAAACGCCTGATCGATCGGCTGAACAAGACGGTCGATACCATGCGCTCGCTCGATCGCCAGGCACAGAACCTGGAGAAACGAGCCGAGGCCACTCGCAGTGACGATCAGCGCAAAGAGTACAAGCGCCAGTCGCGTGCGATTTATGCGGAACTCGAAAAGCTCGAGCAAGAAGTCGGCGTTGTATTCCAGGAGCTCAAGCGCACGCAGCGCGAGATCATCCAGGGCGACATGGACGCCGAGCAGGCAAAGCGGGAGCTGATTGAAGCCAACCTGCGACTGGTCGTATCAATCGCGAAGAAATACACCAATCGCGGATTGCAGTTCCTCGACCTGATTCAGGAAGGCAACATTGGCCTGATGAAGGCTGTGGACAAGTTCGAATACCGCCGTGGCTATAAGTTTTCGACTTACGCCACGTGGTGGATTCGTCAAGCGATCACCCGCGCAATCGCCGACCAGGCTCGCACTATTCGCATCCCGGTACACATGATCGAAACCATCAACAAGCTGATCCGCACTTCGCGGCAGCTGGTGCAGGAACTGGGGCGCGAGCCGACGTCGGAAGAAATCGCCAAGCGCATGGATATTCCAGTCGCGAAAGTGCGCAAGGTGCTGAAGATTGCT
>DATBIE010000242.1:0-39778 GCA_036557105.1 Terriglobales bacterium
GGAGATCAGGAGATTGAAACGATTGTGATCGGCATCGTCAGTATTCGTGAAAAGAAAATTGTCCAGCGGGCGCAGACCGGGGCCGAGCACCTCCCCTATATTCACCCATGTCTGCTGATGAAAAACCGGGACCAGATAAAAGCCCGCAAGCAGCGCCCCAAGAGCCGCCGCAACGCCGCTATAAAGAAGAACCGAAGACTTCTTTCGTTGCAGCGCGATTGTGAATGCCAGCAGCGCGAGCGAATAATTCATCATGACCGCGCTCGGCACATTGGTCAGCCAGCCGGCAGCCATCAACAGGCTCAACGGCAGCAGTGTGCGGCGTTGATCATCACTTTCGCCTATTCGAAAAAGAAGCAGCAGTAACAGAGGAAGATAAATTGCCGCCATCAGTTCGGCGAAGGCGCTGCGCCAATACACGATCACCAGGTTGTAGGGATTCGCGGCATATAAGACCGCGGCGAAAATTGCGCCCTTGCGTGGCAGCCATTTGCTCGCAACTGCGAACATCGACCAGCCTGCCAACGTCAGCACGATCCATATGAACGCGCCGGGGACGAGCTTCCACGGGAGAATGAGCCCCAGCAGGGCCCCGAGAAGCCATGAAAGCGGCGGGTAAAAGATGAAGCGAGCTTCTCCGTACCCGAAGTGGGCCATCGCGTCCCAATGTGGGTAGAAGTTTGCGCTTTTCCAGTGATCGACAACTTCAATCCAGGAGTTGAAGTGAATTTCGAAGTCGTGGCCAGAGGGAATTCCGAAGTAAAAAAACGGAAATACGACGCAGAGCGCACAAGCGGAGATCAGAAGGAATGCCGTCGCGAGTGAGCGTTTCGATTCGTCCATTGCGGAACGAATTGAGCATACAGGAACGGCAGGACAAGAGAAGTAACCGAGTGGAATGCTCAACATTGGACGGGCGAAGACGCCCGTCCCCCACAATTTTGAACCTAAATTCCGAACCGCGTACCGATGCTCTAATTCTCCGTGAAGCCTTTAGCCCAAAAACCGAATCGAATGTAGCTTGAAACCGCAGCTCGCACGATGAGTTCCCAAGCGCAAGCCCAACCCCAACCCGATATCAATCCCTGGCTGATCGCGATTGCCGTGATGTCCAGCACCTTCATGGAAGTGCTGGATACAACCGTGGTAAACGTGTCGTTGCCACATATCGCAGGCAGTCTCTCTGCAACTGTGGATGAGGCAACCTGGACACTCACCTCTTATCTCGTTGCGAACGCCATTATCTTGCCCATGACCGGCTGGCTTGCAGGCCGCTTCGGACGAAAGCGGCTGCTCATGATGGCCGTCATAGGATTCACTGGGGCGTCATTTGCGTGCGGGTTGGCTCCATCCCTTGGGTGGTTAATTATCTTTCGCGTGATTCAGGGAGCATGCGGCGGTGGATTGCAGCCGCTCTCACAGGCCATTCTCCTCGAGTCATTTCCGCCACATAAGCGTGGCCAGGCGATGGCATTCTGGGCATTGGGGATCGTTGTCGCGCCCATGCTGGGCCCGGTGCTCGGCGGGTGGCTGACCGACAATTACAGCTGGCGCTGGGTCTTCTACATCAACGTGCCGATCGGTGTAATCGCCATTCTGCTGACGCAGGCATTCATCTTCGACCCACCCTATTTGCGGCGCGAGCGTACCGGGATCGATTACTGGGGAATCGGCCTGCTCGTTCTCGGTATGGGTTGTTTGCAGATCATGCTCGATAAAGGCCAGGAAGAAGACTGGTTCGGCTCGCACTTCATTGTCACGCTGGCCGTGCTGGCGGTGATTGGTATTGGCGGGCTCATCATTCGCGAGCTCAAGGCCCAACATCCTGTGATCGACCTCGGCGTGTTCAAGTACCGGTCCTACGCAGTTGGGACCTTTCTAATGACGATTGTGGGATTTGTGCTCTATGGAAGCACAGTCCTGCTGCCGTTATTGATGCAGGAATTACTTGGATACACGGCTACGCACGCCGGAATCACGAACCTGCCTCGCGGTCTGGCGTCATTTCTTTTTATGCCGGTGGTGGGAATTCTTACCGGAAAAGTTGATCCTCGAAAACTGCTGGCAGCCGGGCTCATCTCGACCGCCGGCGCAATGTTCGCAGTATCGGTGTTCAGCCTGGATGTTGGCTTTTGGGATTTCTGGTGGCCACTAATGCTCCAGGGCGCCGGGCTGGGACTTATTTTTGTCCCCCTGACCACAGTGACCAACGACCCCATCCCGCTCGCCCGCATGGGGAATGCGACCAGTATTTTCAATGTGATGCGGAACATCGGAGCCAGTGTCGGAATATCCTCGGTTGAAACTCTGCAGTTCCGTCACATGCAGGCGCACATCCACTATTTGGGTCAACACATAAATACTACGAGCCCGAATACTCAACGGACTCTCGCCGGTTTGCGTGAGATGTTCATGGCGAAGGGTGCTGACGCGGTTACGGCTGAACACCAGGCCATGGGCGCTATTTGGGCCATGGTCCAGCGACAGGCGTCCATGCTCTCGTACAATGATGTGTTCCGGTTTCTTGGGGGAATGTTTCTCCTGATGGTGCCATTGATTTTCCTTATGGAAAAACCAAAAGGCGGCAAAGGGCCGGCCATGGGACATTGAACCCTGCTGTATTTCCGATGAGAGCTATTTGAATTTTGAGTGCCGGCTCAGAATTCGTAACATTGACAGAATCCGCTACCGCTTTCTATCATCTAAGACGCTAATGAAGCGCTTCCGCCAAATCTGCTGCATGTGCTGCCAGTGTTGTTCTTGTTGTTGTAAGTGTGCCCACACTGGCGCGGGAGAGCTACTGACCTAAAAGTTTCGTAATACCGGACAGAAAAGCCCATCGCCAGTGCAAGCTGGCGGTGGGTTTTTCTTTTTTACGCAAATGTTTCCGATTTTCTTAAAACTCGAGGGACGCCGGTGCCTGGTAGTGGGCGCAGGAAACGTGGCCGAAGGGAAAATCCGCGGACTGCTGGACACTCGTGCGCTAATCCAGGTGGTTGCGCCGAACGCCACTTTCCAGATTCGCCGATGGGATTGGGAAGGCCGACTCATTTGGAAGCCGCGAAATTTCGATCCTAGGGACCTGAACGACGTTTCTATCGTGATCGCCGCCACCAATTCCCATGAGGTAAATTCTGACATTTTCAGGGAAGCGCGGCTGCGAAATGTGCTCTGCAATTCCGTCGACGATCCCGAGAACTGCGATTTTTATTACCCCGCAGTAGTGAAGCGCGGTGATCTGCAAATTGCGATCTCAACAAACGGCCGCAGTCCCGCCCTTGCACAACGGCTACGGCAGGAACTCGAAGAACAATTCGGGCCTGAATACGAAGCGTGGATTGCTGAGCTTGGCGCTGCGCGCGAGCAGTTGAATTCGGCCGATCTCGATCCTGAGGCTCGCAAGAGGCTTTTGCACCAGCTCGCCAGCCGCGAGGCTTTCAACAACAGAAGTGCAGTGCAGCGCGGGAGGAGCAATTGAGCGCTCCCGGCAAAATCTTCCTGGTTGGCGCAGGTCCGGGTGATCCCGAACTGCTCACATTGAAAGCTGCCAAGGCGCTGCGGTCGGCAGATGTGGTTCTGCATGACGATCTCGTCAGTGCGGAAATCCTGCGACTCATTCCTGCGACCGCCAAGCTGGTCAATGTGGGCAAGCGATGCGGCAGGAAGAACACTCCGCAGGAGGAGATCAATCGGTTGCTCATCCTGAACGCGCTGCTCGGATTGCAAGTTGTCCGGCTGAAAGGCGGCGACCCTTTCATTTTTGCCCGTGGCGGTGAAGAAATGCAGGCATTGCGGCAAGCGGGGATTGAAATCGAAATCGTACCCGGAATCACCGCCGCTCTTGGCGCAGCTGCAACCGTTCAGATTCCGCTGACACATCGCGATCTGTCTTCTACTTTGATCCTGGTCACGGGCAGCAGTAAGGATTCGGATCACATCGCGAACTGGCCCGACCGGTTGCCGTCGAATGCAACCGTCGTTGTTTATATGCCGGGGCATGAGTTCGCGTTGATTCAATCACGTTTAGTTCGCTCTGGACTTTCGCTGCAAACTCCATGCGCAATTATTTCCAGTGCGACCAGTGAGTCGGAGCAAGTCCACATCACCACTTTGAACGACCTTGCGAATTCGCCACGTCTTTCGGCTCCGAAGTTGTTAGTGGTGGGAGAAGTGGTGCGCCTCGCCAGTCCTGATCGTCTGAAACAGCAGTTCAGTGAAGCCATGTTTTCTCAGCCGTACGCCGAAAAAAGTTCGAGTACAACGGAGAACCTCAAGTGAAAGCTGATTTGGAACGCGTGAAAGTGCTTGCTGAGACTTGGAAACCGGAAGAAGTATTGGCTTGGGCGTTTTCAACCTACGGTGACCGCGTCGCACTCGCGACGGGAATGGGCGTCGAAGGCATGGCGCTGCTCGACATTGCCTGGCGTTTGAATCCTGAAGTCAAAATTTTCACAGGCGATACAGAGTTCCTGTTTCCCGAGACGTACGACTTGATGGACCGGGTTGAGGAGCGCTATGGAATCAGGATCGAGAGGCTCTACGCCGATTTATCGCCTGAGGAGCAGGAACGGGTTTACGGAAAGGCGTTGTGGGAGCGTGATCCCGACCAGTGCTGCAATTTGCGGAAAGTTGAGCCGCTTCGCAGGAAGCTCGCAACGCTCGACGCATGGGTGACTGCGGTTCGCCGTGATCAGACTTCTGCACGCGCAGGTATTCGCAAGGTCGATTGGGACGCAAAGTTCAATCTGATAAAGATCAGCCCCCTCGCCGACTGGACTCGCGAAAAGGTTTGGAACCACGTGGTCCGAAATCATGTGCCCTACAATCCCTTGCACGATCGCAATTACCCCAGCATTGGTTGCATGCACTGCACGCGGGCGGTACAGCCTGGAGAAGATCAGCGCGCCGGACGCTGGTCAGGGTTTGGCAAGACCGAATGCGGTCTGCACGCGCCTACCTCGAAGCCAGCACAACCGGTCAGGGAATTGGTGCAACTGACGGCAGCGGGAGCCGAGAAGTAGTTTCGTGGCTAGTGGCTCGTGATCGCGCTCTGTGGCTTTTCTCTGTGTGACTCTGTGTTCTCTGTGGTGAGATTTTCAAAAGCTGAACCACAGAGAACACAGGGTTCCACGGAGAACGCACACAGAGGAACGCCGAAGTGGGTCGTGGATCGTGATTCGTGCTCTGTGGCTTTTCTCTGTGTGACTCTGTGTTCTCTGTGGTGAGATTTTCAAAAGCTTGAACCACAGAGGACACAGAGTTCCACGGAGAGACATACACGGAGGAACCCAGCCACTAACCACGAGCCACTCGCAACTGTATAATTCCCGCAACCATGGACTTTGACCAACTCGTCACCTTCATGGAAGTGGCCAAGCTTGGCAGCTTCTCCCGCGCCGGGCAGAAAATCTTCCGCTCGCAATCTGCTGTGAGCGCGCAAATCCGCCAACTGGAACAGGAATACGGTGACCGCCTTCTCGATCGCGCAGGCAAAGACGTGACTCTTACCCCTGCTGGCCGCGTGCTGTTTGCCTACGCAGAACGAATGCTTCAAATGCGTGACGAGTCACTGCTTGCTGTCGCCGATCAGGGTTCGCAACCGCGCGGAACGATCACCATCGGCGCAAACGAAGCCACATGTCTATACGTGTTACCGGATGTGTTCGCGAAATATTCCAGCCTCTATCCCGGCGTGCAAATCAGCATCTACCGCAACTTCAGCTACAAGATCGTCGAGAAGTTAGAGAACGGATCGATCGACGTAGGCATTGTGACCATGCCGGTGAAAAGCTCCAGCCTGAAGGCGCACGCGATATTTCGCGATCAATTGATGTTGATGGTCAACCCGCAGAATCCATTGGCAAAGCTCGACATCGTACCAGTCAGTGAAATTGCAAAGCAGCCCATGCTCCTGCCGAAGACCGGATTCAGCCGCCGCGTGATGGACAAACTCTTGCGTCCCTATGCCGATAAATTGCAAGTCCGTATGGAACTCCCCAGCGTTGGCATGATCAAGAGCTTTGTCGCTGCCGGAGTGGGCGTCTCGATCATCAGCGCCAGCTTCGCCCGAGACCAGGTGCTTGCCGGTCGCGTGAAGCTCATCCCCATCAAAGGCGAGGAACTCTGGCGGGAGCTGGGCGTGGCGTACCGGCGAGATCGAACTCTGACCCGTGCAACGGACACCTTTATCAATACCGTGCGGCAGCTGGCGTCAGCGTCGAAGTAGGGGAAGCAGTCGCACGGGTCGTGCGTCGTGCGCTATTGGCCCGAAAACCCCGCGGGTTTTTTCCAGAGTTCCGGTTTGCCTTTCTCCGCGCTCTCGTTGGTCACTCCGCGAACTCTGCGGTTAAAAGCTTTGGCAGGTTGACGATTCTCCCCATTCATTTTCCTAATTGCCGCCATCACAATTTCCAATATCCCTTCGCGCGAGAAATTGTTAAGGTAGAGGAAGCAGCCTAAGGTTCCGCTCCGCGGGCGTGACTGAGGGTGAGTTTAAGCGCGGAGGTATCCATGACCGATCTCGAGAACAAACTGAACAACATTTTGGAAGAACATCAGCATGAAAGCGGGCTGCACATGATTGGCGGCCGCCGCCGGCTGGTTGAGCGCCTGGCGCAGTTCGTCGAGGAAGATCTGAAGCGAGAGAAGAAAACCGCGCAACCCAGTTCGCGCGAAAATTAGTCGCTGCTCCTCCTGAGAAAAAGCCCGCTGCGCAAGCAGCGGGCTTTGTGTTTAGCTCCTCCTTCACACGAGAGGGGTCTTGTTCGTCGATTCTCTAAGACATTTCCTCCATCCTGTCATCCCGAGCGAAGACGAGTCATTCGCGTTGCGAGTGACTCGTCTTCGCTCGGGATGACAAGGGAGAAATCCTTCTTCCCACAATTTCTACTTGACACCCCCGCTCACCGCTTTACAATAGATGAATAATTATTCATAGAAATGAATATTTATCCATGAGCAAACTGGCCCGTCAAAAAGCGATTCTGGACCTGCTGGACGAGAATCCTATCTCCAGCCAGGAGGAGTTGCAGAAGCTCCTGCGCCGGCGTGGGTTCGATGCGGGTCAGGCGACGCTTTCTCGTGATATCAGAGAGCTTGGCTTGGTGAAATCGGCCGGAGGCTACTCGATCCCGGGAAGTGAATTGCCGATTCCAGAAACAGATTTGCCGCCGGTTTCGCGGCTGGTGCGCGAATTCGTGACCAGTGTTCGTGCGGCGGAAAATTTGCTCGTGACAAAGACCAGCATCGGCAGCGCGCAGCCGGTTGCCGCTGCTCTCGATGGCGAGAACTGGCCGGAAGCTGTGGGGACGATCGCGGGCGACGACACCATCCTCATTGTGTGTGCCGACAGGCGTGCCGCTGACCGCCTGGCGGGACGCATTCAGGGAATGCTCGCCTGATGTCAGCCAAACTCAAAGTCGCTGTTCTCGGAGCCACGGGATATTCCGGTTTGGAGCTGACGCGCCTACTCCTGCGTCATCCGCGGGTGGAGACACCGGTCCTTCTACGGAGATCTGAAAGTCAAAATTCGCACCTTGGGAAGGACGGAACAGCCGAGTCCAATGGAAACGGACACGTCAACCTTGCGGACATTTTTCCGGCGTTGTCAGGGAACGGCGGTTATCCTCTTGAGCCACTCTCCTGGACAACGCTGAAAGAAAAAGGCGTTGAGTTGCTATTTCTCGCAACGCCGCATGAGGTTTCTCGCACACTCGTGCCGGAGGCAGTCTCGCACGGAGTACGCGTCATCGATCTCAGTGGCGCATGGCGATTGAAGCAGGCACAAAATCGCGCCATTTACGGGTTTAAAGACGAAGACTCGCTCACAACAGCCGAGCTGACCGAAAAGGCAATCTACGGATTGCCGGAGTTGAACGCCGACAAGATTCCGAATGCGATGGTTGTCGCCAACCCGGGCTGCTACGCCACAACTGTGATTTTGGCGCTGGCGCCGCTATTGAAGGCCGGGCTGGCTGACAAAGAAAAGGGAATCATCGCTGATTCGAAGTCCGGAGTTTCAGGCGCAGGCAAGGAGCCGACCTCGCGCACGCACTTCGTCTCAGTTGCCGACAATCTTTCGGCCTACGGCGTGTTTACACATCGGCATCTCGGCGAAATCGCAGAGCAACTGCAGCTCAGCACAAACGAGATCACGTTCACGCCGCACCTGCTTCCGATTCCGCGCGGCATTCTGTCGACGATCTATGTGCAATTGAAGCAGCCGATGCGAGCCAGCGAAATCGAGCAGTGCTATCGCGATTTTTACAAAGGCAAGCGCTTCGTTCGCGTGTTTCAAACGCCGAAGCTGCCGGAGATTCAGTTCTCTCTCAATACCAATTATTGCGACCTGGGTTTTTGCCTGGCAACGGATGGCAAGCGCCTGGTGATTGTTTCTTGCGAAGACAATTTGATCAAAGGCGCAGCCGGGCAGGCGGTGCAAAACATGAACCTGATGCATGGCTGGCCAGAAGAAGCTGGGCTTTTATAGAAGAACGCTGGCTTTTGTAGAGCAAGACTATGAAGATCGTAATCAAGATCGGCGGCACTGCGTTGGAAGAAGAGGCCACGCTGCACAAGTGCGCTCACGCAGTTGTTGAAATGGCGAGGGACGGGCACAAGGTGGCTGTCGTTCACGGCGGCGGCTCGGCGCTCACCCGCACACTCAAGCTCTTAGGGAAACAGAGCGACTTCATCAATGGTCTGCGCATTACCGATGCCGAGACCCGTGACGTTGCGCTCATGGTGCTCGCGGGCATGGTGAACAAGAAGGTCGTTGCTGCAGTCGTGAAGGCCGGACTTCCCGCTGTGGGTTTCTGCGGCGGCGACGGAATGACGTTTCGCGCCCGCAAGAAAGAGACCAAAGGTTATGATCTCGGTTTCGTCGGCGAGATTTGCGCCGTTGAACCGCGCTGGTTCGAGGCGATCTGGAATGAAGGTGGAATTCCGGTGCTGTCGTCACTCGCGTTGGGCTCCGATGGCGAGTACTACAACGTGAACGCCGACCAGATGGCATCTGCGTGCGCCATCGCCTGCAAGGCTGACACGCTGATTTTTCTCACCGATGTACCAGGAGTGAAAGACGCCGACGGGAGCGTCATGCCCTGGCTCACGACCAAGCAGGTTCCAGCGTTGATTGCCGGTTCCGTGATTGCAGGTGGCATGTTGCCCAAGCTCGAGGCCTGCGGAAATGCCCTGAGGCGGGGCGTTGGCCGGGTACGCATTCTTCCAGCCGCCCAGGCCGAAGTGCTGCCGCAATTTTACTTTCAGAAGCTTGAATATGGAACGGAGGTGATTGGAGCATGAGCCTGGCCTCTGTCATCCAAGCTGAACAAAAATTGCTGCTGCCGACCTATGACCGCCAAAAGGTCCTGTTCACGCGCGGTCGAGGAGTTTATCTGTGGGATTCGAAGGGCAAGCGTTATCTCGATTTCCTGAGCGGAATCGGGGTGAACGCGCTCGGCCACGGGCATCCTGCGATTCAACGGGTGCTGAAGCAGCAGGCCGGAAAGCTCATTCACACTTCGAACATCTTTTATCACGAATATCAGTCGGAATTGGCGAAGCGGTTGACAAAAATCTCCGGCATGGACCGCGCATTTTTCTGCAACAGCGGAACTGAGGCTTGGGAAGGGGCGCTGAAGCTGGCGCGTGCTTATGCGCGCGCTAACAACAACAACGGACATAAGGCCAAGTGGCGGCTGCTGGCCCTCGAAAATTCATTTCACGGCCGGACTTTTGGATCGCTGGCCACAACCGGGCAGGAAAAGTATCGGCATCCATTTGCACCGCTGGTACCGGGAGTCAATTTTGTTGCGTTCAACGATCTTGACGATCTCAAGCGGCAATTCGATGGTAGCGTTTGCGCGGTCTGTATCGAGACAATTCAGGGCGAAGGCGGAATCCGGCCGGTGAGCCGGGAATTCTTGCAGCTTGCGCGTGAACTCACCCAAAAATCTGGTGCGCTGTTGTTGCTGGATGAAATTCAGTGCGGACTCGGCCGGACAGGAAAGTATTTTGCATATCAGCATTACGGGATCACTCCCGATATGGTGACGGTCGCGAAGCCGCTTGCCGCAGGTCTGCCACTGGGTGCGTTGCTCACTACAGAACGCGTCGCGAGCGGCATGCATCCGGGATTGCATGGCACAACTTTCGGCGGCGGCCCATTGGCCTGTGCGGTCGCAGTGGAATTTCTGCGTCAGATCGATCGAAGGCTTCCTCACGTTCAGAAGCTGGGCAAGTATTTCTTGTCAAAACTACTGCAACTTCAGTCGAAGTACTCGTCGATCAAGGATGTGCGCGGGATGGGATTGATGCTGGCGATTGATCTGGATTCCGCGGAGCTTGCGAAGTCGGTTCTCGCTCAATTGCTCGCAGCAGGAATTCTGATTAACCGCACGCACGATACCGTGTTGCGTTTTCTGCCGCCGTACATCATCGAAAAGAAGCACGTGGATGTGGTAGTGCGAGCACTCGACAATGTGTTGCAGGAAAACAAAAAACTCAACCACAGAGAGCACCGAGGCACACACAGGAAAACTACAGAGGAAGGAGCTACTCAGTGAGCAGCCAAACCTTAACGGTACCAACTAGACCGCAGCCGCCAATCAGCCGGATGCCCGGCAGAGATTTGGTTTCGATTCGCGATTTGTCTCCCATCGAGGTCGAGTCGGTTTTTCACCTCGCGGGCCGCATGAAGGCGCGTCCGGAAGATTTTCGCTCGGCTCTCGCCGGCAAGCACATTGCCATGTTTTTCGAGAAGCCGTCGCTACGGACGCGGATCACGTTTGAAGCAGGCGTTTGTGGACTGGGAGGATCAGTTTCGTTCGTCGATCAGCGGCATGAACGGCTCGACGCGCGCGAGACACTCAGCGATATCGCGCACAATCTCGAACGCTGGGTCAGTGGCATTGTGCTGCGGACATTTGCTCACGAGACGGTGGAAGGAATGGCGGAGTTCGCGTGCGTTCCGGTTATCAACGCTCTGAGCGAGGTCGAGCATCCCTGCCAGGCGCTGGCCGATTACTTCACATTGCAAGAAAAGTTCGGGAACCTACGGAAAATCACCTTGGCGTACGTCGGCGACGGAAATAATGTCATGCACTCGCTCTTGCTGACGGCTGCGCTGCTCGGATCGAAGATTCGCATCGGCACGCCAAACGGCTACGGACCGAATCCGCAGATTCTGGCCGATGCTCTGGAAGTTGCAAAAAGTACCGGCGCGACGATTGAACTGATGAATGATCCGCACAAGGCAGTGCGCGGCGTGGATGCGATCTATACCGACGCATGGACGAGCATGGGACACGAGCATGAAACCGAAGAGCGCGCGAGAATCTTCCCACCGTTTCAGGTCAACGACGAACTGATGGCGGAAGCTGCACCGCACGCCGCGTTCATGCACTGCCTGCCTGCGCACAGGAATGAAGAAGTAACCGACTCGGTCATCGACTGCCCCAACTCGGTCGTTTTCGATCAGGCGGAAAACCGCATGCACGTGCAGAAAGCAATTTTAATGATGCTGGTTGGGGGCAAGAGCCGCCAGCCTTTGAGGAGCGCTCATGCCTGAAAAAGTTGTACTCGCGTATTCCGGTGGGTTGGATACTTCGATCATCATTCCCTGGCTGAAGGAGAACTACAACTGCGAGGTGATCGCGATGGTCGCCGATGTGGGCCAGGGGGATGACATCGAGGCTGTGGTCGAGAAAGCGTACAAGACCGGCGCCAGCAAAGTGTTCGTCGAAGATTTGCGCGAAGAGTTTCTCACGGAGTACGTATTTCCGTCTCTGAAAGCCGGCGCGGTGTACGAGCACAAATACCTGCTCGGCACTTCGATGGCGCGTCCTGTCATTGCCAAGCACCAGGTGGAAGTTGCGCTGCGCGAAGGCGCGACAGCAGTCGCCCACGGATGCACCGGCAAGGGAAATGATCAGGTCCGGTTTGAGTTGACGTATCAGGCTCTTGCTCCCGAGTTGAAAGTGATCGCCCCGTGGCGCGAGTGGGATCTGAAATCGCGCGAGGACTGCCTGGATTACGCCGAAGCGCATGGAATTCCGCTTGCGCAGAGCCGAGAGAAGATCCATAGCCGAGATCGGAACCTGTGGCACATCAGCCATGAAGGCGGGGAACTCGAAGACGCCGCCAACGCGCCATTCGCGAGCACATGGCAGATTTCAAAATCTCCGCAGCAAGCTCCGGACCGCGAGGAGCAAGTGCAGATCGAGTTCGAGAAAGGCGTTCCGGTTGGCGTGAATGGAATGCGGCTAGATCCTGTGTCTCTCGTGGAATTGCTGAACGAAATTGGCGGCCGGAACGCGATTGGGCGTGTTGACATCGTGGAAAACCGCTTCGTGGGAATTAAGTCCCGCGGCTGTTATGAAACGCCAGGTGGAACGCTACTGATCGCCGCACATCGCGAACTCGAGGCATTGTGCTGCGAAAGAGACGTCATGCACTTCAAACAGCACATCGGACTGAAATATGCCGAACTGGTTTATTACGGGCTCTGGTTCACCCCCTTGCGCGAAGCGCTCGACGCATTTGTCGAGAGTACACAGAAAGAAGTCACGGGTACTGTGACACTGTCTCTGTATAAAGGAAACGTGTCGGTGCTGAGCCGGAAATCAGAGCACTCGCTTTATCGCACGGATCTCTCATCGTTCACAATGGGCGAGAGCTACGACCAGAAAGATGCGGCGGGATTCATTCGGATTCTCGGTCTGCCTTCGCGGTCGCGAGCGCAAATTCAAAAGCAAAAAGGCTCAACCGCAGAGGACACAGTGAACACAGAGCGAACACAGAGAAAAGCGGAAGAGGTCGTGCGATGAAGATGTGGTCGGGCCGATTCCGGCAACCGCTCGATCCCGCGTTCGAAAAATGGCAGCGATCGTTTGACTTCGATTGCCGGCTGCTCGAATGCGAACTGGAGGCGAGCGCCGCTCATGCTCGCGCGCTCAGGCAGGCAAGTGCGGTGTCGGAAGATGAACTTCAGTCGATCCTGAGTGGACTGGAGCAGATCGGCGAAAAAGCTGAAAGCTCGCCAGAATTTTTCGAAGATCCGGAAGCGGAAGATGTCCATCACTTTGTCGAGAAGCAACTCGTCAAACTGATCGGTGACGCGGGATACAAGCTGCACAGCGGCCGCAGTCGCAACGAACAGATCGCAACCGATCTGCGGCTGTACGTGCGCTCAGGTTGCGACGAGATTGGCGAGGCCATTTCCAGCCTGATCTCTGCCCTTCTCGACCGGGCCGACCAGGCCGGGCAAGTGGCGATGCCGGCGTACACGCACATGCAGCGTGCCGAACCCGTGCTGGTTGCGCATTGGCTGCTGGCGTACGCGGAAATGCTCTTTCGCGATCGTGACCGAGTTGCCGATTGCCGGAAGCGCGGGAACTTGTGTCCGCTCGGCTCCGGTGCAGTGTCAGGATCGACTCTGCCTCTCGACCGCGAACTGATGTCGCAGGAGCTCGGTTTTGATTCTCCAACCGCAAACAGCATCGATTCCACCAGCGACCGCGACTTCGTATTGGAATTCGCCAACACTCTCTCGTTACTTGCTCTGCACCTGAGCCGCTGGGCTGAAGAGATGTTGTTATTTGCATCGCAGGAATATAACTTTCTGCATCTTCCCGAGGCGTACTCTACCGGCAGCAGCGCGATGCCGCAAAAGATGAATGGCGATCTACTCGAACTCACGCGTGCCAAAGCTGCACGTGTGCTCGGCGATGCCAATGCTCTCATGATCGCCACCAAAGGTTTGCCGCTCGCCTACAACAAAGACTTGCAGGAAACTCAAGAGCCACTCTTCCACGCAACTGAAGTCGTGCTTTCATTGTTGCCGTTAGTAACGGGATGGATGGAATCGGTCGAACTTAATTTCGAACGCATGCAGGCAGCCGCGGCGTCCGGCTACATGAACGCGTTCGCCGCGGCAACCTATCTGGTTCAAAAAGGCGTCCCTTTCCGAATCGCTCACGAGCAGGTAGGCAAAGCTGTACGGCTGGCCATCGATAAAAACTGCGAGTTGGAAGCGGTGCCGCTTGAAGATTTGCGAAACATTGATTGGCATTTCGAACAGGATTTTTATGAATTTGTAAGACTCGAAAATGTGCTTGCGATTCACGATGTTCCCGGTGGGACCGCGCCAGACCGCGTCCGTGAAGCGCTCGCCACGGCGCGCAAAAAGCTCAATTTGGTACGGGAGGAAGCCCATGCACACGCGTGAAGCCCTGCTGCCTGACGCGGAGCGCATTCACGAATTGATTTCGTCTTATTCCACCGACGGCACTCTGCTTCCTCGGACACTTGCCGAGATATGCGAGAACGTGCGCGACTTTATCGTGCTCGAAGAAGCCGGCGAGATTATCGGTTGCGGAGCTTTGCACTTGTACGGAACGCATCTCGCCGAGATTCGTTCAATTACGGTCCACAAGGATTTTCAGAAGCGCGGGGGCGGCGAATTGCTGGTGCAGTCGCTCATGTCGGAGGCGCACAAACACCAGGTGAGCTGTATCTGCCTGTTCACCCGCAGCCCACAATTTTTCGCCAAGCTCGGATTTGACGTTGCCGTGCGCGAGGACCTTCCTGACAAGATCAACAAAGACTGCTGCGTCTGCCCGCGCTATCACTGCTGCGATGAAGTTGCGATGGTGAAAGGCGAACTGCCGCGCTTTGCAATCCTGCCAGAGCCTGCGAACTTTTTGGTGAAATTGCAGGTATGATCCCGTCCGGCCCGATTTTTCTTCCTAAAGGCTTCAAGTTTTCCGCGAGGGCAGCCGGTATTAAGGCCAGCGGCAAGCCTGATCTGGCGCTCATTGTCGCCGAACCGAAAACGTCTGCAGCTGCCCTGTTCACCAGAAATCTCGTCTGCGCAGCGCCGGTCGAAGTTGGCCGTTCAGCATTGATCCGGAGCGGCGGGAAAACTCGCGTTGTCATCGTGAACTCCGGTAATGCCAACTGCGCAACGGGGAGAGCGGGTTTGCAGGACTGCAAGAAAGTGTGTGCGGAAGCGGCGCGAGTTCTGAGCCTGAAACCGACGGAAGTATTTCCTTCTTCCACCGGCATCATCGGCGTTCCGCTGCCGGTTCAGAAGATCATTCCGCAGCTATCGTCGCTTGCCTCCTCTGCGGCATCATCTGTCGATCATCTGCGGCAATTTGCGGAGGCGATTCTTACCACGGATTCAAAACCAAAACTCGCAAGCATTCCCTTACGTTCGGGGCGTGGCGCCATTGCCGGCGTCGCGAAAGGTTCTGGAATGATTCACCCGCAACTGGCTACCATGCTGGTTTATTTGCTCACGGATGTGGTTGCGAGTGCGCGAGAACTGAAAACCGCGCTGCGCAAATCCTGCGAAAGCAGCTTTAACGTGATTTCTGTCGACGGCGATACGTCCACGAATGATACTGTGCTATTGCTGGCCTCTGGCGCGAGTGGCATCTCATATAAATCAGTGCGCAGGGAATTTGATCGTGCCCTGCTTGACGTATGCCGCTCACTCGCCGAGCAGATCATTGCCGACGGCGAAGGCGTGCAGCATATGGTCCGGCTCAGGATTGAGCAGGCACGGAACCGCCGGGAAGCGCTTCAGGTTGCGCGCGCAATCGCCCATTCCTTGTTGGTGAAAACCGCGTGGGCGGGCGCTGATCCGAACTGGGGGCGAATCCTCGCCGCCGTTGGAAGAAGCGGAGTCGATATTGATCCCCGGCGAGTAACGATCTCCATCGGTGACCAAGAGGTGTATCGCAGCGGAGCCGGTTGTGCCTTCCACGAAAAATCTGCGCACGAGGAGCTCGCACAAGCAGAGTGTCGAGTCGGTGTGCGTCTTGGCCGAGGTAAGTCGTCCCTCGAGTTTCTAACTACAGATCTCAGCGCAGAATATGTAAGGATCAACGCGGACTACTCAACATAACGGAAGGCGTGGCCCGGACTGACATCGTTCGACTTCGACCGGGCCCAAACGGGGAAACGATAAAAACCCGCGCCGCCTTTCACATTGTTAGATGAGGTAGGTGGAAACCGCAGCACTCGCTTGGTGAATTTCTTGTGGTCATGCTGCAGTTTTTTTCAGTAAATTCTCCCGTTTTCCATCCAGCGTCCGAAGCAGGTCGTCGTAGGATTTTTCGAATTTCTCGACGCCTTGTTCAGTCAGGTCCATTCCAATCGAACGCAAGTTGATTTCCATCGCCAGCAGTTTTTCAATGACTTCTTCAGCTTCCGCTGTATCTTTGGTCAAGGCGGGCGTAGCTTTTCCGTGATCGCGAAATGATTCCAATGTCTCCGGTGGCATGGAGTTTACGGTATCGCGGCCGGCCAATCCTTCGATGTACATTACGTCCGAGTAATTCCTGTTCTTGGTGCTCGTACTCGCCCACAGGGGCTTCTGGATGCGCGCTCCCCGTGATTGCAGGTTTTGAAATTCCTCTCCATAGAAGATTTCCTGAAAGCGCGAGTATGCCAGTTTCGCGTTGGCGATGCCAGCCTTGCCGCGCAAAGCAAGAGCATCTTCGGTTCCCACTTCCTCCAGTGCCTTGTCAACGGCCGAGTCCACGCGGCTGACGAAGAACGAGGCGACGGACGTGATCCGCTGCGGATCATGCGCTTGCCGCAAGCCGCGCAAAAAGGCTTGTACCACGTCGTCATATTGGCTGACCGAGAAAATCAATGTGATATTCACATTGATCCCCTCTGAAGTCAGTTGCTCAATCGGCGGAAGCCCTTCCACAGTCGCCGGAATTTTGACCATGAGGTTAGGGCGCCCCACTTCGTGCCACAGGCGCCGCGCTTCGGAGATGCTGCCGACGCTGTTGTACGCCAGGTGCGGATTTACCTCAATGCTCACAAATCCGTCCGCTCCGTTGGTGCGATCGTACACGGGCCGAAGCACATCCGCAGCCAGGCGGATATCACTCACCTCGATTTCCTCAAAAAGTGTTGCCGCGTCACTGGCGGAATCGCGCAGCAAACTCCGGATCAGGTCGTCATATTCGGTGCCTTCGGAAATAGCCTTCTGAAATATGGTGGGATTGCTGGTCATTCCAGTGACCCCGTCCTCTTCCATCATTTTCTTCAGCCGTCCGCTGGTGATCAGATCTCGCCGCAGATAATCCAGCCAAATGGACTGGCCTAGCTTTTGCAGGTCGCGCAATGAGTTCATGTTTTCCTCTCATAATGTGATGGAAGCCGGCAGATGCCGGTTGCATTTTTAGAATGGCACGCTGCACTATACCAGCCGGTACAACCAGCCCAGAATTGCACCGAACGCGGCGTGAGAAACAAGAATCGAGAGCGGTGTCTGGTATCCGTAGTTCAAGGCCATGAAGCCTGGAGGCTCGAGTTGACGCCGCGAGTTGGGTCCCTTCTGTTCAGTGGCCATGCGCGGGTGCAGGCTGGGCAATAATGTCATGATCACGGTCAGCATGAAGAAACCATGCGCCAGGCCGATCAGCAGCCCCAACCACCAGTTCACCATGTGCCGTGCCTGAAAGATGTAGATATAAATTAACGAGAAAACCCAGCCGTTCAGGAAATGCGCGAAAAATCCGTACAGGCGCGCCTTTTCACGTTGCGGTGTGATGATCGTTCCCAGCAGATAAGGAACGTTCATACGCGTCAACCCCAGGCCCTGGCTGGTCGCCAGCAGGGTCGAAAGCGCCAGTGTTGCGACAAATCCAGAGAGTACCCAGCTTTCCCAGTTCATGCCGGTTGTGTTTGATGCGACTCTTGCTGGGTTGCGCTTTCCGCACGATGCCCCAGCTGCTGCTCACCTTTTTCGCGCTGATCGAGGGAGAGCGCCGCCCCAATAAATCCTACGTGCGTAAATGCCTGCGGAAAATTTCCCAGCGCTTGTCCGCTGTGGGCGTCAATTTCTTCAGCGTAAAGTCCGACGTCGTTTCGATATTTCATCAGTGTGCTGATGAGACCGCGAGCGTCTTGTACGCTGCCACCTCCCAGGGCCAGATACTCCGCATCCCAGAAGCTGCAAATAGCGAATGTGCCCTCGGGTGGGAGTTGCTCGGACCTATACAACAGGCCTTCGGGCGTGCTTAACTTCTCGCGCAACCTGCGGCGCGTGGCACGCATTCGTGGCGAATCCGCTTTTTCAAACCCGTACCAGGAGAGCAGAAGAAGACTTGAGTCCATCTCATGACCGTCGAGTTCACACACATAGCTCTGTAGCTTCTGGTTCCATGCGCGGGCTTGTATTTGGCGCCGGATGGTGTCGGCCTGCTTTTTATAGTCGTCTACAGGCGCTCGTTTGATCTTGCCTTGTTCACAAAGTGAAACCAATCGGTCGAGCGTAGTCCAGCAAAGCAGTCGCGAATGAGTGTGATCGCGAGGTTCAGTGCGGGGCTCCCAAATCCCTTGATCAGCGGTGTCCCAGTGTTTCATAACATAGTTGCCAAATCCGACGAGCACTTTCTGCATTTCACGATCCAGTTCTCCCCCGTGAAACGCATACTGGGCCGCAGCGTCCACAACCTCGCCATATACATCCATCTGAAGCTGGTCGCGAGCGGCGTTGCCGATTCTTACCGGCCTCGATCCACGATATCCCCGCAGGACCTTTGACTCGCGCTCGTTCGGCGGCTGGTTACCGTAGACGGTATAGAGGATCCTGAGCTCGGGTTGTGTGAGCCGTGTGGCGTGCAGCATCCAATCAAGGAAGCCGGTTGCCTCGCGCCAGAAGCCGAGTTCAAGCAATGCGCGGATCGTCAGCGAAGCATCACGCATCCAACAAAAGCGATAATCCCAATTGAGATTGGCGCCGATGCGTTCAGGAAGGGACGTGGTGGGGGCGGCGACGATTGCCCCAGATGGGGCGAAGATCATCAGTTTCAGAGCCAGCGCGCTGCGGACTACTTCATCGCGAAACTCTCCATCGTATTCCGTGCGTGCCGCCCACTTTTGCCACCAGTCGATGCAGATCTTGATTCTCTCCGGAATATGCTCAAGCGGCGGGAGGACAGCCGGTGATACTTGCGAGAAACTGAACGAGAACAGAAGGGTTTCACCGGCGTGCAGAATTGTCCTGGCGAACGCCGCTCCGTCTTGAATTCGGAACGATGGCAGGTTACTCCGAAGCCAGTGGACGCCTCGTCCGTTTAACATTCGGAAGCCAAGCTTCCCTTGCTGCTGTATTGTGACCTTCTTTTCTCCGTAACATGCGCGCGGCGCCAGCACAGTTTCGACTTCTATTTCGCCGGAAGTGCAGTTCAAGTGGCGAATGATTTCGTGGTCGGGGACCATGGAGTCATCTCCGGAATCCCGCACCGGCATTAAGTCGTTGAGGACCATGCTCCCTGAAGCTGTCGAAAAAGTTGTCTGAAGGACATTGGAATCCTTCACGTACTGGCGTTTAGTCGAGAAAGAACCCGTCGGGCAAATTGTCCAATGTCCGCCATTGTCTCGGTCCAGTACGGCAGCGAAGATGGAAGGAGAATCGAAACGTGGCCAGCATAGCCACTCGATTGATCCATATTTCGAAATCAGAACTGCGGTCCGGCAATCGCCGATGACCGCGTAGTCACCAATCTCTGGGAACGAACCAGGAGCGTTACCGGCAAGCTTCAAAACAGCATCCTGCTGCATGGGCGATTGTTAAATGCTTCTAAATAGATGCAAACATTAGGGTAAGCTTTGCTTTGGCGCGGCGGTTCAAGTCTGTTCGTCCTGAAACAAAAATACAGTATTAACCTGATAGCCCGGTGCTCCCCGCGTCAATTACACATAATTTAGCCCCAACGCGAAGGAGACGGAAGGCAGGCGTTGGTCGTACCTCCCCTTTATCCGGCGCCTGCCACCTCCCTAAAGCGCCAGTACAGCAATAAAGAAAAATTTCATCGCACGTGTCAGGACGTTGCAAAGCAACGTCTGTCTGTTAGTTCTCTCACCAAAAGCTAAAATTGGGAGCTAAAGCTGTGGAAGAGTTAAGCTGCGACTCTAGGTTTCAGCACAACTGCCTTGAGCTGGTCGAAAACTAGCGTCAGATTTGAGCAGCATTTACCGCATAACCAGAAATGAGAAACTTTCCGAGCCGGTTTGAATGTGTTAGCTATGTGCTCCGCTCTGGTTTGTGGCCGTATCTCGAACTGAAATAGACGGCCATCTCGTAGGTATCGAAGCGGAACCGCGCAAGCGGGATTGGCGCAATGAGAAGTCATGAAGCGGCTCTATGGGTATCTCATACACTCCAACGGCATTTGAATCGGGTGAAATATGTATTTGCGGAGAAATTCGGAACTACTGAGCGGGAGCCGTGGAAGGTTTGCCGGGGAAAAACGTTCCGCCCTTCAAAACAGAGCGTACTGCTTCGAGCAAGTCGCGTGCGGCCTCACTCTTCGAAACTGCTCCCCGTATTGGCCCGGTTTTGAAGCGAGAAACCACGTCCTCAGAGAGATGGAGAGAAAACATGATCACCGGAATATCCGGACGCCGCTGAGCGATTTGCGCCGCGGCTTCGAACCCATTCATCTCGGGCATTGTAATGTCCATGATGATCACATCTGGGGAGGTATCTAAAGCGCGCTCTACGGCTTCGCGACCCGTGGCGGCTTCTCCAGACACCACCCAGTTGGGGACAGATTCCAGCAGATTACGAATGCCCAGACGCATGACCTCATGGTCGTCCGCCACGAGGATTCTGACGGGGCGCGACTCACTAGCTAAATTTTCGTTGTTACTGGTCGCTAAAGTCATGAAGAAATCGGATGATGCAAACGAGATAGCATACATCGTTTCGCGGCGAAAGTTCTGCTCTCGACGATACGATGTGAAACTGTGGAAGTTAGAACGAGCGGAGTATCGCTTCAGCCGCGGAACGATATCGGTGGTAAGCAGAGTCCAGCCGAAGTTCCTCTCGCGAGCCCAGAACTGTGGATCGTGCCATCTTGCAGAAACCAAGCCGGAACACGCAATAGGACAGCAGATAAGCGTTGAGCTCTGATGACAGATCGATTCCTGACAATTTTCTAAATGCATTGAGAAGAAATTCACTCGCTTGGCGATCAAGTTCCCATTCAACCATCGTCCCGGCCAAATCCCACGCGATATTGCATGGGCCAGGGAAGAAGTGATTGTCGCCGTGACTGATCGCGTCCATCTTCAGGAGTTTGCCATCTTCTGCGACGATCCATTCGTAAGGCTGCACGCGACCGTCAACCACAACCGTGTTCGCGGAAGAGAGCGCGCCTGCTTCCAGCTTCAGTTCCCGCCCAAACTCCTGTTGAACATTGAATGTGACCATGTGCTCTAACTCAGGATTCGCAGGGGAACTGTGATGAAATTCAGCATTGCGGAAGGCATAGTATCTTGCGATCTGCTCAAGGATGGCTGTACTCAAATCAGATTTTTGCAGGTGTTTTCCTGAAGCAATAGTCGCGTAGGAGAGAAAGCCATTACCCGCATCGTGTACTGCTGGAGAAAAACCTGCGCCAGCGAGGACAAATGCTCTGTGTCGCGCCTCTTCGCCAATTCGCCCCATTCCCTCGAATTTAACGACCTCGCGGCGATCGGGAGACAGCACCTTGAAGCGCTCCATCTGCGTCCAACTTTCGGGCCAGTTCTGCTCAGAGCCACAGAAATACATTCGCCAATCACCGCCGCCAAGATAGGTCCATCTGCTGAATCGCTCATTCATTGACGAACTGGCTGCTAAGAATCGGAACTTCCGCCATCGCGCCGGCGCGCCCTCGGCACACAAAGACTCTGGGTCGAATTGGCGGCTGCCAATGATCGTGATGCGTTCGGGGCTGACACCTTGGTGGCACAAAGCCTCTGCCACTGACAGGAAGGTGGAACCGCTACGGCCTGGGCCTTCATCGACGATGAGAAAATGCGCTGTTTTTGAAATCTGATCAGCGATCCATTCTTTCTCAGTTGCCAGAAGCTGCATTTCTCGGGAGTAAGGGTGACCCTTTGGGCGCACCGTAATTCGCGTCGCCGAGTTTCCGCGCTTATTCAAAGCGGCGACAACCACGGCGCTCAGGGTCGTTCCAATGCTGCGGATTCCAATCACAGCATAGACAGGGATTTCATCTGCAATCCGTTCCGCAACCCTGGCGAAATCCAAAGGATGAAGCGCGTAATAAGTGAATCCCTCCGGGGGAGAGATGGTGATCGAAGCCGAGGGTTCAATATGGTTCAGAATGTCTTCAGGATCTTGACCGTTTCCGCATTTTGCCGCGTATAGCCGATCCGCAAGACAATTGGTCAGACTTGCCGCCGTTGAGGCACTTAGGCTGCCCGAGTCGGCGAGAGCGGTTTCCAGTTCGCCGGCTTGGATCAGGCAGTCCACCGACCCATTACGCGAACTCAGCCGTTGGCGCAGATCATTCAGGAATGTCGCACCGGGAACATCGCGGCGTCCCTCACGGAAAATCCACAAGTCGGATTTCGCAAGCTCCTCTGCTTGCGTGGTCCGCGCCGGCTCAACTGCTATCCCCAAGCCGCTAAAATTTTGTATGGAACTTGCCGTCGACTGCGAATCCGCCACTTTCGTCCCTCAGCACGCTGATCGACCAGCGTTTGCTTATTTGATATTCGCCCTGAACGATTTCGCTCTGGGGTTGTGTCACATCCGTTGAGAACGTAAAAAGGAAATTCCTTGTCACACGTTTTTGGATGCCAATTCTGGCTGAGGGATCAGAGTTTTCTCCACCAATTAAAGGATCAATTTGGAGGCCAGCAATGCCGGTCAGCTTGCTGACCTCAGAGCCGACCTGCCCGAGTCCCGCCGCAAGTACTTGATCCGTAGTGGAGGTTTTTGTGCCGCCGCCGGTAGTCGGTGCACCGCGCGCGATGAGATTGATGATATCGATCGGTGACAACGGAGGATCGGAAACATAACTAGTTTGCAATTTTTGAATGGGTCCGCGAATGCTGATGCTCAAGCTGTACTGGCTGATTGTGCTGGTGATCAGCAAATTCAGAACGGGCTCCGTCCGGCTCGTGTTGGCGAATGTGATGATCCCGCGTTCGAGATGATACTGGTTCTTGCCGAAGAAAATATCCCCCGAGGCCAGGTCAGCGCGGCCGGTAACCACGGGGTCGGAGGCAGTCCCGATTACTCGTAGATTTGCGGTGCCTTCGACTCCCAATTGTGCCGTTCCGGCGCTGAGTTGATTTGTGGATTGCACAGCTATCTGCAGCTTCATATTGTCGGCCATGCTCTCCCCGGTGGGAGGAGCGCTAGTTCCGTTAAATTGGGACATGAGCGAGGCAATATCAAAATCCGATGTAAAGGATAACGAGTCGATCAACACGCGACCCTGTAGAAGGGAAGCCTGCCGATTTCCGTTCAATGTCAGCTCGGAATCGAATACAGTTCGCACGCCCTCGGGATAACGCACTCGCACGGACTTGCCGGAGAACGCAAGATTCATCTGCAGCTGCGGACGATAAATAATGGAGCCGCCAAGCGTAATATCGCCGCCGCCGAGTTTGCCAGAACCATTTGTGATCTGAAGGCTTGTGTTGTTGATTTGCATGAGCGCGTTCAGGCCCTGAACGCCCAGGGGCATGGCTTCTGATGACAATGAAACGTTTTCGAGACGAACTTGTCCCTTCACAGCCGGATTCTTCAGAATGCCGCCGGCATTGACGTCGAGCGCGATATCGCCGCCCGTTCGCAGGTCCGGACTGAACATCTGGACTAGCTGCAAACCAACTGATCCGTGCGCCGATACTTCCATCGCTCCCGGT
This sequence comes from Terriglobales bacterium, assembly GCA_036557105.1. Taxonomy (GTDB): domain Bacteria; phylum Acidobacteriota; class Terriglobia; order Terriglobales; family Acidobacteriaceae; genus Gp1-AA145. The sequence goes on from DATBIE010000242.1 coordinate 23,704, forward strand.
TGATTGAGCGGAATTCTGCCCTGAAATTGCAAAGACGTGTCAGTACCTTTTATCGACGCAGGATGCAGAACCAAAACTGAGTTCGCGTAGTCTGCCCGAATCGGACTTGTTGCGGCAAACTGCAGTGACTGGTAGCCAGCTTCGAGAACGGGAATGGTGAGGTGCGCTTCGAGCTTGCTCTTGTCCGCCGCCGGCCCGCGCACTGAAAGATGTATCTCGGTTTCTCCATGAAGACCTGCAGGACGCGAAGGCATATACATTGCGAGAAATGGTTCGACGGCAAACTTGCTGGTATCGAGCGAGGCTTCCGTGTAATAGCCCGGACTCAGATGCACAGTGGCATTGCCGTGGAAATTTGCGCCACTAACTCCCGAGTTTAACGCCAGCTTCGCGAGATGATTCGCAATGTTCAGGTCAGCATCGACCCGACTGAAATTTGTGTTTTGCAGTTGCAACTGGTCTATCTGAACCGAGGCGGCTAATTGTGGGTCTTTCAGAGTGCCGGTTCCGGTTGCTTTGATTGTCACCAATCCGTTTACCGGCAAATTCTTCGCCTGGACGGTGTGACTCTTGCTGATGTCAAGTTGCGGGGCATTAAGTTGGAGCGTGTAGGCCTCAGTCTTCGGTGTATAACTCACATTTGCCTTCACGAGTCCGATCGTCAGGTCTGAATTGATGGTCCCACTTGCTGCGTGGAATTGCGCGGAAATTGTGTTAATCGGTTCATTGGAGACCACGGCTTTACTGATGTCGATTCGTCCTTGCCCCTGCGGGTCGAGTTGTGAGCCGCGAAGCTGCAAATTCCCAAAAATCTGACCTTCCACAGGATATTTTGTGTTCGCTGCGTCCTGCAGTTCGGCAATCGCCAAACGCTGAATCTGCACGTTCGCAGCAATCGGATCTGTTGGAACATAGGACCACCGGTGCAGTCCGATGCTCCCGCTCATCGATATTTGCGCATGCCGCTCGGAAATCAGCGAGCCATTCTGAATGGCGATCTGTGATGGATTTGCCGTCATGACCAGCTTCAATGAGTTCCACTCGCTTTGGTTTACCTGAAGATTACTGGCAGAGACCTGCGCAGTGATCTGCGGATTCTGCAAAGTGCCGTGTACGACGGCATTCAGTGCTGCCGTTCCGTGGATGTTCCCAAGGCCAGTGCTGGAGCTTGTGTTTTGCGTCTTAGAGGAAGGCATTGCAGACGCGAGCGCCAGGAATTGATGCAGGTCCTTCGTGGAAGCACTAATTGCCAGATTCGAGCTCTCGTTTCCAACTTGTCCCTGCGCATGGACCGATGTCCCGGGAAGCTGGATCGAACTTGAGGCAACCGTGAGCAGTTGTCGCGGGCCGTCATAGTCAACGTGGATGTCCGCAGAGAGAGGATATCTCTGCGATTTCCCGGAACTCTTCCCGACGAGTGAACCTCTCATCGTGAGTGCGGAAGTGGCGCCCAGCTTATCCAGTGATCCTTGCCAATGGGCATCTGCCTTAGCGTTCAGGCTGCCGGCGACCGGGACCGATTGCTTCGATAAGCTTGTCAAGGCAGACTTCAGGGCCTGCAAGGAAATTCCGGCGAGCTCCAGATGGAACTGCGACTTGCGCGCTGCGTCGATCTGTTCAATGGTCCCCTGGGCTGCCAGTCGGCCATCGAGCAGGTCCATCGTGAAGTCGTCGGCTTTGAAGTTCCCGTTCGCGAGTTGATAGCTTCCCGCGATTTTTTCGATTCTGACGTTTGCTTGTGGAGAAGAAAGCGTGAGCCCATCACTGTCGATACTTCCAGAGAGAGTCGCGTTTCTCAGCATAAGACGTCCCGGCACGTCCTGGTACTTGAGCTTGCCATGCAGGGCCACATCGCCGGCAGTTTGTGCCGTGCTCAAGAGTCCGGCGAAGTCCTGGGTATGAAGCACCACATCGTAGCTGCCTGTCGCGACGGGAGTCGTGCTGTAATCTTTTACGCTCGCGCGAAGGGCAACGCGAGAGCCACCGAGCCTGAGCACCAACGGCTTCAAATTTAGCTCAGAAGGGCTTGCATCGAATGAGGCTTGCATACTGTGGCGGAGGGGACGCAGTTGAGCGTAGTCGATCACACCGTCTTCATAGGAAATTGTTCCGCTGTATTTCTTCTCCAATTGGCTGAAGGTGATCTCGGTCCGCAGATTTGTGAGGTTCGCGTCGACTGGGATTCGTCGATCTCTCGCGTCGATTTCGCCGCTTGTAAGCAGCACATGGCCAATGGCCAGGTCGAAAATGTTCGTACTTGAACTTTTGTTTTCTGAGGGAGGCGGCTGAGGTAGATTGCTGTTGCCTTGCTTATCCGCAATTAAATTGACCACAGGATGCTCAATGAGCAGTTCGCTCAGGTTCACCTTTCGCCGCAGCACCGAAATGATTCTTATCCCGACTTTTACGTGCTGGACTTGCAGCAATGGTTTTTCTGCAGGCGACTCTTTGCCTTGAACAGTTAATCCGTAAATGTCGGCGGTGAGAGTTCCAGGATGCAAATCGAAGTTGTGGACATCGACTCGGCCGCCGATCGCTTTGCCAGCCTGCTGCTCAATCTTTGCCAGCAGATAGTTGTGAAACGCAGGCGTGCGTAGCAGCACGACAGCCGCCACGATGACCAGCAGCAGCACAGCGCCAATTGTCACCGCCGTCCAGCCGACTATGTTCTGCCATTTCGCCATGTGCACCGTTTCTGGAATCGCTTCGATTCTAGAAAGCTTGTCCTAGTGTGATGAAAAATTGTGTGGACCTGATGCCCTTCACGGGATCGAGATTCTGCCCAACATCGAAGCGGACTGGCCCAATCGGAGTGTTGTATCGCAGTCCTATCCCAATCGTGTTTGTGTACTGATCCACGAAAGTGTGAAGCATATCGTTGTAAACGTTCCCGCCGTCATAGAAAACAACGCCACCCAGGTTCGACATGATCGGAATTGGGTAACGCAGCTCGGAATTGATGATGAAGAGTTGATTGCCGCCTATGGGAATAGCAACAGTCGGGCAATCCGTGGTCGAGTTGCCCTGGCAGAACGGAACATATCGAATCGGGCCAGCCTGGTCGATGGCAAACCCTCGAAGTGTAGTTCCACCTCCGGCAAAAAAGCGCTCGCTGGTGGGTACGTCGCTACCTGCGAAGGGAATTGCAATTCCAAAGCGCAGGCTGTTGGCAAACACCATTCCGTGCAGCCGTTTGTAAAAGGCATATTGGCTGAACAGGCGTGTGAAATCGGCGCTTGAGCCAAAGGCGCTCGGTACGATACGGAAATCGATTGTGCTGTACACACCTCGGTGCGCATCGAGCGGCTTGTCGCGCGTGTCTTCGATCACAGTGCCGGACACATACGAAAGACGCACGTCGCGGTCTGATGGCAGGACCAGTTCTGGAACAATCAAGTGGCTCAACGTTGTGTGATTGAAGTCGTAACGGAGTTGCAATTGATAGCGTTTTCGCTGGTCCATATAACGCTGGAATTGGAGGGATGCGTCTTCGAGCCGTGCTTCGAACAGCGGATTCTCTGTGGTGCGCTCGAAGGAAAGGCTGGTCAGCGCTTGCCAACTTGAAGCGCGAAAGTGAGGGTCGGTGTAGGTGGCAATGGCCCGCTGATCGAGCCGCGAAAGAAGCAACGAAACCGACCCCGTCTCCGCAAGCCCACGCAGGTTAAGTCGGGTGTATTGAATCGAGACACGCGGGCTGGCAAAAGTCTCGTCGCTTGGTTGTACCTCTACACCGGGAGGTAAGCCGACTGTCGGTAGTCCGGGAATTCCAATTGTCCCAGAGGGGACATTGCCGCCGCGGCGCGAAATCTCGAATCCGATGCCATAAGTGATTGAATTGCGCCTTTCCTCATGGACCTTTACCAGAGCTTCTTCCTCCTTCTGGCTGGTTATGGCCTTTCTCGGGGCTACACTTGCCCAATCGAAGATGCCGTCGTCATACAAGTTGCTTTCGCCCTGCAGAAGATTGCCTTCGCTCAATGGCTCCTCGGGCACGAGATTGGCGCTTTGCTTGATCAACGATAAGCGAGTGTGCCGATAACCCATGTAGACGACATGACTAATGCGCACTTGCTGGTTTTCGATAATGGAATATGTGACGTCCACCTGGTGCGGGTCATCCGGATGCCGCGAAACGATGGTCTTTACCTCGGAATTCAAGTAACCGCGGTCCAGATATTTTGCGGAAATATGGTTGCGATCATTCGCCAGCCGGCGCGGTGAGTACGGCTTGCCCTCCTTTAATTCAAACCCACGCTTGTGAAACAGGAGTTCGTCGAGAGGGATGCTCTTGTTTCCTTCAACACGTAGAGAAGCTACTGCCGTGCGGTCGCCCTCGGCGATATCAAAGCTGATGTAAATTGCGTCGCTTCTCTCGACTGCATGAGGAGTAACTTTGACGTCTTCGAATCCGTTGTCTTGATAAAAACCTTCGAGGCCCTTCGCGCTATTCTGCAGGAGTTTTTCGCTGTAAAGACCGTGGCCGAACAGAAATCTCTTTTTCTTCACCTGAACATGGGCCAATAGATCGCCGCTGCCCAGGTAGTGATTGCCGTTGAAATCGATGTTCTTTACTGAGTACTTCCGGCCCGTATCGATGTGGAAGGTAAGAACCGTTGCTTTGTTTTGCTGCTGTGAGTTGGTACTCACTTTGACATTGAAAAATCCTTTGCGCTGAAAATAGTCCGTCAGATTTCGCCGGCTCTCCTCGATCACATCAGGATCGACTGATCCCTCGTCATAGATCGCGATAAGTTTTTTCTTTCGGCGGCCGGATTGGAATGGAATCCATGTAAGGCTCGCGCCGGTGACGCGTATGTCGATTACGGGGCCAGTGTCGACGTTGAAAGCGACATCGGCGAGATTGGTCTCAGGATGATACTCGGGCGGATTTACGACGATCTTGTTGTCGGGGTAATGCTGCTGGCTCAATTTCCTTTTTAGCAAGGCGGTTGCAGTTTGAATTCGTTTTGGTGAATACGGTTTGCCCTGCTTTACCAGGCCACCCGTAAAACGAGCACGCCATGAACCGAGCACGTTCTTTAGCTTGCGGTCCTCTTCTGGCGTGGCTCCTCGAACTTCGACTTTGCCGATGTGTGCATGAGGACCGAGCGTTACATGAAAGGTGAGATGCGCAAGTTGATTGTGATCATCGAGCTTAACGTCGGTGCGGACCTTGGCGAGAAAATATCCGTAACCTTGGAAAAACTTGACTAATGCAGTTTCCGACGCCTGTATCTGGCTCTGCTGAAAGACTGTCTGGTCCTGGAGATTCACGACCTGCAAAAGTCGTGCATAGGAAAAGCGCTTCAGGGCACCGGGAAACCGGAGCATTCCCATGTAATACGCCGGCTCAAGAATAAATGTCAGCTTCAGTCCAGCCGGTTCGGGCTCGATCTTTAAATCGACACGGCTAAATGCGTCCGTACGCTTCAGCGCGTCGATGCTCTGCTGCACTTTCTGATTGGAAAATGGCTCGCCCGCCTGCTGCACAATGAGAGGTCGATATTGCTCGGTGTTCAAATGTGGGTTTACCGCGATTTCAACCGACCCCACTTTTTGACCTTCATAAGAAGGTGGAGTGTTGCTGACCTTAGTTTGGCCCACACAAGGCAGGGAAACAGCTATGAACATGACCCGGAGGAGTTTCCAGCGCATGGCGAATACTTACCGGGGGCGTCGCATTGCACAGTCCGCAGCCGGGATGTTTGTGATGCCATCAGTGAAAGGTGAGATGCCCTATGTTGCCGTGCGGCCACATGTCCGTCTAGTGAGTTTGACAGGTCACATCCTACTCTGGAATACAGCTTGGCTTTATCAATGTGCATCGAAGTCGTATGTAGGAAAAGCGTGTGTGCATGCCACGAGTTTTCTGCATGGGATGCATTTTCCTTCCGCGTCGAAGGCAAGCTGATGAAGCTCGTCATTTTTGGATTAACGGTCAGCTCATCCTGGGGCAACGGCCATGCCACGTTGTGGCGTGGACTCTGCAATGCTCTCGCGCGCCAGGGGCATGAAGTCACGTTTTTTGAGCGAGATGTCCCTTACTACGCCAATCATCGCGACTTAGTTTGGCCGGAAAAGTACAAGCTTGTCTTGTATCCCGAATGGAATTCTGCGAAGTCGCTGGCCCAATGTGCTGTTTCTGAAAGCGACGTGGCGGTGGTCACCTCGTATTGCCAGGATGCGCGTCCTGCTTCCGACCTGATTCTCGATTCGAGCGCGATCAAAATTTTCTACGATCTTGATACGGCCGTGACGCTTGAGAATTATCGCGCGAAAGGTTCGGTGGATTACATTCCAAGCTATGGCCTGCGTAATTTTGACCTCGTGCTCAGCTACGTGGGCGGCCGCGCGCTGGATGAATTGCGAGAACTTCTCGGCGCAAGACATGTGGCCCCGTTATACGGCAGCGTTGATCCACAAGTCCATCGGCCTGTGCCGCCGTCGAGCCACTACGACTCTGACCTCTCATATCTGGGAACGTACGCTGCTGACCGGCAGGATTCCTTGCAAAAGCTGTTTCTTGAACCCGCACTGCGTATGCGCGGACGCAAGTTCCTGCTCGGCGGAGCTCAATACCCTGATGATTTCCCCTGGAATGAGAATGTCTGGTTTGTGCGGCACGTACCACCCGCGGAACACCCGGCGTTCTACAGTTCATCCAGGGCAACGCTGAATGTGACCAGGGGCGCGATGGCCGACTTTGGTTATTGCCCGTCGGGGCGTTTATTTGAGGCCGCAGCCTGCGGGACCCCGGTGGTGAGTGACTCGTGGGATGGGCTGGATCAATTTTTTGAGCTCGGCCGCGAGATTCTGGTCGCATCAAGTGGCAATGACGTGGTGAATGCGATTCAGCTTGGCCGCGAAGAGTTACGCCGCATTGGGAAGGCGGCTCGCGAACGAGTGATGAGTGCTCACACCGCAGAGCATCGCAGCCGTGAGTTTCTAAATTATGTGGAGACGGCGGCATGACTTTGCGTTGGGGAATAATTCCGGCAGCCGGACGCGGTACCCGCATTCAGCCGCTCGCGTTTTCAAAGGAACTTCTTCCTGTGGGGACCCGCTACGATCGCGATACGGAGCGCCCGCGCGCAGTGACGGAGTACTTGCTCGAGCGGATGCTCGCGGGTGGTGTGGACCGCGTATGCTTCGTCATTTCGCCTGAAAAGACGGATATTATTCGCTACTTCGGCTCGCATATTGAGGGCGTGCCCATCTGCTATGTGGTACAGCAGAGCCCCGGGGGGCTCTGCGATGCCCTGTTTACCCCGTTACCTTTCATCTCTGCGGATGATCAAGTTTATGTAGGGCTCCCTGACACGATCTGGTTTCCGATGGAAGGCTTTCAACATCTTCCTGACGGGAAATTTTCATTTCTGCTTTTTCCAGTGGCCCGGCCTGAACTCTTCGACTCGGTCGTGGCGGATCATCGCGGCATTGTCGAGCAAATTCAAGTCAAGCGACAGAACGCCTCTTCCGAGTGGATATGGGGAGCGTTCAAGTTAACGGGCAGACACTTCGCTGAACTGCATAAACTCTGGATTGAGCGCCATCGTTCCGACGAGTATCTGGGAACCTTGGTGAATGCCTATCTGGCCCGAGGAGGGAGTGCTTTCGCGGTCAAGCGTGGAGATGTATACGTTGACGTCGGGACATTGAATGGATATCGCGAAGCCTTGCGTGTTCTAAGCAACCAGATCACAATCCATGAACTGGCGAGCTGATTCTGAGAAAAGCTGGGGCAAGATCTCCAAGCTTCTGCAAACTGAACCGCCGGATTCTGACGCGCGGCTACTGGTGCTTGCAGCGCACCCTGATGATGAGACCATCGGCGCCTCGGCTTTGCTGTCGCGTTTTCCTCACTCTTTCGTCGTTTTCCTGACCGACGGCGCTCCGCGGGATACTCGCCTATGGTCTTCTGGGTTGAACTGCTCACGTGAGGAGTATGCATGTATCAGACAACAAGAGGCAGAGTGTGCCTTGAAGTGCGCCGGGGTTTCGGCGGCAAACATCTTCTATCTTGATGCAGTCGATCAGGAAGCCACATTCGCAATAGCTCGCTTAACAGCGGCCTTGGCGAACCTGCTCGAAAGATTGTGCCCTGCAGTTGTGATCACGCACGCGTATGAAGGCGGCCATCCTGATCATGACTCGGCAGCCCTCGTCGCCAGGCTTGCCCTTTCAATGGTCAGTCAAAGAGCGGGTCCTCCCGCTATGGAGATGACTTCTTATCACGTGAGAGGCGGCCGATGTGTAACAGGTGAATTCTTAGAGCAGCACCCCGCACGGGAGTTGCGTTTTGAACTGTTGAAGAAGGAGCGCGAACGGAAGCGACAGATGATGAATGCGTACGCTTCACAGCGCCTGGTATTGGAAAAATTTCCAGCGGATCGGGAATGTTTGCGGCTTGCTCCCGACTACGACTTTAGCAAACCACCGCACGAAGGCCGGCTCTGGTACGAATGCATGGATTGGCCGATGACTGGCTCGCGTTGGTGTGAGCTAGCCGTTGCTGCGTTGGCAGGTCTCCGGGAGCACGCATGTCATTGACCGTTCTAAGCGTGGGATTTCCTCTTGCCCGACTTTCGACGCGAACGGCTGGTGGCGCCGAGCAGGTGCTCGCCATGCTTGATGAGGCCTTAGTTAGGGGTGGCCACAAATCGATTGTGCTGGCTCCCACCGGTTCAGCGTGCTCCGGCTTGTTGATTCCTGCGCAGGTTCCTGTTGGGGTCTTGGATGAAAACGCAAAACGTCAAGCGCGGAGTGTTTTTAAGAAATTGCTGGATCGCACTTTAAGAGATTATCGAATCGATGTCATTCACATGCATGGCCTGGATTTTTATGAATATCTGCCGGACTGCGATATGCCGATAGTTGTTTCTTTGCACTTGCCCTTGATCTGGTATTCGCCTGAAGCATTTCGTTTCGTTAAACCGAGCGTGTCGTTCGTATGCGTGTCCGAGTCTCAAGCTAAGACAGCTCCAGCTGGGGTACGCGTGAGAGTCGTTCCCAACGGAGTTGATCTGCACAGTTTTCACGTCAGCAGAAGAAAATCAGGCTATGCGGTTGTGATGTCGCGAGTCTGTCCGGAAAAAGGTCTACACCTGGCGATCGACGCTGCTGAAAAGGCTGACGTCGATCTCACTATCGCCGGATCGGTTTTCGAATATCCCGAGCATCGCAAATATTACGATTCCATGATCGCTCCTCGCTTGAACAGCAGAATTCGCTTTATTGGCCCGGTAGGCGCTGCGCGCAAGGCCCATCTGCTGGCAGGGGCGAGATGTCTGCTCGTCCCCAGTCTTGCTCCGGAAACGAGCTCGTTGGTTGCCATGGAAGCGCTGGCTTCGGGGACTCCGGTCATTGCGTTTCGCAGTGGGGCTTTGACAGAGATCCTTGCAAATGGACGTACCGGGTTTCTGGTGAATGATGCCGAACAGATGGCACACACGATTCCTCGAGCGGGAGCAATTTCCTGGGATGAATGCCGTCGGGTGGCAGAACAGAGATTTTCCTCCGATCGCATGGCTGCACAATATTTTGACCTGTACCGGTCGCTTCGTCGTCCGGAAAAGATTCCTGAGCTTCAGGTGGCATAAGTAGCAGAACAATGAAGACGCCCTTTGAAACGCGAGTCCTCACCTCAGCAGAAGAACTGAATGCCATTGCCGAAGAATGGACTGAACTCTTCAAATTCTGCCGTGACGCGACTCCATTTCAGCGGCCTGAATGGCTGCAACCCTGGATCGAAATTTTCTGCCCTGAAAAGATTCGAGCCATCGAAGTCAGACGGGAGGGTGGGCTAGTGGGCTTGGCTCCGCTCCTTATTTATCCAAGAGGCGAAGAGCGTGTGCTCGCGTTCAGCGGCGGTGGCGTTTCCGATTATCTGAACATTCTGGTTGCACCTCCGAACGAAGATGAGATCATCTCGGCAATGTTTCAGCAAATTCGGAATCTGGCTGACTGGACCGTACTGGATTTGACGGATCTTCCCGCGTATTCCGTTCTGCGGCGAACAGAGTTGGTGCATTCGGCAACTCCGCACGACACTTGTTCAACACTCTTTCTCCCGAGTACGAAGAATGAACTCGTACATCTTTTCTCAAAACACCAACGAGCCAATTTGAGAAATGCACGTTCACGCCTGGAGCGCATTGGCGGAGGAGAAGTGGAAGTTGCGACGGACAAGACTTTGCCGGAATTCCTTGATGATCTCTTTCGTCTTCATACCAGCCGCTGGTCTCAATCTGGGGAGCCGGGAGTCTTGGCTGACCCAGAGATAAAAACGTTTCATCGCAGGGCAGCGCCGAAGCTGCTCGCGAAAGGAATTCTGCGTCTCTCACGTCTGCGAACGAGAGATGGGACGATCGCGGTCTTGTACACACTGCTTGGGCAATCGACTCTTTTCTGCTATATGCAAGGCTATGATCCGGAGTTCGCGTTCCTCAGTCCTGGAACGTTGCTGATGTATAGCGCGATAGAGAACGCCGTCGACTCTGGCATGGGTAAATTTGATTTCTTGCGGGGCGATGAAGCCTACAAGCGGCACTGGCTCGCGCAAAATGAGAACACGTTTCGAATCCAGTTCTCCGGATCGAACTATATTTATGTTGGCGGATTACAAGACGTCGCTGCTTAAGGTTGCAACTACTTGTTGTCCTGCTCTACCTCAAAGCCCCGACAGTAATCGTCTCTTCAAACCTACAGGATGCTACGCCAAGCCCTAAGAGATGAAGGGGATAGCTTCAATCTTCTGAGGCCGATAGAGTTCTCGTAGTACGTGGTTCGTGCTGTTGAAAATTCATCTTTGCTTGGACGCGATCATGATGAAGATTGAAACGACAAATCGGCACGATTGGCAGGGGTTCAGCCGGATATTGGAAGTAATGTCCTTCGTCGATGAGGCTGATTGCCTCTCGCCGGAGGAGTCGGGGGAAATAATCGATAAGTTGTGCCAGATTCCGCCTTGCGCCGGCGAAACCATGAGCATGGAGGAAGTGGTGTTTTGGGCCGGCGTCGCTGCTGGCATGGAACTGTCGAGACACTCAGAAGAGGGACGAATCGACCCCGACTCGGCAGAAAAGGCCCTGGTGTTCTCGTCCCTTTTCGAGCATTCGACGAAGACAGCGATCGTTGATCTTGTTCTAGGTGATATAGAGGTTGAGCCAGCTTGTTCCAAAGCTGGAGAGAAGTAGCAGATCAAGCGGCCTTTTGAAGGATTCTGAATTTGCGCTTGAAATCCTGGAACTTTCTTTTTTGCCTCCGGACGAAGCCGTAAGCCATCGCTCCAGCAAGCCCAGTCGCCGCCAGCGGGAGCATCCAGATTAACGCACGATGTGTGTCGAGCCACAACTCCCACGAATGTGAATGCGATCGCGCGTCGAAGGTTCCATGAGCTCCGAAGTCGCCGGGAACTGATTCCCACAAATTGTTCGGCGCATTGGGATCTTGCCTTCCATCGTGTTGCTGCGATCGGTAGCCTGTTCTTCCCAGATATTCATCCAGTAGGCCGGGAATGAATTTTTGTCCCACAATGGCGGCCACGGTCGAGCTGCCGACGAAGAGTTCCCGGCGGCGGTGGTGCGCCGCCCAATACACAGCACGCGCTCCAACTTCAGGTTGAAAAATTGGAGGCACAGGTTGCGCTTTATGCGGCAGGCGGCTCTTCACCCAACCGAATTGAGTAGTGTTGAGAGCGGGCATTTGCACCATGCAGACGTGAATTCGTGATCGCTGGTGCACCAGTTCGCAGCGCAGAGAATCAGTAAATCCCGCAATCGCGTGCTTTGACGCACAGTAGGCAGATTGCAAGGGGATGCTGCGATAGGCCAGAGCAGAACCGACCTGGACGATGCTCCCTCGGTCTCGCTGCCTCATTCGCTTGAGTGCAGAAAGCGTGCCATAAACCACACCAAGATAAGTGACCTCGGTGACCCGCTTGAATTCTTCCGGCTCCATTTCCTCAATGGGCGAGAACACTGAGGTCATGGCGTTATTGACCCAAACATTGATCGGGCCAAATGCGTCTTCTACCTTCTGTGCTGCATTTTCAACTGCGGCAGCATCCGCGATATCGAGAGGGAGTGAGAGGGACTGTCCGCCAGCCTCTTCAATTTCTTTCTGTGCTTCGTTCAGCCGGGCTTCATTTCTGGAAATAAGGCCAACCGCAGCTCCATGGCGGCCAAATTCGCGAGCGATAGCACGTCCCAAACCTGCAGAGGCCCCGGTGATTACCACCACCTCGGGTTTCTTTTTAACTGGCATTCTGGCGCTTAGGAGCGAATTAATGCCGTCCCCGGCGCATAGCAATAGATTCGGGCACTATCGCGGCAACCGGGGACGGTTCCACCGCACCTAGTGAAGACTTAGATGGCACTCATACAGGGCAGGTTGGTGCAGCTCTCAGATGGTTTTTATCCAGAATTGCCAATGCCCCTCGCTCCCTAGCGCACGATTGATTCACCTTAGCCTGGTTACGGCCTTTTGCCGATTGGTTGCAAGGTATGGACATGCTTAGACTAAAAATGGGTTTTGAGGAGGAGCGATGCCGGAGAAGGAGACTATCAGGCGGGCTCGGGAAGATGCTCGGGAAGGAAAATCACCAAGCACACAGGCCGGTGAATTTGTGCGTGAAGAAATTCACCACGTGCGGGAAGGTAAGCACGGAGTGCGTAGCCCCAAGCAGGCGGTAGCTATCGGCCTGTCAAAAGCCAGGAAAGCCGGCGTAAAGTTGCCTCCTCCACCTAAGGGGACGGCATCAGCTCAAAAAGAGAGTCGCAAGCATAGATCGACAGGTCGAAGCCGCCCATCGTCAAAGCGATCTCGTGCACGCATAGGAGCACTGAAAAAAGAGGGGCGCGGCGGGGCATCGCACCGGGCTCTTTCACGTCAGGCACGCACGGCAGCACGGCGCCGCAGCCCTGCCAACCGATCACGGGCTGCGCGGAAAGGCGCCCGCACGCGTGCGACACGTCGCCGTGCTCGAAGGTAATTCTGTTCCACAAGAAAATTCGGCGTCGGCTGTCTCCTCGGCGCCACGCACTTATGTAGGCACTTCCGGTTGGCACTATAAGCACTGGGTCGGCGACTTCTATCCACCTCGTTTCGCATCCGAGAAGATGCTTGCGTGGTATTCACGCGAGTTCACAACTGTCGAAATCAACAATTCTTTTTACCGGCTTCCTGAGGAGCAGACTTTTGAGCGCTGGAAAGAGATGGTGCCCCAAGGCTTTCTCTTTGCTGTGAAGGCCAGCCGTTTTCTCACGCACATTAAGCGGCTGAAAGATCCTGAGGGCCCGATAAAGCTTTTCTTCTCCCGCGCCGGACACCTGCGAGAGCATCTCGGTCCCGTACTGTTCCAGCTTCCGCCGAGATGGAAGGCTGATCCCGGCAGATTGCGAGAGTTCCTGGAGGTCCTTCCCGCGCGTCACCGTTATGTCATGGAGTTTCGTGACGACAGCTGGTACACGCCCGAAATACTGGGCTTACTTCGCACGTATAACATTGCGCTATGTCTGCACGACTGGCATTCGGCAGAATGGTCCAGGGAATTGACGGCGAACTTTGTCTACATCCGTTTTCACGGCACAACCGGTAAGTATGCCGGCAACTACCCTGATCACCTTCTGCAACGATGGGCTGAACAGATACAATGCTGGCGCAACATCCGCGAAGTGTACGCGTACTTTAACAACGACATTGGTGGTCACGCCGTCCGCAATGCGAAGACGTTGCGGGCGATGCTCCAGGGGAGCTCACCACCAGCTGAGACCCGCGAAATCGCGGCCTAATCGCGCGCCTGGGTTGGCTCGAAATTGGGCATAATCCCAACAAAATAATGGCAATTTGCAGCTTCTTCCCTACAGCAAATCGCATTTTGAAGTACAGCGACGGCCTGATCGTCACGCTGCGATGCGGGAGATATGCTTCCTACGATGTAAGTCATAACGACTAAGAGGAGGCACCATGTTGTATTGGGCGCTGGTATTTCTCATTATCGCGATTATCGCCGCGATCTTTGGGTTCGGTGGCGTGGCAGTGGCGGCGGCAGGCATCGCGAAGCTCCTGTTCTTTATCTTCCTGGTGATCTTTGTGATTACCCTGATTACAGGACTGACGCGGCGCGGACGCACTGGAGTCTAGAACTCGCGAACTGCGCATATCGGACGTTTTAGAAGGCCGGGCCAGGCTGGTTTCTTCGCGCGAAAGGGACGCCAGTCCTGGACCCGGAGGTCTTTAATTATTATTATTGTTGCCGCGCATATTGCTGCCGAGTATCTCCTTCCCAAGTCACGGATAAACTTCTCCATCTATTTACATCTCTTCGACTGAGCGCGTCTAAACATCATTCAAATTCGATTTTTGGAGACTCTCATGAAGGCTGTCGTCTTTCACGATATCGGAGACATACGTTTCGAGAACGTAAAGGACCCGACTATTCAGAACGACTTTGACGCTATCGTCCGGCTTACTGCGAGCGCCATCTGCGGCACTGATCTGCACATGATTCGTGGCACGCTGCCCGGAATGGAGCCCGGTACGATTCTCGGCCATGAAGGCGTAGGAATTGTCGAGGAGGTTGGAAATCAGGTACGGAACTTTTCGCCGGGCGATCGCGTTGTAATTCCATCCACACTGGGTTGTGGGAATTGTTCATATTGTCGCTCGGGCTACTTCTCCCAATGCGACAACATCAACCCAAACGGACCAGCCGCCGGTACTGCATTCTTTGGTGGTCCGAAGCAAAGTGGGCCCTTCAACGGTCTTCAGGCTGAAAAGGCGCGTGTTCCATTCGCAAATATCAATCTTGTAAAACTGCCGCCAGATGTGGATGACGATGACGCCATCCTGCTCTCTGACATTTTTCCGACCGGATATATGGCTGCCGAGAATGCGGAAATAAAGCCGGGCAATTCGGTCGCGGTGTTCGGATGTGGCCCCGTCGGACTTTTCACCATTGCTTCCGCCAAGCTGCTCGATGCCGGCCGTATCTTTGCGATTGACAATATCGACTCGCGCCTTGAAATGGCAAAAGACCTTGGTGCGGAAGTTATCAACTTCGACCGCGAAGATCCAGTCAAACTACTGCAGGAGCTGACAGCGGATATCGGTCCTGATCGCGTGATTGACGCAGTGGGCGTGGACGCTAACCGTCCGCACTCCGGCCCGGCGGAAAGGAAATCCAAGAAAGAGCATGAGGGCGAGAAGAAGCAGGTCGCGCCTGAGGCCAATCCGAAGAACGGCAATTGGGAACCTGGCGACGCTCCTTCGCAAGTTCTGTCATGGATGGTCGAGACAGTCGCGAAGGCCGGAACGATTTCGGTGATAGGCGTCTACTCCGAGAAGGTGAAGGGCTTTCCGATCGGAAGCGCGATGGAGAAAAATCTCACGATAAAGATGGGGAACTGCAACCACCGCCGCTACCTTCCGGAACTGATCGACTTAGTGCGGAGCGGCACAGTGGTACCTTCAGAGATTTTGACGCAAGCCGAGCCAATGACCTCCGTGATCGCGGCGTACAAAGCTTTCGACAAGCGTCAGCCAGGTTGGATCAAAGTGAAGCTCGAGCCCGAGGTACCGCAGGAACTCGCCGCGTAGTACATCAGTCTTAGTTGCGAAGAAAAAGGCCCCGTTTTCGGGGCCTTGTTTGTCTGTGACATTCGATGAAAATTACTGTGGAGGCTGCGTGCCATTTCCCGAGTTGCTCGGTGAGCTGGACGGATTGCTCATGCTTCCCGAGTTGCTGGAGTTGCCTTTGATTTTGCATGTATCGGAGATCATGTCCACGCTGGTCACGTTGAATGTCTTTCCAGATGCCATGCTTCCAGATGAAGAAGATGCCGCGGAAGCTGAGGATGAGGATCCGCCGTTCTCCCACGTTCCCTTAACAGAGACCTCATGGCCCACATGTGCCGAAACATCCTGGCCGCTCAGAGCGATCATTTTGCCCTTCTTTGTTTCTAGCATGTACTGGCCACCCTGGGATTGAACGCAACCTTTCATTTTGTGCTCACTTTTATTTGCGCTATCAGTCGGGGTTGTGTTCTGGTCAGTGCTCATCCCAGGCTGCTGACCG
>DATBIE010000243.1:0-7366 GCA_036557105.1 Terriglobales bacterium
CTTGAAACTGTTGCCACCATTGTTGCGCGAGCGGTGGAAACATCGCGACAGCCCCGCTGTCTTTGCTGGCATCTGCAAGGCGGCTGCGTTCTGCGAGTGCGCGGAAGCCGATGGTGTCCTCCCCCGGAATTTCCATATAAGTGGGATTGATGGCAAAAAAGGCGTCAGTGGGGGTGTTGGCGCGAATCCAGACAAAGGCCTGCGCCCAGGGATTTTTTGGCGCTGCCCACGGCCACTCGATGTGCGCGCTTGTCGGAAACAATTGCCGCTGAGCAAAAAACATTCCTCCGCACAAGGGCACGAAGACCACGAGCCATCGCCACACTCTGTCCTTCAATATGTACTCTGCGAGAAAGGCTCCCATCGCGATCAACATGCAGATGTAAACCAAATGCAAACTGCGCAAGGGTTGTAATCGTGCCACAGCTTCGAATCTCTGGGGAATTGCAATAATCAGCGCGATCACAAAATAGAGCAGTTCGTAGAACACCAGCCCGCTGCAGAGCCGCTGCAGGTTTTTCAGATTTCGCCACCGCGCAACGTAGCTGAACCAGACGAGAATCACCATCGGGCCGAACAATCCCAGCCACTCGTACCAATGCCACTGAGGGAGAAAGTGCGAAACGTGAAAGCGCATGGCTTCGCGGTATTCGGGAGTTGGCGGCGCAAAGAAATTGCGGAAGGGCAGCACCAGAACGAATGAAAACCCGGGCCGCGGAACTATTTCCAAAAAAAACAAAATCACGCAGAGGGCAAAAGCGAAAGAGGCCATCAGGGGGTGGACCAATGCCGCAAATAGAATCCATAGCGCTGCACGAACGTATTTCTTCTCCAAAGTTCCGCAAATTGCGAACACCCCTGCGAATGCCGCCAGGTTCCGCGGATTCAAGTATTGGTCCATTATGTAGAGCGCGGTACCGGCGACTGGAATAGTGAGGAGAGAAGCGACCATTGCAACCGCACCTAAGCGTGCGGTTGTCGTTTCGAAACAGATGCCACTCAGTCTCCAGCACGCGAGCAACAACAGAAATATCGCTAGAACGTACCAGGCAAACAAGCCGTATCGAAAAGGCAAGTGCGTGATTCGAATTGACCAGGCAATCAGGTTTGGAAATAGCGTGAGGCTGGCATGTGACTCGAAAAACTCAGTCCCCGTAGGAAACAATTGCGGATGCAAGAGCTTTTCAATTCCCGGCAGGTAAATTTCCGCGTCTTCTGCGTAGGGATGGTAACCATGAACGGCCAGCGCCGCCACCGTTAAACTCAGCAGCGCAAACGTAGTTTTTCGCGTGGACAATTTTCTAAGACACTGTTCTGGAGTAGTAAACGTAAAGAGCACGCGTTGAATTGTCAAACCGCAGCCACATTTATACTGTTCTCTGCGTCTTGCTCTGTGTAACTCTGTGTCCTCTGTTGTGAAAGTACTTAAATTCCTTACCACAGAGGACACAGAGTTACACAGAGGTCAACCTCACAGAGAAGGTGCCTTTCACGATGAAGCTGCTGCGTCCGATTGCACTTGCGGTTCTGCTGGTGGGCGGCTTCTTCTATTACACAACTTATCGCTCGGGCACCTTTCGGACGGTTAATTCTCCACCGCCTAAGGTGGAAGTCACGGAAGCAGCGAGCAGCGAGCCGCTCGATCAGGAAGAGCAAAACAACATTTCGGTTTATCGCAAGAACATCGGTTCGGTGGTAAACGTCACCTCGAAGACAGTCGCCTTTGATTTCTTTTATGGTCTCGTACCGCAGGAGGGACAAGGATCTGGATTCATTATCGACCGCGACGGGCATATACTCACCAACTTCCACGTAGTTGCGGATGCCGTGTCGAACCACGGCCAGGTGGGAGTTACGCTGCACAACCGAAAGAACTATCGTGCCAAAGTTGTGGGCATGGATCGCTCTCACGATCTGGCAGTCATCCAGATTAACGCGCCGAGTTTGAACCCCATGGTATTGGGTGACTCCAAGAACCTGCAGGTAGGACAAAAAGTTTATGCGATCGGGAACCCGTTCGGACTTGCCGGGACGCTCACCAGTGGCATCGTGAGCTCGATTCGGTCGGTACAGGAACCAGATGGAGTCACGATCGACGAAGCGATCCAGACTGATGCTGCGATCAATCCCGGAAATTCCGGGGGCCCGCTGTTGAACTCGCACGGCGAGGTAGTCGGAATTAATACGATGATCGCTTCAAATGTTGGTCAGAACGCGGGCATAGGCTTTGCGATTCCGATCAATACCGCCAAAGCTGTGCTCAACGACTTGCTCACGATTGGCCGAGTGCGCCGACCAGTGCTCGGGGTAGTAACTATCCCGATTGGGCCAGATATTGCCGACGAACTTGGGCTGCCTGCGGACAATGGATTGCTGATTCTGCGAGTCGCCCAAGGCAGCGCAGCCGACCGAGCGGGCCTGCGCGGCGGGACCGAACGCGCGTATTTGGGGAACATGCCCATCATGATCGGCGGAGACTTGATAGTCGCTATCGACGGCCAGGAGGTACAAGATCAGCAACAGCTGACACAGGTGATGAACAACCATCGCGCCGGGGACACGGTGAAGGTCACCATTTATCGCGGAAAGCGCAAGATGGAGGTGAGCGTTACGTTGGGTGAAGCGCGCCAGCAGGTGTAGGGAATTGAATCATTGAGTCATTGGATCATTGAGGGACTGAACCTAAAACTTTGAAGCCTTCAGATCTTACCGGCTTTCGTATGTCCCATGACTCAATGGCGGAGTGATTCAATCCGGTAATTTGACTCTGGCGCGGGCACTAAGCTAGCCTCAACAGTTCCGAATATTTAGGCCCCGGCGGACGGTCCAAAACCCATCATGCTGAAAGCGGTCTCTACCTACATTTTTGTAAAAGAGCGCCTGCACCCAGGGCTGCTGGACAAGCTCGTCAGCGGGGGAGCGCAAGCCATTGAAATTTTCGGCGCGCGCCAGCACTTGGATTACGCAAACCGCAAACAGCATGTCCGGGAAATCGCAGACTGGTTTCGCACCAGCGGCATTCCTCTGCATTCGGTGCATGCTCCCCTTTACTCCGACTACGACTGGGGACGAACCGGATCCCCGCCAATTAATATTTCATCGACAGACAGAGCCTCTCGCATAGAGGCAATGGACGAAATCAAGCGCGCCATTGAACTTGCCGAGCATATTCCGTTCCGGTTTTTGATACAGCATATCGGTCTGCCAAACGAGTCGTTCAACGAACGGAAGTTCGAAGCGGCCATGACTTCGGTCGAGCACCTTCGCGCCTTTGCTAAACCGCTTGGCGTGCGAGTACTGGTCGAAAATATTCCTAACGAGCTTTCCTTGCCTGACCGGCTGGTGGAATTTATTCGCACGACTCATTTCGACGATGTCGGCGTCTGTTTTGATACTGGACACGCGAACATGATGAGCGACGTCGCTTCAGCCTTTGAGACGGTGAAGGAATATGTCCACTCCACCCACATTCATGACAACGACAAAGAGAAGGACTCACATCTTTGGCCGGGAGCGGGCACGATCGATTGGAAATCAACGTTGGAACTGCTGAGCGCCGCGCCGCATAAACCGCCGCTGCTTTTGGAAATTGAAGAGAACGATAAGATCAATTCGATAGAAAAGATGGCGGAAATCTTCGGGAATTTGGCTCCCGCGTAGAACAACTCACCGCCGAGCACGCCGAGATCGCCGAGAGTTCGAGAATGTTTTCTCTGCGTTCTCTGCGTTTTCGGCGGTGAAATGGTTTTAGGATGACTTCACCCGTAACGACAATCGCAGAAATCGGAAAGCATGAAGGCCAGCCGGTCACCATTAACGGCTGGCTCTACAACCTGCGCGAAAGCGGCAAGCTCCTATTCCCAATCTTTCGTGACGGCAGCGGCGTAATTCAGGGAGTGGTTCCAAAGAATGCCGTTTCACCAGAAGTATTCGAGGCGGTCAAAGGACTTACGCAGGAATCAAGCGTAGTGGTTGAAGGCAAGGTGCGGGCTGACAAACGCGCACCCGGCGGATATGAACTGGACGTTTCAAATGTGCAGGTGCTGCAGCGCGTTCCGGACGATCAGCCATTCCCCATTTCGCTGAAAGAGCATGGTGTCGATTTCCTGATGGACAATCGCCACCTATGGATTCGTACTCCGCGTCAGGCTGCGATTTTGCGAACTCGAGCGGAAATCATCAAGGCCGCACGCGATTTCTTTGATGACCGCGGATTTGTTCTGACCGATCCGCCAATTCTGACTCCGGCAGCCTGCGAGGGAACGACGACGTTGTTTCCTGTGGACTATTTCGACGAACAGGCGTATCTCACTCAGTCCGGCCAGCTGTACATCGAAGCCACGGCCATGGCGCTTGGCAAAGTCTATTCTTTCGGCCCCACGTTCCGCGCGGAGAAATCGAAGACGCGCCGCCACCTGACTGAGTTTTGGATGGTCGAGCCCGAAGTTGCCTATGCGACGCTCGACGACCTGATGGATCTCGGCGAAGGGCTGATCAGTTTTCTGGTAAAGCGATGTCTGGAGAAGCACCGCGCAGATTTGCAGACAATTGGGCGTGATATTTCGAAGCTGGAGAAGGTCGAACCGCCATTTCCGCGAATCACTTACGACGAAGCTGTGACGATGCTCCAGGAAGGCCACGCCAAGGGCGCGCTGGAACATAAATTCGAGTGGGGCGGAGACCTGGGTTCACCGGACGAAACATATCTTTCCTCTCAATTCGACAAACCGGTGATGATTCATCGTTACCCTGCGAAGGTTAAGGCCTTCTACATGGAACCAGACCCGCAGCGTCCTGAGCTGGCGTTGTGCGTGGATGTCCTGGCCCCGGAAGGTTATGGCGAAATCATTGGCGGCTCGCAGCGCATGGCCTCGTACGATTTGCTCGTTAAGAGGATTCATGAGCACGGTTTGCCAGAAGAACCATTCAAGTGGTATCTCGATCTGCGGAAATATGGCAGCGTCCCGCACGGTGGCTTCGGCATGGGGATCGAGCGGGCAGTGGCGTGGATCTGCGGCCTGGAGCACGTGCGCGAGACGATTCCGTTTGCAAGGACGCTGAGCCGACTGTACCCGTAAGAACATTCACCGCCGAGCGCGCCGAGAACGCCGAGCAATAATGGAGCCGAAAGACAAACTCGACTTGATCACGCGAAGAATCATCGGAGCCGCCATTGAAGTACACAAGACGATCGGTCCAGGGTTGCTCGGAATCTGCATATCAGGCGTGCTTGGCTTTTGAATTGAGAGAACTCGGACTGAAAGTAGAGGAGCAAAGCCCGTTACCGGTCGTCTACAAGCACGCTAAGCTTGATTGCGGCTACCGGATGGATATGGTTGTCGAGAACGCAATAGTGGTCGAGACAAAAGCGATAGACCAACTTGCTCCGATTCACGAAGCGCAGTTGCTTTCCTCCCTTCGTCTGTCCGGGAAGGCAGTCGGGCTTTTGATGAACTTCCATGCCCGCGTGTTAAAAGATGGTCTCAAAAGGATCGTCAATGAATTTCCTGACTCGCCGATCTCGGCGCGCTCGGCGGTGAGTCAATGAAGCCCGCTTCTACTTCGACGATTGTCCCCAAGAAGATCCGCGTCATCGGTGTGCCTTTAGACCTCGGCCAGTCTCGGCGAGGCGTGGACATGGGCCCCTCAGCCGTGCGGGTGGCTGGCCTTGAAGCACGGCTAGAGGAACTTGGTCACGTGGTCGAAGACGGTGGCAACATCACGGTCGCGATTGCCGAGCAGAAACAAGCGGGTCACCCGAATGCAAAGTACCTGAAAGAGATCACTGCTACCTGTGCTAAGGAAGCTGAGCTGGTCATAAAGGCGCTCGAAGCCGGGAAGGTGCCGCTGGTTCTCGGCGGGGACCATTCCGTGGGAGCAGGAACGGTCTCCGGGGTTGCGGAATTTTATCGTCGGCAGAACCAGAAGATCGGCCTGATCTGGATTGACGCGCATACGGACCTTAATACTCCCGAGAGTTCACCCAGCGGAAACGTTCATGGCATGCCGCTGGCGGCGATCATGGGCCTGGGCCCGCCGGAGCTGGCGAACATTTTCAACTTCGCACCAAAGATTCCGCCCGAAAATTGCGTGCTCGTCGGCGTTCGAGACATTGACGCTGTCGAAAAAGAGAACGTCCATCGTGCGGGTATCGATGTTTTCACGATGCGGGATATCGATGAGCGAGGGATGCGCACGATCATGGAAGAAGCGCTGCGCATCGCTGGGCGGGGCACCGCCGGCTATCACGTCTCGTTAGATATGGATTGGGTCGATCCGGAAGATGCGCCAGGCGTGGGAACTCCGGTGCGGGGTGGGGCTACATATCGCGAGGCCCATCTGGCGATGGAGATCATCGCCGACCATGGCCGCATGTTGAGTTTCGAAATAGTCGAAGTTAATCCGGTAATTGACGAGCACAATCGTACTGCCGATCTGGCAGTAGAGCTGGCGCTGTCGGCTTTCGGAAAGAAGATTCTCTGACGGATTTTGCAGTGGCTGAGCGCCAAATGCGGAAAGCAGCGCTTTTCTACAATCCTCTTTCAGGCCGCCGGAAAAAAAATCGCATTCAGGACGTGGAAATCATCGCTTCGATTCTGCGTGAGGCGGGAGTCGCCGTCGACGTCGCTCCGACTCGTGCCGCTTCGGACGCAACCTCGCAGGTCCAGACCGCAGTAGCTGATGGCTTCGACACGATCATCGTCTGCGGTGGAGATGGCACGGTGCACGATGTGCTGCAGGGGCTCGCCGGCAAACAGGCGGCGCTCGGAATTATTCCGCTGGGCACGGCAAATGCCATGGCCCATGATCTGCGCTTACCAATGCATGTCGAAGACGCTGCACGCGCGCTGCTTACGGCCGTGCCCAAGCGCATTGCGGTCGGAAAGGTCGACTTTCGAAGTCTTAATGATCTACCGGCGTCGCGGTATTTCACGGTTGCGGCCGGGGTCGGTGTCGATGCGCATTTGTTCTACAAGCTCAATCGCTTGATTAAAGACCGCATGGGAATGCTCGCCTATTACAGCAAAGCCACGCATCTTTGGCTGACGCACCGCATGCGGTACTTCGAAGCTGAATTTTCGAGTGGCGGTGGGGGAATTTTGCGCGAGCCGCGATTGTCGGAAATGTTGGCGGTGCGCATCAATCAGTTTGGCGGAGTACTGCGCGAACTCGCGCCGGGAGCATCACTCGCGAGGAACGACATGCGCCTGGTGCTGTGCCGTACAGGAAATCGAGCGCTGTATCTTACTTACGTGTTTCGCGGACTTCTCGGCCTCTCGCACCGCGTCCCAGGCATAATGCTCGCGTACGCAGACCAAGTCACTTGCCGAAGCGTACCCGGCGAAAAGCCCGAAAACATTTACGT
>DATBIE010000244.1:0-9310 GCA_036557105.1 Terriglobales bacterium
AGAGAACACAGAGTTACACAGAGAACGAACACAGAGGAATAAAAAAAATGCCGCAAAGCACGGCGATTGTTCTGTGGGCAGGAATTCAGCCGTAACGGAGAACCCCATGTATTCAGGAACACTAATTGACGATCTGATGGCCACAGTTGAAAGAGCGGAAAACAACTCCCACGCGGAGACGCAACACGATTCGAAATCCGAAACCTGGTTTGCGGTCTTGCCAACCGAGGTATTTGCCCTCGACGCAGCCGCGCAATTCGCCGGAGTCGCATAATCATGGCCGCCGCCGCGATCTCAGCACCGTCCATCGCTGTTTCTGCTCAAGCAAGAGTTGCACCCCGCCGTCGTCCCTGCTGGACGGGTACTCCGGAAATCTACTTCACCAAGGCGATCGACAATTCGCGACTGGTAAAAGTAGAAGATCCGCGGCGCGCGCGTGAAATGCGGCAGTTCGGGATCGCCCTCTGCTGCCTGTTCTTGTTCGTCATGGCATATGCCTTTCAGCACTTCAAGGCCATCGAGTACGGATACAAGATCGAGGCCTTGAAATCAGAGCGCCAGAGCCTGGTCGACATGAACCGTGCTCTGCACTTGGAAGACGCTTCTTTACGGGACCCAGAGCGCATCGACCGCCTCGCCCGTGAGCTGGGACTGCAATCCCCGCAAGCCGGACAGATCATCCGCATGGATACGCCCTTACCGGACAACTCGGGAGCAGAGGTCGCCAGCCTGATGCCGGTTTCGGTAATTTCGGGGAGATAGAGTTTTCTAGCACTGTCATTCCGAGCGAAGTCAGATCATGCGCTCGCGAATGATTTAGCGGAGTCGAGGAACCTGCTTTTGTCTGTATGGAAACGAAAAGCAGGTTTCTCGACTTCGCACGACGATTCGTAAGCGAAACGCCGTGCTTCGCTCGAAATGACAATTTCTATTGTGTGTCTTGAGCTAGGCGGCTAACCGGCCGCCATTGTTGTCTGAGGAAACCTGTGGCCGCCAACCCAGCTCGCAACAGCAACAATCTCAGAATCTATATTCTCGCGGGCGTTCTTGTTTTTTGGTGTTCCTGTATCTGCCTGAGGCTGATTTATCTACAGGTCTTCCGGTACGGCACATTCGAAGAGCGTGCCCAGCGCCAGCAACAGCGTACGGAGGAAGTCTCCGCGCCACGCGGAATCATTTTCGACCGCAACGGGCAGGAACTGGCGATGTCGATCAAAGTGGATTCGGTATTTGCCGTTCCCACTGAGATGCCCAAGCCCGCCAGCACCATCTCCTTGATTGCGCGAATCACGAAACAGGACCCTCGTGAGTTGCTGGCCAAGTGCGAGGCGGCAAAAACATTTTGCTGGTTGGCCCGAAAACCTGACCCTGAAATCTCCACTCGTATCAAGGCATTGAATTTGCGCGGCGTTTACTTCCAAAAGGAGGCGAAACGCTACTACCCCAAAGGCGATCTTGCCGCCCAGGTGTTGGGTTATGTCGGCATGGACAATACCGGCCTGAGCGGAATTGAGCGGGAATACGAAGATCAACTCCACGGGCGTCCGGGCAAAATGCTGATTTCCGTCGATGCCCGCAAGAAATGGTTTGGGAGCGTCGAGAAGCAGCCGGAGCCGGGCGAGAACGTCGTCCTAACCATCGATGAAAAGATCCAGTACATTGCCGAACGCGAGCTTGAGGCGGCAATGGAGCAGACCCACGCCGTTTCCGGTACTGTTCTGGTGGAAAACCCGCATACCGGCGAGGTTCTGGCGCTTGCCAATCGCCCCACATTTAATCCGAATCTGTCGAAAGAGATCACGCCGGAGAAGCTAAAGAACCATGCTGTCAGCGATGTATACGAGCCCGGCTCGACGTTCAAACTAGTGACGATTGCTTCTGCAGTTGATCAAGGTGTGGCAAAACCGAATGAGCTGATCGATTGTCAGAACGGATCCATCGTGCTGTTCGGTCATCGAATTCACGACTGGAAGCGATGGGGAGTGATGCCCGTCTCCGATGTCCTTGCGTGGTCAAGCGACGTGGGCGCGATCAAGATTGCGCTAAGAATGGGAGAGGACCGCATTTACAAGTACATTCGAGATTTCGGATTTGGCCAGCAGACCGGAATTGAGTTGCCCGGCGAGACTCGGGGGATGACCAAGCCGGTGAGCCGCTGGTCAAAAATTTCCATCGGCGCAATTGCCATGGGCCAGGAAATCGGAATCTCCGCCGTACAGCTCGCGCAAATGGTCTCGAGCATCGCCAATGACGGCGTGCTTGTCGGGCCGCGAATTGTCGCCGGAGAGGTCCAACCACAAGACACTCCGCAAAGGGTCGCTTTTCATCCGACCGAAGGGCGACGTGTAGTCTCGACTACCACCGCTGCTCTGGTGCGACAAATGATGCAGGGAGTGATACTGCACGGCACCGGGCGTAAGGCAACGCTGGAGGGCTACAGCGCCGGAGGCAAGACCGGTACGGCGCAGAAATTCGATCCGGTCAAACACGCGTACTCTCATACGAAGTTCGTCGCCTCGTTTGCGGGATTTGCTCCGATCAACAATCCGGAGATTACGGTGGTCGTAATTATCGATACACCATGGGCGCCCACGATCATTCAACGCGAAGGTGGCTGGGTGGCGGCCCCGGTCTTTCATCGGATCGCGCAGCAGGTGCTCGAATATTTGCACACTCCACACGACGTCGAAATTCCGCCAAACCGTCAGCTGTTATTGGCGCAGACAAAAATTAATGAAAAAGACCTGGAAGAGGGGTCACCCGATCATCCAGGGGACGAAATCGAAGTTGCGGATACAACACCGGGTGAAGCTCCTGTAAGCGACGACGGAGAATCCGGCATTTCTTCGGCCTCGCTCAGATCGAGCTCCGCCAGGCAAGATTCATCGCTCAGTTCCAGTGATGACGACCGAGACGCCCGTCACTCGACCAGTAGCCCTGCAATTAATACTGGAGTAATTCCGGCCGCGATGCGGGAGCCAGTGTCATCGTCCGCTGCGGTTCCGGACGGGGCAAGAGTAGCATCGGTCTCCCCCAGCGTAGGGCGGCTGCCCGCAAACGGCACGGTAGTGATGGACGTGGAGCAGGGGGGCATTGTGGTCCCATCATTTATTGGTAAGTCCGAGCGGTCCGCAATTGAGCTCGCGCAAGAAAGCGGGCTTGATCTCGACATTATCGGCCGTGGGCTGGGGCAGGACCAATCTCCCCTGCCTGGGGCGCATGTACAATCTGGCGCGAAAATCACCGTGCGCTTCGGGCGGTAGCTCTTGTTGAAGATCCGATCCCTAATCGGCGTGATGCTTTTCCAGACTTGGTCCGGGAGCGATTGCGCGTCTGCGTGGTAAATACTTCGTCGACGTGATGTTTACCAACTTGCAATAGAATCACTGCAATGACGTTCCTTGAGCTTCTGGGTGATGCGGAAGTGCTTGCGCAGAGCGGCAATCCGCAGGTCACGGGTGTAGAGTACGACTCGCGGCGCGTGAAGCCGGGGGACGTGTTCGTCGCGATGAGGGGAGAGACAAGCGACGGCAATCTCTTTATCGCGAAGGCCATCTCAGCGGGAGCAGTTGCCGTCATCACGGATTCGAACGTGACGCCCCAGAATGTTGCCTGGGCGAGAGTGCCGCACGGCCGCCGAGCTGTGGCGATTGTGAGTGCAAATCTGTACGGGCGGCCAGCTCAGAAGCTTGCGATCACCGGCATTACCGGAACCAATGGTAAGAGCACGACTGCATTCCTGATGGAATCAGTTTTACAAGCGGATATCAGGAAAACGACGTTGATCGGCACGATCGAGTATCACGTAGCAGGCAAGGTCCTGCCAGCCCCGCACACCACGCCGGAATCGCTCGATCTGCAGCGGATTTTTCGTGACGCCATTGATACAGGCGCAACTGAAGCGGTCATGGAAGTTTCATCCCACGCCCTGGCCCAGGAGCGTACCTTCGGGATTCCTTTTGATGTTGGCGTATTCACGAATCTCACGCGCGATCACCTCGACTATCACAGGACAATGGATGAATACTTTGCTGCCAAGCGAACCTTGTTCGCGGGGTGCGGCTCGGGGCCGCCATGTGTGTCGATCATCAATGCTGATGATGAATACGGCTTGAAGTTGATCGAGTTTTGCAAGCAACAAGGTTCTGAAGTGATCACGTACGGAATCTCGAAGGCCGACTTGCATTCTGCGAAACTGGAAATCACTGCTACCGGAACTGGCTTCCGTATGGTTATGCCTGACGAGACGATCGAAGTGAAATCGCCACTCATTGGCCGCGTGAACGTCTACAACATTCTGGCGGCGAGCGCGGCGGCCTACGCGCGCGGATGTCGAGCTGATGTGATCGCATCCGGAATTGCCCGCATGGCGCGAGTTCCGGGCCGCTTTGAGCGAGTCGATTGCGGTCAGCCGTTTACCGTTGTTGTCGACTACGCCCACACGGATGACGCGCTGCGAAATCTGACTTCTTTGGCTCGCGAGTTGGTAAAACCGTCCGGGGGGCGCGTGATCACGGTCTTTGGCTGCGGCGGCGACCGTGACCGCAACAAGCGTCCCCTCATGGGCGAGGCTGCAGGACAAGGTAGCGATATCGTGGTGCTGACCTCGGACAATCCACGTAGCGAAGATCCATTAGCGATCATCAATGACGCTGTCGTTGGCCTGCAACGAACCAGCGCCAAGTATTCGATTGATCCCGACCGCCGCGGCGCGATCCACCTGGGGCTACAAGAGGCGCGAACTGGCGACATCGTTCTGATTGCCGGTAAAGGGCATGAGAAGGTGCAAATCTCCCGAGAAGGAGCGGTTTCCTTCGATGACATTCTTGTAGCAGCGGAAGCTCTCCGTAATCTTGGCTACGATTGCACACCGATCGGGGCGGGCGCATGAAGTTGCCTCTCTCGAGAATCGTGGAATACCTGAAGGTTTCCGCGAATGAGCTGGGCGCGAATTTTAACGGGAACGCGGTTGCGACCGGCTACTCCATCGATTCGCGCACCATCAATGCTGGCGAACTCTTTTTTGCGGTGAAAGGCGAGAAGTTCGATGGTCACGATTTTGTCGTGCAGGCATTGGAGAGGGGTGCAGTTGCGGCAGTTGTTTCGAAGGAGAAACTGGAGGACGTCCGGCAAAATCGCGAGCAGCGGGCGGGGACGCCCGCTCCCCACCAACCGGTCTTATTCCCTGTTGGAGACACATTGCTTGCTTTGCAGGAGCTGGCAGCCGCCGTGCGTCGATTGTGGGGAAGACCGCTCATTGGTGTAACCGGTTCTGCGGGCAAGACTACAACCAAAGAAGCGATTGCTCACGTACTCTCGACCAAATTTCGCGTGCACAAGTCGGAGGGCAATTTCAACAATCACTTTGGATTACCACTTATGCTGCTCAAACTCGAACCGGAGCACGACTGCGCTGTGGTGGAAATGGGAATGTCACATGCGGGGGAAATTACCGCTCTGGCGAAAATCGCGCAGCCTGAAGTCGGCGTCGTGACGAATGTCGCGCCGGTTCACCTGGAATTTTTTAAAGACATTTCCGAGATCGCTCGCGCGAAATATGAGCTGATCGAGTCCTTACCTGCAACCGGAACGGCTGTACTCAATGCCGACGATCAATATGTTTCGCAATTCGGGCGAGACTTCAAGGGAAAAGTTGTCACTTACGGTCTTGCAGCTACCGCGAACGTTCGTGCCGAACATGTGCAATCCCGTGGACAGCAGGGCTCGGAATTCGATGTCGTCGCCGCGGGACGTCGCGCCAACGCCATCCTGCCACTTGTCGGTTCCCACAACATACATAATGCCCTGGCAGCGGTGGCAGTCGCTCTGGAGCAAGGGCTTCGCTTGCCAGAGGTGGTGCAAGCTTTTGGGAGTCTTAAACCCGCGGACAAGCGTGGGCAGGTTGTTCGCATTGGCAACATCACGGTCATCAATGATTGCTACAATTCAAATCCAAAAGCTCTGGATTCGATGGTGGATGCGCTGGCGAACATGCCGGCCAAACGCCGGATCGTAGTCGCGGGAGAGATGCTCGAACTGGGGCCGCTTGGCGAATCTATGCATGCCGACTCCGGCCGTCACATGGCGAAAAAAAAGATTGACGCTGTAGTTGGGGTACGTGGACTGGCAGAACACATTGTGAACGCGGCGAAGCAGGCCGGCATTCGCGCCGAGTTTGTGCAGACTGCCGAAGATGCCGGCGAATGGCTACGACGCGAAACCCACGATGGAGATGTGGTTTTGCTGAAGGCGTCCCGGGGAGTCAAGTTGGAGAAGGCGCTGGAAACATGGAAATCCGCACCAAGGGCTGGCTGACGATCAAATCTAAAGCGCACGACGAACGACGCACGACTTATAAATAACCCGGAGGCGGATTGCTCTACTGGCTGCTGTATCTAAAACTTTTTCATCTTTTTCCGCCGTTCCGAATTTTTCGCTACCTCACCTTTCGCACTGCCTTTGCTAGCCTGACCGCACTGTTCACTGGATTGATCATCGGTCCGCTCGTGATCAATCGTCTGCGCGAATTTCAGATCGGGCAATACATCCGCGAGGAAGGGCCAAAAGCCCACCAGAAGAAAGCCGGGACGCCCACGATGGGCGGTGTGCTCATCGCGATCTCCATCATCGTGCCTACGCTGCTGTGGGCCGACCTGACCAACCCGTTCATTTGGATTGCAGCGCTTTCCACTGCAGCGTTCGCGGCAATCGGTTTCACTGACGACTACCTGAAGGTGGTCAATAAGCGGAACCTCGGCCTGACCGCAAGAGCAAAATTGGGTCTGCAGTTCTTGACCAGTATCTTGATTGCCGTCGCGCTCATAGTAATGCAGAACCGCGGCCTCTATTCGACGCGGCTAGTAGTTCCATTCCTGAAGCAGTTTCAGCCGGACCTTGTCGTACACCGACTGATACACAATCCCGACCTGTGGCCGATTGCATTTCTTCCATTCATCATTTTTGTGGTGCTCATCATCGTCGGCTCAAGCAACGCGGTAAATCTGACCGACGGCCTTGACGGACTGGCCATTGGCTGCACGGTCATTGCGGCCGGCGCGCTCACGGTGTTGACATACGTCAGTGGCCACGCAACTTTTGCTACTTATCTTGAGTTGCCGCGAATACCGCAAGTCGGCGAACTGACGATTTTTTGCGGGGCGATGGTCGGAGCGGCGATCGGATTTCTCTGGTATAACGCCCATCCCGCCGAAGTCTTTATGGGCGATGTCGGGTCGCTAGCGCTGGGTGGCGCAATTGGTACCGTCGCCGTGCTCATAAAACAGGAACTGTTGCTTCCGTTCATCGGGGGCGTGTTCGTGATTGAGGCGCTCTCGGTGATTCTGCAGGTTGCGTCCTACAAGCTGCGTAAGAAGCGCATCTTCAAAATGGCTCCAATTCATCATCACTTTGAGTTGATGGGCTGGTCGGAGTCGAAGATCATCGTGCGGTTCTGGATTGCGTCTCTGGTATTCGCGCTGTTTGCGCTGACTACGCTGAAACTGCGTTAGGACGGTCTATGCTGAAGCCGGCCCGGATGCGCCCGGCCGTTCCGCGAAAACCTTGATCAGCACAGGAATAGAAAACAAAACCGGCGTGAAGAGCAGGTCACTGGCAAAAGTCCCGCGGAAGAACGGAACGGCCGCCACGTAGCACGCAACCAGGCCCGACATAGTTTTCGGATACATGTTGTAAGCCGCCCATACTGCAAAATTGCTCAAAAGGAAAAACGAGACTGAGCTCGCGAGTGCGGAGCAGATGATCCAGAGGGCCTTCCGATGGCGCGTCAACGCCGTCCCGAGTGCTACCACGGCCGCATACCACGTCCAGGTCACCAGCAGGTCCCATGAAAGAGGATAGTGGTAGACAAATTTGCTGAGGACCACATCCGAGGCCGCTAGCATTGCGACAGGAAACCAGAGGCGCCGCTTTGACTGATAGGCACCAAAGAAAAGCAACGAAGCCGCGACCGGCGTGAAGTGCCACGGCTGTGATTGCAGATGCGGAATCAGAAGCCGGAACGCGACAGCGATGACCACGAAGAGATAAGCAAGCATGATGACCTCAGCAATACGATTGTGGCGGCTGGGCGGAACCGCGTCAAGTGGTGGGGTACAAATTGCAAAATGTACCCGGCGATGCGAATCCACGCACGAAGGCTCGGGGGATGGACATCTTTCTTCGATTCAGCAACCTTCGATTCAGCAACTCTCCAGTTCCATGACAACAATTTATCGATCTCTTGACCTCCAACAGACAGCGAATTAACACGCGCTACACTCAGCCTTACTACGATTCAATTCCGCCACTCTGAGTTAGCGGAACTCACCTTGAAAGACCGCCTCCCTGCTCGCAGATGAGCACGGCATCCGTCCCGCCAACACTCACGGCAACGAATAAATAAATGAGGAGAGCCGTATGAAAAAAAGTCTGCATCTGTTCTCAACACTTCTTCTGGGTCTTACCTTCTTTACCGTAACCGCCGCAGCGCAAACCGTTTCATGGAAGCAAATTGTCGGCATCATTCCCGTTAACAATGTAGTCGGTTCTGGCACCGGCGCCGTTGCTGGCGGATTTCTGCCCTGGACGACGAGCGAAGGAGCTGCCCGCGTCGATCTTCACAATGGGAAAATCGAATTCGTGGTGCGTGGACTAGTATTTGCCGGCGGAGGACCTGGAA
Source organism: Terriglobales bacterium (assembly GCA_036557105.1). Taxonomy (GTDB): domain Bacteria; phylum Acidobacteriota; class Terriglobia; order Terriglobales; family Acidobacteriaceae; genus Gp1-AA145. The sequence goes on from DATBIE010000244.1 coordinate 8,678, forward strand.
TCACTATCGGAACCGCCGCCCCAGTTACCGCTGTGAATGGAACGCTTGTGTGCGATGTGGACGGTAGCGCCGGCGGAGGAAACTCCGTGCTGGTGCAGACACGGTCGGTCCCTCTTACTTCGACGGGCGATGCATTCTTCAGCGGTCGGGTCGGCCCGCTGCCCTCGGTTTGCATGACCGAGCCTGATATCGCATTCCTCGTCCGTGTCACTGCATTCGGCAGCAGTACTACCACTGCAGGCCCATGGATCGCCAACGGAGCAGTCTTATTCAGAGGTAACGGCCATGATCGCGACCACGATCATGACAGACACTAAGGTCGCTGCATTTAAAGATTGACTTTCCGCATATGCGGCTCGCCGGCGTTCGACCTTGTATTCGGTTGAGCGCCGGCTTTTTTGTTTTCCCATCTGTGGCCGACTTCCAATTGATATTGAGGTCTCGGCTAATCGATCAGCTTCATCTGCTCCGGCCCATGCAATGCGAATTCATATTTAGAATTCTTCACATGCACCTCAAGATCGAGAAAATGGTTTACGGCGGCGATGGCCTCGCCCGCCTTCCCGCCGACGAACGAGGCCCCGGCAAAACCGTTTTTCTTCCATTCGTGATCGACGGGGAACAAGTTGAAGC
>DATBIE010000245.1:0-23437 GCA_036557105.1 Terriglobales bacterium
AAAGAGACACGTTCGGATCTTTCCATCAGACGTTATCCGAATCCGGCTGCAATGTCCGCAGAAGGGATGCGAAACCGGAGCGATAATTCCAATTTCGCCGATTCCATCGTCGAATTTGTAGCGCCGAGCCGTTTCGCTGCGCGCATGAGGAATTTCCAGCAGGGGCCGAAACTCCGCCATACGCTCCACAATTTCATCGAGTGGGACTACCACCGAAGGCGACCACACGCGATCTTCTTCAAGCGGCATGAACTCGATAAAACGAACTACAACGCCTTCCTCGCGCGCGAACTTACCGAAGGGGACAATCTGATCTTCGTTGAAGCCGCGCATGAGCACGCAATTCACCTTCACCGGCCCGAGCCCGGCATCGCGTGCGGCCCGAACACCCGCGAGTACATGATCGAAGCCGCCCGGCACCCGCGTTATTTTCGCGAAAAGGTCTGCGTCAACCGCATCCATGCTGACCGTGACGCGACTGAGACCTGCATCGGCGAGGGGCTTGGCCATATCTGCCAACAGGTGACCATTGGTGGTGATTGCAAGATCAAGATGATCAGTGTGGGAGGATTGCAACTGCGCCAATTGCCGGACAAAATCCACCACCCCTCTGCGCAGCAGAGGCTCGCCTCCTGTGATGCGAATCTTCGTTATCCCCAACGAAACCATCACTCGAGCCATTCGCAGATAATCCGAAAAGGGAAGCTCGCCGTAGACAGCCCCTTCATTTCCCGTGCGGCAATAGACACACTTGTAGTTGCACCGGTCAGTGATGGAAATCCTCAGGTCGGTGATTGCGCGACCGAATTTGTCGGTGAGAAACATTCAGCACTCGGCAGTCAGCACTCAGCAAATAAAGTTCGCAGCACTAGCATGTCCTTGACTGAATGCTGAGTGCTGACTGCTGAGTGCTTTTGGAAGGGAAAAATGACGGACGGGCACAAGCTCCGGCGGCCGTTTCCTTTCCAAGCACGGGAGGCGCAGGCGTTTCCACCTGCACCCTCGGAGCGTGTGGCGCGGACACTCTGGTCCGCGAAACCGCTCACCGCCGCAGCAGCCAGGTATTCCCTACGGTCGCTGCAGTCGGAAACTCAATCTCATTATAGATGCGCCACCGAAGAGGATGGCGCCAGGAATTTCGCAGACTTCTTACTACTCCCTACTCCGAGAAGGTATTTTCAATCGCCTTCTCCGCCATCGGCGCCATGACCGCAAATCCGGCTTTGTTCGGGTGAAGTCCATCGTTCGCGAGTTCGCGCTTCAGCATTCCTTTGTCGTCAACCATGGCGTCGAAGTAGTCGAGGTAGAACAAATGATTCTTGTCGCAGTAACTCTTGAGCCATCCGTTCAGCGCCAGGATGCGGTCGCGCGGCCGTTGCGCAAAGAAATCCTTTGACTCAGGCGTGTAGTTGTAAACGGGGAGAATCGAGGAAAAGATTACCTGGACACCATGCGCGCGCGCTAACTCGGCAAAATCGCTGAGGTTCGCTTCAATGTCTTCGTTTGAGATTGGCCCGCTGTTTCCAGCGATGTCATTCGTCCCCGCCAGAATCACAACGGCTTTCGGCTGCAAGTCGATCACATCCTGGCGAAAACGAACCAGCATCTGCGAAGTTGTCTGCCCGCCAATGCCGCGGTTAATGTAGGGCTTGCCCGGAAACGACTCATCCAGCTTCCATATATCCGTGATCGAATCGCCGAAAAAAACCACACGCTTCTCATTTGTTGCAGGTGGTTTGAGCGCGGCATTGGCCTCTCGATATCGCGCGAGCTGGCCATAGTCGTCGGTGTAAACCGCTATGCGAGAGGCCCGATACTGGTCCAGGCCTGCAAAACCCGTAGACGGAATTGTTACTTGCGGTCCCGGTTGTTGGGCGAACGACACAGTTGAAAGAATCAAAAACAGAAAAAGCGCTCGTGCAGTGCTCATTTTGTCCTCACATTCCATCGTAGTTTGGACCGCCACCCCCCTCTGGAGGAACCCAGGTGATGATCTGATACGGATCCTGAACGTCGCAGGTCTTGCAATGAACGCAGTTGGATGGATTCAGGCTGATGCGCTTGCCGTTCGGCGCAGCGGGATCATCCAGGAGTTCGTACACATTGGCGGGACAGAAGTGCTGGCAGGGACTCCCAAACTCTCGAACGCAGCGCGTCTCGCAGATGTTGGTGTCGTGAATGATCAGGTGTGCCGGCTGGTCCTCTTCGTGCTTCGTGCCCGCGTGATAAAGATCTGTCAGCTTGTCGAAGGTGAGCTTCCCATCGCCCTTTGCCGGCCCAAGCAGATGCGCTTCATCGCCGCCATCCGTCGGCAACTCGCTCAACTTTTTCATCCGTTCATATCCCGCAGTTCCCAAATACCGGTTGCGTACCCCCCTACCGCCCGTGAACTGCTGGATACCCGCGTGGAACATCCCGCGCCAGAAGCCATGCTCAAAACCCTGATGAAAATTCCGCACTTTCCAAAGCTCTTGCTTGATCCAGCTCGATTCAACCTTTTTTTGAAATACTCCAAGCGAAGCTGCCGAAAATTCATTTTTCCTAAGTGCTTCGAACGCCGTTTCGGCCGCCAGCATTCCACTCTCGATCGCGAGATGTATTCCCTTCAGCCTCTGCGAATTCAAAAATCCAGCCGAATCGCCGATGATCATCCAACCGTCGCCGGCTAGCGGCGGAACTGCCCACCATCCGCCATACGGCATTGATTTTGCGCCGTAGCGGATCATCTTGCCGCCCTCAAGCAGCTTCACCACGAACGGGTGCCGCTTGAGATCCTGTAGAACGTGCTGCGGGTCGAGCCGCGGGTCGGGGTAATTCAGACCAGTGACGAACCCTAACGAAACCACATTGTCTTTACTGCCGTAGATCCACGCGCCACCATACTCGCGCGAGGTCAGCGGCCATCCCATCGTGTAGATCACTTCCCCAGCAGCAATGCGCCCCGCAGGGACTTCCCACAGCTCCTTAATTCCTTGCCCGTAGGTCTGTGGATTGCGGTCCTTCATCAGATCGAATTTCGTGATGAGCTGCTTGGTCAGAGATCCGCGCGTGCCTTCGGCAAGGATGACGATCTTGGCTTGCAGATCGTAACCGGGTTCGAAATTCGATTTCGGCTGGTTCTGTTTGTCGAGCCCCTTGTCGTCGGTGCGCACGCCGGTCACGCGATGTCCTTCGAACAACAGTTCCGCCCCTGCGAATCCAGTGAAGACCGTGACTCCAGCCTCTTCCACTTTTCCGCTAAGCCATTTCACAAAGCGATTGAGCGAGATCACATAATTCCCGTGATCGCGTAAGGGGGGCGGCGTGATGGGAAGTTTGAACTTTCCTTTCTGAGTGAGGAAATAAACGGATTCTTTCCCAACCGGCGCCTCCAAAGGCGCTTCCTTCTCGAATCCAGGAAGCAATTCGCGCATCGATCGCGGATCAAGCAGCGCTCCCGACAGGCAGTGCTGGCCGATCTCGCGGGCCTTCTCTAGGACATAAATATTTTCTTTGCTCAGCTGTGATTCAGGACTCTTCGCGTTGTGCTCGTCGATGAGCTGTGCCAAACGCAGAGCGCACGCCATCCCCGCTGGCCCGCCGCCAACGATGACCACGTCGGCCGGCATTTTGGGGTGTTCGATATTTTCAGGAGGTTTGCGAAATATCAGCATCTTGGGAAGAAACCCACTGTTATCGGTTGGCCAAACTGCCTATATCTCCCAGCCCAAGCAACATTTGATCGGCTGTCAACAACGTCAGCTTTAAGACCTTTGCTGTGGCTGCGAGAAAACGGTCGGCCGGATCAGGGTGCGGCAGCGGCAACGCCAGACCGGTACAAACGATTTCCCGGGTGAGTGGCGCTTCACGCAATTGTTCTGAGGCGCGCTCCACCCACGCAAAAGGATCATCCACAAGAATTCTCCCCTTCTGCATGAGAACCAGTGCTTCCCAAACACTAATTGGCGATAGCCAAAGTTCGTTCTCTGGGTCGGAGAGTTCTGCCCGTGCCCTCCGCCCAAGGCGCTTCGGCTCCAACTTGCTCCAAATCCAGATATGCGTGTCAAGGAGCAGTTTCACTTGCGATAAGCCTCGATCTCATCCAGCGACACCGCAGGCGACACAATATCCCCGACAATCTTGGCCGTTCCTACCATGTCCCCAATAAACTCCCGCTTGCGATCGGGACCTGCGGGGACGACATCGGCGACAGGGCGGCCATGACGGGTGATTCGCAACGGTTGGCGGGTCTTGTGGACTTGTTCAATTAAGCCAAGACACTTGGCCTTGAATTCAGAGATCGAGATATCATTCATGACTGTTATTTTACCTATAGTCATAATAATGGTCAACTTACGATCTTGCCTTTTTTACTTCTTCCGTCAGCACCGGCACGATATCGAACAAATTCCCCACCACGGCCACATCCGCAATCTCAAAGATCGGCGCCTCATGGTCTTTATTAATTGCCACCACCGACCTCGCACCCTTCATGCCCACAATATGCTGAATCGCCCCGCTGATGCCGAGAGCAAGATAAAGCTTCGGCGCAACCGTCTGTCCCGACGAACCAATCTGCCGGTCCATGGGCAGCCAACCTGAATCGCAAATCGGACGTGATGCCGCGATCTCTCCGCCCAAAGCGTCAGCCAATTGCTTCGCGATCTCGATGTTCTTTTGTTCCTTAATTCCGCGGCCCACCGAGACAATGATTTCGGCCTGTGTAAGATCTACGGCTTGCTTCGCTTCTTTGAAAACTTCCTGCGGCTTATTGCGGACCGTTCCCACCGGAATCTCAACGTTGACCGTCTCCACGGGTGCCGCGCCTGCCCCTGCTTCCACTTTGTCGCCGCGAAACGCGCCATTCTGGAACGTCACGAACCATGGCGCATCGCAACTAAAGCTTACGTCCGCGGCAAACTTTCCCTGAAACATCTGCCGCGTAAACACCAGTCGATCGCCATCTTTGCGAAATCCAATGCAATCACTTACAACCGTGCGCCCCATTGCAGTTGCCAGCTTGGGAACAAAATCGCGCACCTGATATGTGTGCGGCATCAACACCAGCTGCGGCTGCTTTGAGGTAAGGAATTGCTTAAGTCCTGCGGAAAATGCGTCTGGTGTGTACGGGTTCAGCGCAGGCGCCTCTATGTCATAGACCCTTGACAGCTTTTTTCCGGCAATCTCATTCGCCAGAGCGCCTACTCCGTTACCAACGACGGCCGCCGCCAAGGTCCAACCTGTTTCCGCTGCAATGGCCTGGCCGGCAGCGAGTGTCTCCCATGAAACGCGGTTCAGCTTTCCGTCGCGCTGTTCGGCGATGACCAGAATTGTTTCAGGCATTCTCTTCTCGGGATGGTTGAAGACTCACTCAGTGACCGGGCCGCGCTTCACTCGCCCTACTATAAGCAGCGTTAATCCCACCAGAGCTTGGATGACCGTCCAGTAGGTATACAGGTATGAGCCCCCCTTAACGCCGGCATACAAAAACGAAAGGAAAATCAGGTCAGTCCAGAGCAGCAACTTACCAACAGTCATTAAGACGGTACCTGCCGTCTCGTTACCGCCAAGTTGGACCTCTTCCATACGCAGCATTTGCTTCCCTGACATTTATTTCTCCTCTCTACAACACACGAATTTCATTACGCAACTTGTCCACGAGCTTCTTCGAGATCTCCGCCGGAGTTCCTTCGAGGTACTCAGTTTTCTTAGTCTTTTGCGGAATGTACATCCGCTCGATTTTCTGCAGGTTCGGCCTGATCGCCGGTTGCACTTCGGCCATCGTCACCTTTCGTAAAGGTTTGTTCTTGGCCTGCTTGATTCCCATCAAGGTTGCATAGCGCAGCTTGTTGATTCCTGACTGGATGGTCAGGACAGCAGGTAGAGGTATATCTACGAACTGAAAATACCCGGCCTCGAGTTCTCGCTTGACTCTGATTCCGCTGTCGCTCTTCTCGATCTGCATGATGATGGTGGCGTGCGGCCATCCCAGCAGTTCGGCCAGAATTACTCCCGTTTGGGCAAACCCATAATCATCTGATTGCAATCCTGTGAAGATCAGATCGAACTGTTCGTCCTTGATCGCCGCTGCAAATGCGTTCGCCGTATTGAACGCATCCAGCCCGACAAATGCAGCGTCTTCCAGGTGGATCGCGCGATCTGCGCCCTTAGCCAGCGCCTCGCGCAATACCTGCTGTGCCCGGGGAGGTCCGGCTGTAATTGCCACAACCTCGCCGCCGTGCTTCTCTTTTTGCCGCAACGCCTCTTCTAGAGCATAAGCGTCAGGTTCATTCACTTCATAGGAAACATCTTCGCGAATCCAGGTACCGCTTTCGTTCAGCTTGAGCGGCGCATCCTTTTGAGGAACTTGCTTGATGCAAACCAGAATCTTCAAAAAGAATCCCTCGCCTTCAACAACATGGCAAACCGTTTAGTATAGCCGAGTGCGCATCCGTGCGCCGTTCATCCGCATCACAAATGTATTCAAGTAGGACCTATGCTGAAGTTGAAACGCGCCTACGACCCACCGTCTCGCGATGATGGCAAGCGAGTTCTGGTCGAGCGGCTGTGGCCTCGTGGACTGAAGAAAAATGCTCTCCATCTCGATGCCTGGCTTAAGGATGTTGCGCCCAGTCCGGCACTGCGAAAATGGTTTAGCCACGACCCACGAAAGTGGCCGGAATTCCAAAAGCGCTACTCGGCGGAATTGGAGGAACATCCGGAAGCCTACGAACCAATTTCGCAAGCGGCGCGGCATGGCCCTGTGACGCTCGTTTACAGTTCCCGAGATACCGAGCACAACGCTGCCGTGGCTTTACGCGACCACTTGCAGAAAAAGGCTGGCGCTCATAAACGGTTATCAGCCTGAGGCTCCGCCCTGATCCCTTTGCCGTAGAGCCTGCATCCAATTGTATGAAGTTATAATCGCTTTTCCATGGCGCCAGCGCAGCGTTATGCCGTTGTAGCGTACGTTAAAAGTTCCATCGGAGAGTTCGTCGAATCTCTCCGCCAGGAACTTCACCCAGAACTGCCTCATCTCGCGGCGCACGTTACCCTGCTTCCGCCCCGTTTCCTGCAGGACACCGAGGCCGCTGCGCTCGATCAAGTTGCCGAAATCTGTAAGGAAGTGGAGCCTTTTGAAGTTTCCCTGGGCGAAGTCGAGACCTTCATCCCGGTTACGCCAACGGTCTTTATTCGTGTGGCCCATGCGGCATACCGAATGCGGGAATTGCACGATCGCCTCAATGTAAACGGCCTCGCCTGCAGGGAAGAATGGCCTTACATGCCTCATCTAACCATCGTGAAAATGGGAGCTGAAGACCAGGCCCAACATGCCTATCGTGTTGCCCGTACGCGCTGGTCCGACTTTGAGGAATCCCGTTGCGTAGAAGTTCGCGATCTGACTTTTGTCCGCGAGGAAGGCCAGAACCGGTGGGTCGATCTGGCGGAAATTCCGCTCGGTCAGAGACTCGTGCCAGCTTCCAGTCGCGCCCGCTAAACCAGCCCAAGCCCCCGGCGCCAACAAACTCCAGTATTGTCGGACTCCCCAGTACCCAACCTGTCTGTTACCTGTACTTTTTCGCGCAGTACATCGCCCTCTTGTACTCTGCACTTCCGCCAATCAATCACGTAAACAAAAGATACGACGGGCCCACTGTATCTGGCCACGGGAGGGTGAATGCAAATCGGCGTCTATGGGGCGGGGTATCTGGGTACAGTGATCTCGGCCTGTTTGGCTGACTTTGGCACCCCCGTAACCTGCTGCCATCCCGATAGCTCCCGCATGGTCGATATGGCCCAGGGTAAAGTCCCGTTCCATGAAAAAAACCTGAGCGAAGTCATCAAGCGCAGCGTCCGTTCCGGGCGGCTCGCCTATTCGACAGATGTCGAATCCTTCGCCCGCAAGTCTGGCGTTGTTTTCCTGGCCGAAGATACGCCGCAGCACCTCCCCGATCTTGTCCTTCGCATTGCGAAATCCACCTCGAAAGCCCCAATTCTTTCTATCGTGACTCCGGTTCCGGTCGGAACGGGTGCGGTCCTCGAACAACGGCTTCACGATGCCGGATTAAAAGCGATCATCGTCTCGCAGCCAATGTTCTTTACGGCTGGCTGTGCAGTTGAAGATTTCAATTGGCCGGACCGCATCATTCTCGGCACGCATTCCGCTGACGCCGTCGCGGCCATAAAGCACATTTTCCATCCCCTCGTGATGCGCGGCGTTCCGGTAATCGTAACCAATCATGCGACAGCAGAATTGGTGCGTGAGGCGGCAACCGCCTTTGTGGCAACCAAAATTGCGTTCATCAATGAGCTTGCCGGGCTTTGCGAACGCGTCCGCGGCGATGCCGTGCATTTGTCTCTGGCTTTGGGACTCGATAAAAAGATCGGCCCGCGCTGTTTGCAGGCCGGTGCTGCGATGGGTGGTCTGTTTGCCCAGTCCGACATGGACTCTCTGGCAAACCTTGCTCAACAGAACCAAATCTCATTAAAAATTTTGACCGCAGCGCGTGAAGTGAATCACTCGCTGGCCGATGGCATGGCGGAAAAGATTTCTACTTGTCTGCAGTCATTACAGAACAAAGATGTCGGCATCCTCGGTCTCGCCTTCAAGCCGAACACGAACTCGGTCGCAGGATCAGCTTCGGTCAGATTAGCTCAGAGTCTGGTCTCGCGCGGCGCTCGCGTGCGCGCTTATGATCCAGTCGCAATGCCCGACGCCAAGCTCGAACTGAACGGCACCGTTCACTACTGCGACTCGGCCTATGCAGCCGCAGAAGGCGCTGAGGCCCTGGTCGTCGGCACAGGCTGGCCGGAATTCCGCGCGCTCGACTTCAACAAGATCAAAGCCCTCCTCCGCCGCCCTCTCATCGTCGATACCAAGAACATCCTTGACTCCGCCCGCCTCCGCGCTATGGGATTTGAATACGTCGGCGTCGGTCGGATCTAAGGACCAGCTTCAGTCAGATACTTCTATTATTGTCCTGCCGTCACAAAGACAGGTTGCACTACAGGAGCCAGACTTCAGAATTTAAAATGCGTGGCGACCACCGCCTCGCCTGTAAAATTCCAGAATGGTCGCGGCCATGGCTCTCATTCTGCGCGCGCCCGTCGCGGAGACAACCGACAGCTGAACTGAGCAGGTGATCAGATTCTTAATATGCCCGACTGCGTGGAAATCGGCATTTTTGGCGATTACGATGCGAAATCGCCCACACTTCCTCGCGTTGCAGAATCCATTGCGCACGCCGCCGGAAAACTAAAACTCACGGCCGAAACGAAGTGGCTTGCGACCGATTCCCTGCTCGGTTCTGCAATCGAGAAGAAACTCGAGACGTTCGATGGACTGTGGGCTGCTCCGGGAAGTCCCTACAAAAGCTTCAATGGCATGTTACGAGGTATTGAATTCGCCCGCAGGCGGGATTGGCCGTTCCTTGGCACCTGCGGCGGCTTTCAATACGCCTTGATCGAATGCGCGCGCAATGTCCTCGGATTAAAGGATGCCGATTCCGCCGAGAACAACTCGGGATCGAAGCACCTTGTGATCAGCCCGGTTGTCTGTGCGGTCCCGGACCGCAAAGGAAACGCGCCCAAGCTTTCTGGCGCAGTACCGGAAATTCGTATCCGGCCCGGATCATATCTGCATTCGTTCTACAAGGACGACGTTGTCAGCGAAGAATTCTTCTGTAATTTCGAAGTGAACCCTGAAATTGAAGGCCCGATTATCGATGCCGGATTTTCAATTGCGGCGCGCGGCACAGACGGCGAGATTCGCGCCATCGAGCTCCCCAGTAACAGATTTTTTATCGCCACTCTCTTCCAGCCGCAACTCTCGTCAAAGCCTGGCAAGCCCCATCCAATCATCATCGAATTTCTGCGCGCGGCGGCAAAGTGGAAAACGCAGAAACTTGAGGATAGCGTTCTGGAAACCTAGTCAGAGAGCAGTTCGAACGCCGGATGATTCGCAGCAATAGACGCGAATTGTTCAACTGGCGAGCCGGCGGGAATCGAAAAATATTTCTGTACCGCGCTACGGAATCGGTCCAAGTAGGCTTTTAGTACTTCCAATTTCTCGGCGTCTGAAAGAGGTCGCAATCGGAAACGCTTAGTCGCACTGGCTCGTTTCAAGGTAATCTCGCCGGCCGCCTCAGCATTGCGGACCCATTGCGTGTGACCTCGCGGTGCGACCAAATATTTTTTACCATTCATCTCTAGAAAATTGATCGGCGTGGAATAGATCTTGCCAGTCTTACGTCCTCGAACTTGAAGCAAGTAGCAGTAGGAAGGTGCGAATCCCAACCCCACAAAAAACCCGAAGGCGCGATTTAATAGGCGCTCCGCCGCCGATGGCGGCTGAAAATGTTGCGCATCACCCATATACGTGATTCTATTCTGCTGCATCGTAGTGCGGTAGGAGCTTAAGGCTCTCAGAGCGAGGTGCTCTTGTGGCTAAACTCTCCCGGCATTTCATCGCGTTGGTAGTGATCGTTGAGTTCGCGGCAGCGGCTTGGGCGGTCACGCCTTCAACACCTCAGCTTCCAGATCCCGGAAATGCGGGTATGTCCCGGCAGGACCAGGAAAAACTTGGCTTGAAGACCATGGCTGAGGTTTACAAGGAAATGCCTGTGTTGCCCGATTCCAGTCCAGTCACGAAGTACGTGCAGTCATTGGGCGACAAGCTGAAACAGCAGATTCCGCCTGACGTTTCCTGGCCTTATCAGTTTCATGTGATTGAACAAAAGGAAGTGAACGCCTTCGCCCTGCCCGGCGGTCCGATCTTCATAAACATTGGCACCATCAACGCCGCTCAAAATGAAGCGCAGCTTGCCGGCGTGATGGCACACGAAATGTCGCATGTGTACATGCAACACTCGGCCAAACAGGCAAATTCTCCCAAACGTACGATAACCGAAGTTATTGGAGCTTTGGGCGGAGTGCTTGGAGGCAGCGCCGTGGGCGATCTCGCCGCTATGGGCATCAAGTTGGGCGCAGGAACTCTATTGCTGAAGTACTCACGTGGAGACGAAGCCCAGGCGGATTCGGTCGGCGCAATCATCATGTACAAAGCGGGATACAACCCAATGGAATTGGCGCACTTTTTCGACAATCTCGCCAAGGAAGGAAATGGTGGCCCGCAATTCTTGAGCGATCACCCCAATCCCGGAAACCGCTCCGACGCAATCTCAAAGGAAATCCAGAACTGGCCGTCGAAACAGTACAACGCAGGAAGCGGATCTTTCGCAGAAGTAAAAAAGCAGGCGAGCAGCGTGTCCGCGTTTAGCGCTCAGGAGATTGCTGACGGCGCAAAACAGGGCAGATGGGCAAGCCAGAACCTTAAAACGGGTTCCGTACCGGCGGACATGCGGCAGAGCGTAGAAGCCGGCGCCAACTCTCCGCCGCTTCAGAACGTCTCCTTCGAGCAGGTGCAGCCGAGCCAGAGTTTCACGGAAATCCACGCCAAGGGGTTAAGCATCTCCTATCCTGCCAACTGGAGCACTGCTGTCGGCCAGAACTCGATCACGATCGCACCCAAAGCTGGTGTGTCGCAGAACGCGATCGCCTACGGCGCGATTGCCGGTATCATTCAGGACCAGAATGCGACATCCGTGGACCAGGTCGTCGCGGATGTAGTTCAGAATTTGCAGCAGTCGAACAGCGGAATGCGTCAAAGTGGCGAACCAGGCACTCTCACTGTAAACGGTGCGCGGGCGGCCTCGGTCGATTTGACCGGCAACTCACCGCTTGGGCAGAACGGCAATCCACTGCCCGAGCACGACTGGCTGGTAGTTGTTCCGGCACAGAATGGCTCGTATGCCTCTCTGATATTTATTTCTCCAGAGAAGGATTTTTCAACTCTAAAGCCGACCTATCAAAAAATGTTGCAAAGCCTGCGAACTGAGTAATTTTATTTTTGCTCTGACCCCATGGCGTGATACTGCGATTGGAAGTACAGAAGAGGCTTACCTTCCCGCACCACCACATCTTCAACCTCGGCGATGAAAATCGTATGGTCGCCGGCCTCCTGCGTATGTTGCAACCGGCATTCCAGGTACGCCAGCGCGCCGTGTAAAACCGGAGTTCCGTGCTGCGTGTAGTCGAACCTGGCGCCGGCTTCTGGTTCGGCTCGAGCAGGATCGCGATCAACCTGGGCGTAGTGCTCAGAAATTTTTCGCTGGTGCTCCGCGAGGACATTGATCCCAAATCGTTTGCGGGCATGAAGATGGGCATGTGTTCTCGCCTTTTGGTCAACGCAAACCAGCACCAGCATCGGATCGAGCGAAACCGAGGTGAACGCGTTCGCCGTCATTCCCTCGACCTTGCCATCATTCGCTACAGTGATAACTGTTACTCCGGTAGCGAAGCATCCCATCGCGCGCCGAAACTCTTCCTGAGTAGCGCTCATGCTGAACAGATTTGTACCATGAACACTGCATTTCCGCCGGAGCGCGCTTCCGTTATCATGCTCGATGGCTGTCCTGCTTCTGACGTATAGGCGCCAGGCGAAAGTTCAATGTTCACGCCATTGCAAGAAGCCGGTTTGTTCTCATCTTCGGTGCGAAGCCCGGAGTACCAGGAAGCACAAGCTCATCTGTCGCGAGAAGAAGCTTGCTACTGGATTCGCATTTCCGATCAGGCATTGCCAGACCTCTTGACGAAAGCTCGTGCTCTGCGAGACCGCTTCAAGCCTGCCGTGATTACTTACTCACGCAAAGTTTTTATTCCCCTGACAAATTTATGCCGCGACTACTGCGGCTATTGCACGTTTCGCCGCGACCCAAGCCAGCCCGGCGCTCGCACCATGACTCCGGAAGAAGTCCTGCACGTTGCGCGGAATGGTGAGAAGCTTGGCTGCACCGAAGCTTTGTTCTCGTTAGGGGACAAGCCAGAACTGATCTTCCCCGAAATGCGCGAGACCTTGCGACGACTCGGCTATCGATCGACTCTGCACTATTTGGAAGCGATGTCCGAACTGGTGTTGCGTGAAACCAAGTTGCTCCCGCATCCAAATCCTGGGCTGATGAGCGCCGAATGGATCTCTCGTCTTTCAAAGGTTTCCCCGAGTATGGGCCTGATGCTCGAAACCACGAACGAAGCTCTTCTGGCGCCAGGGGCGGCACATGACAATGCTCCCGATAAAATTCCCGCGAAGCGCCTGCGCACTATCGAAGAGGCTGGCAAGCAAGGCGTGCCATTCACGACAGGAATTCTCATCGGCATTGGCGAGTCGCCCGAAGATAGAGTCGACGCGCTGATTGCCATTCGCAAGCTCCACAGCCGCTATCGACACATTCAGGAAGTCATCATTCAGAACTTTCGAGTAAAGCCCGAGATTCCGATGCGGAACTGGCCTGAGCCAAGCCATGGAGAGATGCTCAGAACAATTGCGGTCGCTCGCTTACTGATGCCGGATGTGAACATCCAGGCACCGCCGAATCTCTCCGACCCTGACTACGAAGAGCTGCTGGATGCGGGCATCAACGACTGGGGTGGAATTTCTCCTCTAACTCCTGACTTCATCAACCCCGAGCGCCCCTGGCCGCATCTTGATGAACTCGAGCGCCGCACCCGTGCCAAAGGATTTACCTTGCGCCAACGACTACCTGTGTACCCGGAATTTATGGATCAATCTGCAAAGAAATCTGGCCTGTTATCTCAAAAGCTGATGGACGCGGCAGATTCAGGATGTTACGCACGGAGCGCAGCATGATCGTGGTGCTCACAGGCGGAACCGGCGGGGCCAAGTTTGTCGACGGCCTTCGCCATGTCGTCGCGCCAGAAGAACTCACCATCATCGTGAACACCGGTGACGATCATGAATGGTGGGGCCTGTATGTTTCTCCGGACATCGATTCCATCGTTTATGTGCTTGCCAACATGTTGAGTGGCGAGCGAGGCTGGGGTGTTGGCGGCGACACGTTTCATTGCCTTCAGGCGATGAAGAACCTCGGCGAGCCATCCTGGTTCAGCGTAGGTGACCGCGACCTCGCCACGCATCTCCTGCGGACACGATTGATGTCCGAAGGGCAGACCCTTTCGCAGGCGACCTCCTACATTGCGCAACAGCGGGGCCTACGTTCGCGCATTTTGCCCATGAGCGACGTGCGTGTCGAGACCAGAGTCGATACTCCAGCCGGCGACCTCAGCTTTGAAGAATATTTCGTCAGGCGCCGCTATCAGGACGCGGTAAATTCGGTACGCTTTATGGGCGCATCCGATGCTCGACCTGCTCCGGGCGTAGCTGAAGGAATCAACTCGGCGGATGCGGTTTTCGTCGCTCCCAGTAATCCGGTCACGAGTATCGGTCCAATTCTCGCGATACCTGGAGTTCGCGAAGCGTTGCGAAACACTTCTGCAACGGTCGTTGCAATTAGTCCGATTATTGGAAGAGAAGCGGTTTCTGGACCGGCTGCCAATCTGATGGCCGCACAAGGCTTAGATGTTTCGATAGCCGGAATCACTCGCGCATATCGGGAGTTCCTCGATGTGTTGGTCGTGAATGATTCAGACTACGACTCCGCGCAATTGCTTGAACCTGATATTCAGGTACACTGCACGAACATTCTCATGCGCACCCAAGAAGACAAGACTCGGATCGCGCGCACTGCCCTTGAGCTTGCCGCCTCAAGCCGTTTGTCCGAATCTGTCGCGGAAACGCAATGATTCTCATTCCGGTGAAAGACTTATCACGCGCCAAGCAGCGGCTTGCCCCGGTGCTGGACCAGTCGGCGCGTACGGCTTTGGCGCAAGCCATGTTGACCGATGTATTGCAGGTGATCGCCAGCGCGAATGCTGACGATGTTGCGCTGGTGACCAGCGATCCCTTCGCTTCAGAACTGGTCCAACATTACAGGTTCAGCATCATTCCTGATGAGTCGAATCTCAGCGAAACAGATGCTATCCAAAAGGCCTCTCGCGTGTGCGAATCACGCGGCATCGAGACTACGGTTGTGCTTCCTGGCGATATTCCTTTAATTCAGTCCGCGGATATCCACGCTCTCTACGACAGCGCGCCGGCCTCTGGGTCTGTGCTCGTGCCCTCCCGCGACAAGCGAGGAACCAACGCTGTTCTTCGCCGTCCGGCATCCCTATTTCCTTTGCGTTTCGGCAATGACAGCTTCATACCGCATCTTGCAGCCGCAGTCGGCGCTGAACGAGCCTGTGTTGTGCTCTCATTGCCAGGAATTGCCCTCGACATTGATACGGCGGATGATCTGCATCATCTCGCACTTTCACCTGGAGCAACAACATCGCAGGCCCTGGCGCGGGTGCTTGGGTTTGGCAGACCAAGCGAAATTGCGGCTGCAGCGAACAGTCATTCTGCTGAACAGAGATTGGCTTCGGCGAAAGCGTGATGCCGCGCAGCTGCGAGATTCGTCTGTTTCCGATTGCGCTAGACGGCGCCATTGTCCCCGGTGATGATCTCGCGGAAAAACTTGCGGCTGCGCTCAGGCATCAGAGACTCAAATTGACTTCCGGCGACATTGTGGTGGTAAAGCACAAAATCGTCTCCAAAGCTGAGGGGAACGTTGCGCCTCTCAGTCGTGTTAGAGTTTCGCGCGCAGCGAAATCGTGGGCGCGGAGTTCTGGAACGGATGCACGTGTCGTGCAACTCGCTCTTTCCGAAGGCAGGCGGGTGGTTCGAAAGAAAAATGGCGTACTAATTACGCAGACACGGCACGGGTTCGTTTGTGCTAACAGTGGCGTGGACGTATCGAATGTTGACGGCGGAGCGAGCGCCGTGTTGTTGCCCCGAGACCCTGATGCCTCGGCGGCAAAGTTGCGTTCGCGCTTGAAGAAACTTTGCGCCGCTGAGGTTGCGGTTATCATCTCAGACTCATTTGGCCGTCCCTGGCGAGAAGGCCTGACCGAAGTCGCAATTGGAGTAGCTGGAATGAAGCCTCTGATCGACTATCGGGGACGCAAAGACGCCCATGGATACAAGCTGCACGCAACAGCCGAGGCCGTCGCCGACGAGATAGCTTGCGCCGCAGGTCTCGTATGCGGCAAGCTTAATCGTACGCCTGTCTGTATCGTGCGCGGTTTTCCTTTTCATGCGGGCCGGGGTACCGCGCGCGAGTTGATCCGGCCGGCAAAAAACGATTTGTTCCGTTGAGGCAGAAGAAAGAGAGCGCCCATGCGGACCTGCAGTAACGAAGAACTCGAAAATTTTCCACAACTAGACTGGTCGGACGCGACGTCGCGTATGGCTCCTGAAGCACGGCACGCAGTCGAGCGCGTGGTGGAGTTTCAGGATGGCTCAACCCTCGATCGCGAAGAATGCTCGCTGCTTGCTCATGCCGACGGCGAGGACTTGCTTGGGTTGCTGGTAGCGGCTGATCTACTGCGCAGTGAAATTGCCGGACGCATCGTCACCTACGTCGTCAATCGCAATATAAACTTCACGAACATCTGTTTTGTGGGTTGCAAATTCTGCGCCTTTAGCCGGGGCCCACGAGAGTCCGACACTTACTTTCTTCAACCTGAGCAGGTTGCAGAAAAAGCAGTTCAGGCCTGGAAACTGGGCGCGACCGAAGTTTGCATCCAGGGCGGCCTGCCGCGTGGGCTTTCGCCTTATTACTATCGCGACATTCTTCGTGAGGTGAAATCCGCTGTGCCTGGCATGCACATCCATGCTTTCTCCCCGATGGAAATTGTCTACGGCGTTGAGCTCACCGGCATGAATCTGCCCGACTATCTTTCCATGCTCCGCGACAACGGTCTTGGTACTCTGCCAGGTACCGCCGCCGAAATCCTCGACGATGATGTTCGATTTGTCCTTTCTCGCAACAAACTGTCAACCCTGCAGTGGCAGCAGGTGATTCGTACGGCCCACGCCTGCGGAATTCGCACTACCTCGACGCTCATGTACGGACACGTCGAGACACCGGAGCACTGGGTCAATCAGCTCCTGATGCTTCGCGAAATCCAGAACGAGACCGGCGGTTTCACAGAATTTGTGCCACTGGGATTTGTTCATCAGAACACATTGCTTTTCCATCAGGGACTTGCACGCTCCGGACCCACTCTCGCCGAACACCTCAAGATTCATGCGCTTGCGCGTCTGATGTTGGCCGGTTCCATTAACAACGTTCAGGTTTCCTGGGTGAAGTTGAACCGTGGCCTTTCGCAGCTTTGTCTGCAAGCCGGCGCAAACGATTATGGTGGCACCCTTATGGAGGAGAATATTTCTCGCGAAGCCGGCGCGACTGCAGGCCAATACACCAGCCCCGAGGATTTTCATTCACTGATTCGAGAGATCGGCCGCATTCCGGCAGAAAGAAACACTACGTACTCGCGGATTCAAATCAAAGAATCATTTGAGAGCTTTCCCGCCGAGCCGCTGCTTGAGCCGGAGTTCGCGTGACCATCGCGATTATCGGAGGGACCGGGCCGGAAGGCTCAGGTCTCGCACTACGCTGGGCTCAAGCTGGTGAAACCGTAGTCATTGGCTCGCGCGATGCGCAGCGCGCAACTGAAGCAGCTGGGAAACTCAACCAAAAAATTGATGCGACTGTGTCCGACCCCCCGATTTCCGGCGCCGAAAACTCCGCTGCGTGCGCCAATGCCGATATTGTCGTTCTCACAATACCTTTCGAAGTCCACGCGGAAATGCTCAAGCAACTCAAGCCCGTGCTCCGACCTGGGCAGATTCTTGTCGACACAACTGTTCCTCTGGCCGCAAGTATCGGCGGGCGTCCTACGCGCACGCTCGGTGTCTGGCAAGGTTCCGCGGCGCAACAGGCGGCAGAGCTTGTGCCGGAGGGCGTGCCGGTTGTTGCCGCATTCCACAGTATCTCGGCCGAACTGTTGAAGCATGAGGGCACTGTCGATTGTGATGTCATCGTTTGCAGCGATGACAAGGAAGCGGCCAAGGGGGTGCGGGTGCTGGCACGCAAAATTCCTGGAGTCCGGGCTCTCGATGGCGGCAGACTCGAAAATGCGAGAATCGTGGAGCAAATCACCGCACTTCTCATTGGCTTCAACATCCGCCACAAAGGGCACTCAGGCATTCGCATCACTGGCTTGCCGCCGCAAGCGTACGATATCTGATTGTCTTGATTCAGTGCCGTTAACCACTTGCCTCTTCACCTATGCCCGACGCGATCGTCGAGTTCCGTGACGTTTCCTACCAACTCGCAAATGGGCGCGAAATTCTGCGCAAGTTAAATCTCGCAGTTCAGAGCGGCGAAATTCTCGTCCTGCTGGGCCGTAGTGGCTCCGGGAAAACCACCGCGCTGAAGCTCATCAATCGCTTGACCGAAATTTCCTTTGGCGAACTCCGCGTTGAAGGTCGCGACCTGCGTGAGTGGAATCCGATCGAACTGCGTCGTCACATCGGATACGCCATCCAGGAAGTCGGGCTGTTCCCTCACTACACAGTAGAACGAAACATCGGCCTCGTGCCGTCCATTCAAAACTGGCCCAAAGAGAAGATCGCGGCTCGCAGCTCTGAGCTGTTGCATTTGGTCGGACTCGGGCCAGAGATCGCTTCCCGCTATCCTCATCAGCTCTCCGGAGGGCAGCGTCAGCGGGTCGGTGTTGCTCGTGCGCTGGCCGCGGATCCTCCGATTCTCCTCATGGATGAGCCGTTCGGTGCGCTCGATCCTCTCACGCGTGCCGAACTGCAACGTGAATTTCTTGCGTTGCAACAGAGGTTGCGTAAGACCGTCCTGTTCGTTACGCATGATCTTCACGAAGCACTGTTTCTAGGAACGAGAATCGCTTTGCTGGAAGAAGGCCGGCTGGTTGCAGTCAGCACTCCACAAGAATTTCTGAGTTCTTCCGAACCATTGGTCATGAAGTACGTGGAAGCATTCGGCTCACTCGATCAAGTGCGAGGTAACAAATGAACTTCTGGAATTTTCTCGCGCAGAACCGGCTGGAAGTCGCCGATCTCACGCTCGAACACCTGTGGATGGTGGGCATCTCAACTCTATTGGCGCTCGCCATTGGACTCCCGCTCGGCGTATTGATCACCCGCCGGCCCGCCTGGCGGAAGCCAGTCATCGCCACAGCCAACATCATCCAGACCATACCCAGTCTTGCGCTCTTCGGTTTTCTACTGCCCGCGCCCTGGATTGGCGAGCGAGCAGGCAGACTGGCGATTCTTGCTCTCATGCTCTATGCGCTTTTGCCCCTCATCCGCAATACTTACGCGGGAATCAAAGGTGTAGACCCGGCGGTAGTGGAAGCTGCGCGTGGCATGGGACTTACCGACTCACAACTGCTATTCAAAGTTGAACTGCCTCTCGCGGCTAGTGTGATTCTCGCCGGAGTGCGAGTTGCCATCGTGATCTCAATCGGCCTCGCGACAATAGCCGCAGCCATCGGGGCCGGTGGTCTTGGTGAGTTAATCTTCCGCGGCCTCGCAATGGTGAACAATTCCGTGATCCTTGCCGGCGCCATCCCAGCAGCAATCATGGCGCTGATTGCGGATGTTCTGCTTGGCTGGTTAGAGAAACGTTTCGCGCCGCAGCGCGCCTGATCATGCCAATTCCTAATCAAAATCCGGGTGCCCCGTCCTTGTCTCGCCGGATTTTGGCGAGACAGGGCGGGGTCTTTGACTTTGTTGTTCTCTTTCTCTCGTTCCTCCTTACAAGCTGCTCACACCACCCCCGCATTGTCGTCGGCTGCAAGAACTTCACCGAACAGATCATTCTCGGCGAACTGATGGCAGAGCAAATCGAAAACCACACGCATCTTCCTGTCGAGCGCCGTTTTTACCTCGGTGGTACATACATCGCGCATCAAGGCATTCTCGCCGGGCGCATCGACGTCTATCCCGAATACACTGGCACCGCACTCACCGCAATCCTCAAAGAGCAACCCAGTTCGGACCGCAAGACCGTTTACGATCGCGTGAAGTCGGAGTATGAACGCCGATTTCACCTCACGCTCGGCCCTCCGCTCGGTTTCAACGACACATTCGCAATAGAGATTCGAGGCGAGGATGCCCGCCGCTTGCATCTGCAAACCATTTCACAGGCCGCCCAGTACACTCCCCAGTGGCGCGCCGGTTTCGGATATGAGTTCATGGAGCGACCGGATGGTTATAAAGGCCTGGTAGCAACTTACGGCCTGCATTTCGCCGCGCCGCCACGCATCATGGACCTCGGCCTCCTCACCCGTGCGCTAAAAGACCATCAAGTCGATCTAATCGCAGGCAACATGACCGATGGCCTGATTCCAGCACTGGATTTGTCCGTGCTCGAAGATGACAAACATTATTTCCCGCCGTACGAAGCCGTACCCGTGATTCGCGAGCAGACGCTGGCCAAACACCCCGCGTTGAAAACCGCACTCGATGCTCTCAGCAACAAAATTTCGGATGCAGAGATGCGCCAACTGAATTACGAAGTCGATGGCCAGAAACGGGGCGTGAAGAATGTGGTGAGCGAGTTCCTGCGAAATAAGAGACTTTAGATCAAAAGTTGACGTTCCTGGCAATCAGATAAGAGCCAGCGACCTCGAGGAGGTCAGAACATTAGTCGAGAACAGTTCGAATCAGAACTCGGCGCGACGAAATATGACGCCGTTTGCGAATTGAGGGGATATTGAGATCACGCCGAACTAGTTGCAGCACCCCAGCCATCGCCAGTCCAACCGCGGCTGCTCCAGCAATCACGAACCACAACGCCGGAATTGCAATCAGAAAAATCAGCGCACTGCCTACGGCAAATAAAAAACCGGGGAAATTGCCAGCCACCGGCAGTTGATGCATCGTGATTCCCCGATGTGGAGCTCTATTCTCCATTCCTGAACCTTCTAACGTTCATGATACGCCTACCGCCATCGTCCTGACCTGATTACGTTATGATCGATATAACGTGACACACCGCATCGCGTTTCTTTTTTGCTTTGCACTTCTTTTTGTGCAAGCTTCCCTGGCGGCTACTCGCCATTACTACATTGCCGCCGAAGATGTGACCTGGAATTACGCTCCCAGCGGCGTCGACTTGATTCATGGTGGCCCGATTCCGGATCCCTGGGTCGTGAAGACCAAGTGGCCAAAGACCCGCTATATCGAGTACACAGACGCGACCTTCTCCGTCAAGAAACCGCAACCCGAGTGGCTGGGCATTTTAGGCCCGATAATTCGCGCGGAAGTCGGCGATACCATCGTTGTCGATTTCCTCAATCGCAGTCGCGTGTCGCCCCACAGCATTCACACACACGGCTTGCGCTACGACAAGGCCAATGAAGGCGCATATTACTTGCCCGGCGGAGTTGGCGGTCACGTTGCCCCCGGCGGGCGTTTTACCTATCACTGGCTGGTCGACAAAGATAGCGGCCCAGGTAAAGAGGACCCGAGTTCGATCGTGTGGTGGTATCACGGCGCTACCGACGAACCGATCGAGACCAATGCCGGGCTGCTTGGCCCGATCGTCATCACAGCCAAGGGAAAAGCAAAACCGGACGGATCTCCCAAGGACGTCGACCGCGAATTCGTCGCTTTATTCATGGTCTTCGATGAAATGGGCGGCCAGAATGCCGGCCTGTTTCACACGATTAACGGGTATATCTTCGGCAATCTTCCAGGCCTGCTCATGAAGCAGGGCGAGCGCGTCCGCTGGTACCTGCTGGGAATGGGCAACGAACGCGATCTCCACACGCCTCACTGGCACGGCAAAGTGGTCAACTACCGCAATCGCCACACTGACGTGATTGAGCTTTTGCCCGGGAGCATGGCTGTAGCGGACATGGTCGCGGATAACCCCGGTACATGGTTGTTTCACTGTCACGTCGCCGATCACATGGAATCTGGCATGATGGCCAACTACACGATTTATGGGCCACAAACGCCGTGCACAAGTCCGATACAGTTTGTCTCTGCGAACTTCTGGCACACGCCGGGAAAATTCCAAGTCACCATTAAGAACACCGGTTCAAAACCGATTCAGAAAATCGTGGTTACCTATGATCACCTGCTAAGTTCGATTTATCGCCGCCGCCCGTTTGAGAATTATTGGGCCCTGAACAAACCACTGGCGCCGGGACAGGAACAGACATTCGAATTACCGGGTTATCCGCGCGGTGCGGACGATATTGCCGGATGGGTCTTGTATCCGCAGACAATTACCTTTCAAGATGGGAGCTTTTGGGATGGTACGCACCACACCGAGTGCTACAGCGTCTTCTGGCGTGACCATGACCATCCTCCCCTGCCGGTCCTGCCGCCGCTCTTTATCGAGTTACATGAAGACTAAATGCCGTTGACCGCGAACTTGCTATTCGCGTTTTTTCAGTGGTTCCAGTCGGTCTGGCTGCGACGACTGCTTCACTTCAGATGGATTGGCCCGGATTACGCTCAGATTCGCAGGTGCATCCGGGTGCACGCCGAAGTCCCAAACGTAACTGTTCATCCCCTGCTTACCCAGCATTTCCACCACGGCATACTCCCCAGCCTCGAGTGGCTGTTTAGGCGTCAACTTGATCCATCCCTGACCAAGTTGCTCGGCGCTGGCGGGCACCGCGTCCTGTTCTTGAGTGGACTTCCCCGTTACCCCAACCTTGATTTCACCTACGATCCGCTTGTCTCCCTTGGGTTCAACACGCACAATGTGAAATCGGTCCCAGGGAAGTTCGGCCGTCGCTTCTTTCGCGTTGTCGTCATCGTCGCTTTCAGCATCGATATCGATGTAAATCGAGGGCAATGACGCATGAACTTGCAGTTTCGAGCGCGGACCGGGAATTTCGACAGTGTGCTTCTTACCGGAAACCGGGTTCATCACACTGCGCAATACGTTGTGCCCGGTGTGACGATTGATTTCTCCTCCGGTTTGGTCAAGCGGCAGCAGTTGTGGTTCGCCGAGATAGGTGTCGAGTGCAAAGACTCCCCCCTCAGGAGGAAGACGCAGGCCCGGAGCTACGTGGGGTGACTTTGCCTCATCTTCCTGCTGTTGTTCCTGTAGTTCCTTCTCCAATCTTTGCGCTTCGGGAGACATTTTTCCCGCCGCACGGTCCTTTTCGTACTGGTTGGTCGCCTTCCAATCCACCAGTGAATCGGGAACGTCCTCCCACTCACCGCGTTCCGCGCTGTAGTAGTGCACCCGGTCGCCATTGATTTCGTATTTGGTAACAATCTGGTAAGAACCGTCCTTAAGGATGAGGCGCTTGGTGGCGTTCTGGGCTAGGGAGACAACTGACATCGCGATCAATACAAGCAGAAACGCCGTACACAAAATGGAGTTCGACCGAAACATTGCTTCTGCATAGTTTACTGCTGTCTTCGCGGCTATTCGAGACCAGGAAAGAATCTGGTTTCCCCTCGCATAACTTTCTGTCATAATTGATCGTGCACGCCAGCCTGCACAATTTCCCAACACAATTCAGAGCGAGGCAACGATGTCGGCAAAGTACATCTTTGTAACCGGGGGTGTAGTGTCTTCACTCGGCAAGGGACTGGCAGCGGCTTCGATCGGATGCCTGCTTGAGAGCCGCGGGATCAAAGTCAACATCA
>DATBIE010000246.1:0-18861 GCA_036557105.1 Terriglobales bacterium
TGATCAGGGAACCAACGATATGGTCGTAAGCGATGTGCTCCGTGTTAATGAGCTGCAATCCTGGTTTCTGAGCGAGCACCTTGTGAATACGCCATTGGTCTACGCAGGCAACGAGGTTTCAAAGGCGGCAGATTGAGTGAGATACTGCCCTACTGAGTTCCTCAGCCGCAATCGCCCGTCAAGGTGCACTCTGTTTGGATGTCGCGCCATATATACGCTTTTAGCCGTGTCATCATCCAACAAGGCGGACTAGAGATATCGTGCTGGAAAGGAAATCTATGGCGCAGCGGAGCCCCGTACTTCCAGTGGACGACTATCCAAGCAGAGTAGTTGCGCAGCCACAAACTGAGGAAGAAGTGTTCTTTTCGAACAATAAGCAAGGAGAACTGCGCGGAACCAAATCCGAGAGCGCCAAGGAAAAATTGGAAGCCGGTATTGGTGGGGCAATGCGCTCGGTTGAGAGCGCCAAACGGAAGTTGGCTGATTCTACTGATCAATTGCGGAAGAAGATCGCTCGGTTCGCGAACGAACGACCGCTGCATTTCATTGCAGCCATTGGTGGCGCGGCTTTCGTCGTCGGGGTGACTCTGCGTATATGGAGGTCAAACAGTCATGAATGAGGAGAACTCGGGCAATCCGCGGTCTCTCAGCTCTATCGTTTCCGACGTACGCGAGGAGTTGAAGGACTTTATTAACACTCGCCTGCAGATGCTGAAGTCGGAACTTCATGAAACCCTGGCGGGTGTTCGCGTGGCATTGCCCCTGGGTGGGCTCGCGTTGGTCCTGATTGGAACCTCCTTTCTCCTCTTTTCTGCTGCGATCGTCACTTTGGTTGCATCAGCATTTAGTGGAAATCCGTACGCCTGGTTTTTCGGTTTGATCATCGTTGCCGTGCTTTGGGCAGTACTGGCTGGGATCGCCGGATTTTTTGCTTACAATGAATTCCGTTCCAAGGCGATGTTTCCTAAACGGACGGTTGAAGTTCTGAAAGCCGATAAAAACTGGATTGAATCCGAAGCGAGGACAAAATATGGGCGAGCTGCCTAGCTATGATCTCGAATTGAAGGCGGCTGACCAGCGCCGCCGCTTGCATAGGACTGTGGCGGAGCTACGCTCACGAATGAAAGAAGACTTTGATATCAAAAAACGTGTAGGCCAGCACATGGGTGCGGTTTCGGCGATTGCCGCGGTTTTCGCGCTAGGATTGGGGTATTCACTTGCTGGGTTGTTTGTTCGTCATTGACGGGCCGCTTTTCTGAATCCCCCCTGCTTTGCTGCCCTTCTCTTTTTATCGTGGTTAGCTTCAATGACTTGCACCATATTTTTACGGGCAATCCTTTAGCTTTATCCTTGCGATTCAACTGTGCTTCTGTTACAAATTCGGAACATCCCGGTACGCTGGCGCGACAGGCCGGATGATACCCAAACGTAAGTTGTTGATCGATTTTTGAAACAATTTCGGTCCTCCCTACGCGATTTTGCGATCAGCCACCGGTCAATTCGAAGCTCGATTCACGAACTGAGGAGCGTGTGCATACCACAACAGCGGGCTTGGCCCTCCGCATTATGCGCGAGAAGCTTGGCCTCACCATGCGCGACGTTGAAACTGCAAGCGAGATCCTTGCCCGCAACCGCGGCAACGAGGATTACTTCATCCCAATCAGCCGCCTCTCCGATGTTGAGAGCAAAGGCGTTACGCCAAGTATTTATCGCTTATACTCTCTCGCCGTTATTTATCGGAGTACTCTGCGTGATCTGCTGAATCTGTATGGTATCGGAATAGATTTGAGTGTTGCGGATCTCGAGGCCTCCATTCCAACAAAGTCTCATCTTTTTAACGCTCTGGGTCCCACTACCGCTGCCCTGATCCCAGTTCGCATGGATCCCAGCTTTGACCCACGCAAGACCCTGAATCTTGGGCGGATGATTGAGGAGTGGGGTACGGTTCCGCTGGCTTATTTGGAAAAACTCTCAAAAACCGATTTTACTTATGGTTACATTGGCAGCGAAGATTTGACTATGTACCCGATTCTTCCGCCGGGCAGTTTCATTCAAGTGGACGAGTCCAAGAGCCGTGTGATTGAGGGGGTCTGGCGCTCTGAATACGAACGTCCAATCTACTTTGTGGAAACGCGCGAAGAACACATCTGCTGCTGGTGCACCCTCAACAAGGAAATGATCATCCTGCAGCCGCATCCGCTATCGCCAGTATCGCCGCGCGTTTTACATTATCCCCAGGATGCCGAAGTAATTGGCCAAGTTGTTGGAGTCGCTATGAAGCTCGGCGAGTGGCGATCCGTTTCCGATTCCGTTCCAGCCCCAAGAGAGCGTACAGCACTGAACTGAGATGCCGCGCTGAGCCCGCGCCTGGATTCTTGGGAAGCAGTTTTCCTTCGTCTCCCATCAATTTGGTCAGGTACGTCTCTCTATCGACGTCGGCTTCAGCGCTGCTCTCCTGGACGTCATTGAACAGCAGCCGCAATGGTGTGGAGAGCACGTCCGAAACCGCTGCTCGATGGGCCTCATGCAATGCTTTCTTAGCATTCACTTCACCGTGAACTTTGCTGAAGCCCCAGTGCCAGTATTCGCCTCGCCGTCGGCGCAATCCGCTCAGGTATTCCAGCCTCCTCAGGCACCCCGAAATGGCCTCGAGCGTCGTCTGCGATAAATCGTCAAGCGCTGACTTAAGCGTCATTCCCGTTTTGAGTTCCTGTTCGCCGTTTCGTAAACGTTAAAAATTCAGGCCACTTAATCCAATCGGCTCTACTGGGCACATTATCACGGTGCAAGTCTCACTTCAATCAGGAGATCTCACCGTGAAGAAAACATTACTATTGTTGGCCGCCGCTGTCCTCGCGTTGACCGTAACCATTCCGCCGCAAGCCGTCGCAGGCGGTAGCCCTTGGTGTCCCACCAAAGATGCATGCAAGTAGCCGAAAAATGATTTGCGGGCTATCGACGACGAGAATAACATTCCCGGTAGCCCATGTTTTTCCTAACGCGACTGCTGTGGGTTTCAGCGCACGTGCTGTTAATTCCGTGTTTGGTCGCGATTTTCCTTCGCCGCCGCCAGACTGAGCTGCCGTTTTTCACAGCCTACCTTCTCGTCGAATTCACTCACTTTCTAGCGCTTTTTTTAATTTCTCTTCAAAGTCCATTTCCCAGGTACCCCTACCATCTGGTACTTGCGGTTGGAGAGGCTATCAGCACACTCTTGGCGCTTGCCGTTATCTACGAATTAGCGGAACGACTGATTTTCTCTCACTTATCGATAGGGAGTTTTTTTCGATCTACCCTTCGGTGGAGTCTCGCAGCGTTGGTGCTCCTGTCGGCTCTGGGGTCAGGTAGCTTTGCGGATGTGAGTGTGCGTCACATCATGAACATTCTCGAACGGGTCGATTTTGTTTCCAATTTGATTCTGACCGGCACTCTTTTAAACTTACTTTTCCTGAGTCATGTTCTGAAGGTATCTTGGCGAGGCTGGATAACAGGAATCGCGGTAGGTTTCGGAATTTATGCCGCTATAGGTCTCATTGCAGCCGCTTTGAGAGCGGAACTTGGCGTCGAAGCTTTGGTCGCGGTGGACATCACACAGATGGCTGGTCTGAACATTTGCGTCATTATTTGGGTGATTTATCTGTTTCTACCTGAGCGGCCTTTCCCGAATTCCGGGACTGGATTGGCGAAGTCCGAACTCGAAATTTGGAGCAAGGAATTAGAAAAACTGGTGAGCAATCAATGATGTCCGTCTTATGTTTTCCTTGTTTACCAAAACGTCGCAGGCGTTCTTATTTTATATCAGTCTTGTGAAATGCTTTTCAGCGGTAGTAACCTGATACTCGTATGTTTGCTCTGCAATCTTACTTGTGGGTCGCTCCACATCTACTTCTGGCAGTGGTTCTGTTTCTTGTATTTCGGCGAGGCCTGAACAGTCGCCTTTGGCTATTCACCGTCTACTTAATCTTTGAAATCCTGCTGTTCACAGTATTGTTTATCGTGAACTGGATTCGACTGTCCATCGACTACTACCACTGGATTTTAATCGTCGGATCAAGCATAAGTGACGTGGTGAAGTTTGGACTGATTTATCAACTAAGTGGGGAACTTGTCGCAGTCCGTCCCAAACTCAAGCAATCACTACGTTCGTGGTACGCGTTCTTCTTTGGCATGTTTTTCTTCTGTGCTGTAACCGTATCGGCAACGTTTCCAAGATTGGGGGTCTCCAATGCGGCTTATCTTTTTCGCATCTTAGATCTATCATCCAGCATAGTCATGGTTGGGTTATTGTTAGCTTACTCGTTATTCATGCGAATCGTCGGTGTTTTGTGGCGTGACTGGGCTTTCGGGCTGATACTTGGATTCGGAGTATTCGAGGGGGTGTCGCTCATTTCCGCAGTGCTTCGCCCTGAACTGTCGTCGACTCGCGCGACTATTATTGAGTTCTTTGAGATGGCTGCCTACCACATTTGTGTTCTTATCTGGCTCGCCTATCTTCTCCGGGCGGAACCCCATACCAGTTGCTCGATCGACAAGATGCACCAATCGCACTTGGAATCCTGGGGATCGGACCTCCAAAGAATGATCCAATAGCTGTAAAGTCAGGCTCTACCTCGTTAATTTTAAAGAAGGTTCTCGGCGTCCCTTCCTGGGCTTGATTTCGTTGCCGCTTAATGTTCTGATCCATGGTTTCTGGGTCCTGCTTCCTAGAGACTATTTTTCTTATTGCTAAAGTGCATATCACTTTGTCCTCCGACGTGGCCAACTTACTGTCCCGCCGCAATGTCGACAAAAGTACACTGGAATAGGACTACAGGGCGACCTATAATATGAGCGACTTGAGTCAGGAACTACAAAAGATGGTCCAGCAATGACGATTGCCATTATTTTTGCCATTGTCGGTGTTCTGGCGCTGTTCTCGATCATTTATCTCGCTAAGAGCCACGCCACAAGTGGCGGAAACCTCGATGAACTTGCCGCCCAATTACGCCCGGTCGATGTTCGCGCCTTTCGCAACCTGATGGCAGAGAGCGAGGAACAGTTCCTGCGAGAGAATTTGCCACTCAGTGAGTTCAGGACCATCCACCGGCAACGTATGTTGGCTGCTGTGGAATACGTTCGTTGCGCCGCACAGAATGCCGCGATTCTTATCCGCTTAGGCGAGGCCGCCCGTCTTAGTGCCGACCCTGAAATCGTGACTGCCGCCGAACGGCTGCTCGATAATGCCTTGCGCTTGCGTCTCTATGCCCTGCAAGCGGTGCCCAGGCTTTACGTGGCAATTCTGTTACCAGGCGTCGCTCGCACCCCGTGTACATTTGCTGATACCTATGACAGGATGACACGCCAGGTGGTCATGCTCGGCTTGCGCTACCCGACGCATGGGATGTCAGCGGCGCTATAGGTCGAAGTTGATTGCAGCGCAAGAAGCCTTTTATCACTTGCCTATTGCCAAGATCCCTAACGCTACTGGAAGGTAAATGACGGAGGCATGAAGCAGCCGGCTCGCGAGTACTTTTGAGCTCGAAGCCGCCAGTTTCAGGGAATGATAGAGGAAGAATCCGCCCGCCAGCGCCATTGCTCCGAGATATAGCAGTCCTCCGTGTGAAAGCATTGGAACCAGAGTCAAGACGACCAGCGCGATTGTAAAGGCAACAATCTCGGCACGCGTAAACCGGGAATCCAAGTCAAAGCGGGGCAACATGCGGTACCCGGCGCGTTCGTAATCGTCGCGGTACATTAGGGCGATTGCCAGGAAATGCGGGAACTGCCATAAAAAGAGAACCGCAAAAAGAAACATTGCTTGCAGGTTCACCGTATCGGAGGCGCCCGCCCACCCGATCAAGGTCGGCATTGCGCCAGGGAAGGCTCCAAGAAGCGTGCATAAAGGCGTGTGACGCTTCAACGGAGTGTAGATCAGCAAGTAGCTTAACAATGTGGAAAGTGCGAGCAGGGAAGAAAGACCGTTCACCAGCAGCGCCAGATACAGCCCTCCGGCAACGCTCAAGCCCGCGCCAAACAAAAATGCTTCCCTTGAACTGACGCGCCCGGAAGGCAATGGGCGCTTTGCTGTGCGCCGCATCCGGCCATCCCACACCCGTTCCATCCACTGATTAAGAGTTGCGGTCCCGCTAGCAACAAGCAGGGTTCCGATTAGCGTGTTCAGCAATTCAAACAAACTGAACGGGCCGCGATTGCCGAGGTAGTACCCCGCCGATGTCGTCATCAGGATCAACAGGTTCACTTCGGGCTTGGTCAGCGTGTAATAGTCGCGTGCCTTCGCCCTAAAGATTCCCCCAGTTGTCCGTTCAGCGTTCGTAGGGATGGTGATGTTACCACTCTTGGCCAGATTCAACCTCCTCATTCCGCCTGCACTGGTTCCGCTTGCGATGCACGATAAAGACCATGCCAATCGATCCTAATGTCGGGGGCAGAACGAGTATTAAAATTCCGCTGCGTAAGGCCGCAATCATTCGCGCTCCCGCGGAAGCCGCTTGCGTATAGCACAGAGCACAACTCTGAGAAAATGCTGGTGATGAAGCGAAAAGAAATCCTAGCAGCAAAAGCCCCAGGATCAGAACCGGCGGTTGGTTTCCACGTTTCCCCCAGTTCACTGGTGCAACACTCCCTGTTTCGGCTGTGAGTAGGGAGCGCCAAGTTCCATTCGATAACTATCGGTCCACCCGTATTGCATTGCGATCAACACGAATCCGGTAAACACAATAACAAAAACCAGAAAGCCACGCCTTTCGGCCCACAGGTGCATAAAAAACATCAGTGCCAGACCAGCCTCTGCAATGGCGATCAACAGCATTCGCTCAAATTTTGCAGTTGCGCCGATGTGCGCATAAGCAATAAAGAACTGCAGCGCCGCGAGCACCAGAATGCAGAAATAGATTATCAGGTATCGCCGAATCGGATCGGTGTATCTTGCCGGCGGTTCGTGCTTCTGCACATCAGGTGCATCAACCATGATTTTACTCCGTTGCAATTTTATTGAGACAGATTCAAAAGATAAACAAATGGCACCACGAACATCCAGACGAGGTCAACGAAGTGCCAGTACAAACCCGTGACCTCCAAGTCGTCGGCGTTGTAGCGGCCGCGCGTGTAACGGATTCCTACCACAAGCAGAGCGACTACGCCGGCAGTCACATGGAGCAGGTGCAATCCCGTGATGCTGAAGAACGAGGCCCCGAACAGCGGGTTACCCCACTGATTGTGAAACATGCTCATGCCTTCGCTAATCAAACCCAGCCACTCGCGGATGTGCAATAGCGCGAAAACAATGCCCCCCAGCGCGGTCAACAACGTCCAGCCGAATGCGGCTGATCTTGCGCCTACTTTCGCCGCCCGAACCCCGAGCAGCATGGTCAAGCTGCTGGTGAGCAGAATAAACGTCATGATCGCGACATTCGTGATGCTGTGAAACGGCCTGGGCCAATAGGCGGCGCCGTTTCGCAAAAAGCCATAAGCGACAAGACACGCCGCGAAGGTGGCCGCGTCTGCAATGATGAACAGCCATATCGCCATCTTCTTCGCGGAAACTGAAAAAGGAGGAATGCCCGTCGTCAGACCCGGCGCATGCGCTTCCATGATCAAGTCGGCTTGGCCCACAGAACCTCCTGTCGAACTTCCTAGAGTTTCATCCATAGCACTAGAAGAAGGTAAATCCAGAGAACGTCCATGAAATGCCAGTATCGCGAAGTTGCATCGAGCGTACTCCGCCGAAGAACCATTCCTTTCAGCTTGCGAATCACGCGAACAAGTCCGGCCAAGCCTCCAATAACGTGCAGGCCATGCGCGGCAGTGAAGACGTAGAAAAAAGAGCTGCTGGGATTGCTTGCCAAATATAGGCCTTGAGAAGCCAACTGTCGCCACGCGATGTATTGTCCAATCACGAAGAGCGCTCCGAGCGACAATGTGATGTATAGCCATCGCGCCGGATTTTGTACCGCGCCCTTCATGCTCATGAACGCGGAGATGCGCCGTCGGCCAACCTCCAGCGTGAAGCTGCTGGCGATCAACAGAGCGGTATTGAGGTAAAGGATTGACGGAAGCTGAAAATGCTGCCAATCCGAAGCTCCGCCTTTGCGGACTACAAGCGCACTGGTGAGCGCTGCAAAGCTCATGCTGATTGCCGCCAGCGCAACCCATATGCCCGTTGATGCAGGTGGAGGGGCGTACTCTTGAGCTGTTCGCCGGTCGCCATTCACGGGGCCTGCAGGTGGCCATCCGCCAACGTCTGATCCCTGTACTGGATGAGGCGAACCTCCGATCTCCTGAACGCCTGGTTCGTGAACCGTTGATGCCATATAAATAACCTACTTCGTTTCTCGTCAGTCCTCGTCTCGCACGGTTTGAATCTGCTCGGGCGAGGCTTGCATTACGTAGTCGCCAGTCGACCCCTCAACGCCGTATTGATATGGATCGTGGTAGACGACCGGGAGCTTGCCGCCGAAATTATCGAACGGCGGCGGGGAAGACGGAGTGCTCCATTCCAGCGAAGTCGCCTCCCATGGATTGTCTGGTGCAGGTTTTCCCCAGAACCGGCTATGAATCAGGTTATAAACAAAAATAAGTTGCGCCGCACCCGTGCATAGTGCTGCGACGGTGATGAAGCGGTGCACCGGAACAAACGGCTGCATGTAATCAGTGAAGGACTGATACCGGCGGATATTGCCTGCCAATCCAAGATAGTGGAATGGCATGAAGATCGCGTAGGTGCCCACGAAAGTCAGCCAGAAGTGCAGTTTGCCGAGGCGCTCGCTCATCATGCGCCCGAACATTTTTGGGAACCAGAAATATGTCCCGGCAAAGATGCCGAACATCGCCGCCACAGCCATCACCATATGGAAGTGCCCGACTACGAAGTAAGTCGCGTGGAGCATGATGTCGAGGGAAGGCTGCGCCAGGAAAAAACCGCTCACTCCGCCACTGATGAACATCGAGATGAATCCCAGGGCGAAAAGAGAAGCCGAATTGATTCGCAATCGGGAACCGTACAGGCTCCCAAGCCAGATCAAAACTATGATTGTGGCGGGGATGGTAATGATCAGTGTGGGGAACGAGAATACGATCGATGAAACCGGGTTCATTCCGCTAACGAACATGTGATGGCCATAAACCATGTAGCTCAGGATCGCCAGTGCGACCATGGAATAGACCAGCACTCGATGGCTAAGCATCGGCCTGCGCATGTTTGGGATCAGCACATGCGAAACAATTCCCATTCCGGGCACGATGGCGATATAAACCTCCGGATGTCCGAAGAACCAAAACAAATGTTGCCAAAGTAAAGTCGAACCACCGGAGTGCGGCTGCAACTGATCATTCAAGACCAGGTTTGACGGCACAAAGAAACTGGTACCCGCTACGTGATCGAGAATGAGCAGAATGCACGCAGGCATCAACACAGCGAAGGCTGTCAGTCCCATAATCGAGGTTATGAACCAAGCCCATACACTTAGCGGTAAGCGCCAGAGGCTCATGCCTCTCGTGCGCATATCAAGTGTGGTGGTGATGAAATTCAGGGAGCCGAGTAGCTGCCCCACACAAAACAGCGCGATCGATGCCGCCCACAGGATTACCCCAGTTCCTTGCCCTGGTCCGCTTGCCGGGCCAACCGAACTGAGGGGCGCGTACTGCGTCCAGCCCCCTAGAGTGGGCCCATCAGAGACGAAGAACGATGAGACTAGAACGATGAACCCTGCGAACGTGATCCAGAACGACATCATGTTGAAGCGCGGAAAGGGCATATCTTCCGCCCCAACCTGGATCGGCAAAAAATAATTTCCGAAAGCTGCAAACGGCGCTGTGGTGAGGACAAAGAAGACCATGATCGTGCCGTGCATCGTCATGAGCTGCAGGTAATACTCAGGCGTCATCAGATCGCCCGGCGCACCATTACTGGAGAGCAAATGCAACCCGGGAATCTTCAGCGCTCCCCATGCCAAATGCAGACGCATAAGCCAGGAAAGCACCATGCCCAGCAGCACAGCAACAAATGCCAGCCCGTAGTACTGCTTCCCGATTACTTTGTGATCGAGGCTAAAAATATATTTCCGAACGAAACTTGTAGGCGGGGCGTGATGTGCTAGATGGGCGTGAGCTGAAACATCATGCATATTGTTTCCTCAGGGTGGATGGTCTCCGTCCGGCGGACAGCCTTGAGCCGGTTTGCTATTGAAGGGCTGCTTCCTTTTTCATCCAGTCGTCGAAGTCAGTCTGGGTCATTACATACAGATATGCCTTCATGTTGTAGTGCCCGAGGCCGCACAATTGAGTACAGACAATTTCGTACTTTCCGACCTTGGTCGCGGTGAAGTGCATTGAAAGATCCAAACCCGGCACGAAGTCCTGATGGACCCGCAATTCAGGAACGAAGAACGCATGTCCAACGTCTTTTGAATGCATCAGCAGATGGATCGCTCGATTCACCGGAATTGCCATTTCAGCCGTAACAATGTCGTCTTTCGAATCCTGATCGTGATCGAGATCCAAGCCAAAGAGATTCTGGTTGGCTTCGCTGATCATCTCAGGATGAAGTGGTCCAAACTTGCCATCGGGCCCGGGATAACGGAAGTAAAAGGCGAACTGCCCCGCCTGGACCTGTACCGGCATCGCATTTGCGTCCGGTGGCTTGAAATAAATGTTTGCCCAAGCTTTTGCTCCGAATGCGCCGAGTGCCAACACCTCTGTCCCAACCAGCAGGAAAGCGGCAATCACGAGTCCCATGGCGCCACCGGGGAAATTCTTGATCGGTTCCCCAGCGCGCGGACGCGAAAACTTCCAGATGAAAACCGCAAGGAGTATTTGCGAGGCCAGGAAAAGAATTCCGGCTTCGGCCATGGTTTCTGACATCTGCTCGTCAATTGGCGCGCCGTGAGTCGAGATGTCCGGCGCCGTCCACCATGTGTGTCTCACGATGGGGATCGCGGAAAGTATAGCGATAATGACGATGGTCACTGCAAAGAGCTTTGCCATTGCGCCTCGTCTTAGGCTGCTGCTTCGGAGCGCCATTTTCGCGCGCTCTTAGACCAGCTATTACTTTGCCTTAAAGGTGAAGTTCGCAGTTGCGGGTTTCCCTGCCGCCACTGTCAGCTTCTGGGTCTGTGTGCCGTACTCCTCCTGCCAAGCCGTCAACGTATAAGCCCCTGGCGGAACGTTGTCAATTTTGAAAGCACCCTTGTCATCGCTGACACCGTACGGGCCCTTAACGACCGCCATGTAACCGCTCATCCATGGGTGTATGTTGCACTTAACATGGATCGCGACCTCTTCCGCGTTCCAGTTGGAAACGATCGGAGGCGCTCCCGGTGGTTGCGACTTGTTCCATTGATGATTTTGCCCGCCTGGGGTGGGCATGGGATGGATATTGTGCGAAGTCTGGTCACTGTTCACCACCTTAAACTGCTGACCGACGTCCATCGCCAACACATGTGGAATGTATTGGCATCCCTTTTGATCGAAAACCGGAGTAGCGGTGCTCGCCTGTGCGGGACCGCTCCACCCCTGAGAGATATAGACCACTACGTTCTCAAGCCCTCCGTTGGGCCCAACGACTACACTTTCAACCCTCACCGGGTTCGCCTTGTGCTCGGCCGCGCACGACGGTTCTTTGGACATATCGATTCCTTTTTCGTGCGGAGGAGTGCCTTCGAGCTTGACCATCCCAGTAATGCTGCCTTCAGACGGCGGAGCCGCCTTCACTTCTCGTTGCGAAAACATCACCACAAGTCCAAGAGTCAACACTGCCGAGGAAACTATGGATGCTCTGAATAAGTTTTTTTTCGATTTCATATGATCTTCTTCTCCTCGTGAGACGAGATGCCCCCGCATTCAATGGATGTTGGGGGAATCTCGACTTTGCTGCTTCTACTGTTGCGCCGGCGCTGCCGGTGCTGTCGCATTCGGATTGATTGGCTTCAATCCGAGTTGTTTCGCGATTTCTTTCTCTTTCGAAGGTTGGGGCTGCAGGGTTCGTAAATAGAACACGAGGTCCCAGGCCTCATCGGGCTTCACGTTGTCCACAAACGACGGCATCGGCGTGCCATCCAGTCCGGTCATGAAAATGCGATACAGGTCTCGGTCTGTTGTGCCGCACTTGAATTTTGTCTGATCGTGGAAATCGAATGGCCGAATCGGGCGGTTCTGGTCATCAGTTAGCGTATCGGCGGAAGGCCCATTGGCGCGTCCTTCCACACCATGGCATTTCCAGCATTCCAGTTTTTTAAACAACGCCTGGCCCGCTTTAATCCGGTCCGCCGTCACCTCCGGCTCGTTGGGAATCGGAATCGGGGTTCCTGGCTTTTCCGTCTTCCACCGTTCAGAGAAGTGCTTCACATAAGCTACCAGATCAATCCTTTGCTGATCCGATAGTGGATTCCACGACGGCATATTCGAGCTCTGCAGTCCGCGACCAACAGTGTTGAATAAGTCCTCATCGGTGGGCAGCGTTCCGCTCGGAGTGGAGCGGCATTTGAAAGTTGCCAGGGTGAAGTTGCGGGGCTTGGGATCAAGCCAAATTGCGTTCTCACCGTCGCCATCGCCAAGTACACCGTGGCAGCCGACACAATAGCGGCGGTAGTTCATCGCTGCGCCTGCAGCATGACCAGTCAGGTTGCCAACGTGCGCTTCCATGCCGAGATTTTGGTCTTCCTCATATACCGTTGACTGCGCGGAGGAAAGGCTGGACAAAACCAGCAATGCCACTGCGCACGCCATCAGTTTGAATTCAGTACGCATGTTCCTCCTCCTTAGAAGTCGAAGTCAAAGCCTGACATGAAGCTGTTTCCCGTCAAATCGGAGCCGTCCGGCGCCAGGCCATACACCTTGATCCAGGAAAATTCGTTGTGCCAGGCAAAACCCGCCCGGCTGTTCATGATCGGCATGTAGCGCACTCCGAAGACATAGTTGTCGATATTGCCGAGATTAGAGGGAGTCCCTGGAATCGCCTGCTGCGACATCCTCACCCATTCCGAGCGTTGCAGGAAAATCAGTTGCGGATGTTGCACCCAATGTGTCTCTACAAATGCGCCGTTCCAGGTGGGACTGCGCGTACCCGCTGGCAACGCGGTTCCCGGGGTGTTGTTCGGGGCCGTGGGATCATCGATCGGATTTCCAAATCCGGCACCAAACCATGGACTGTCCGACCCGTGTTGAGTCACAACTTGGAAGTCAAGCCGGTTGAAATAGAACAACCCCACGAAGCCCTCGCGGCTGAACCCTTTGTTTCCAACACCGGAATTCGGCAGAGGTACGCCGCCATCCGTAAGAAAAGTTGTAGGCGCCTCTCCCACCATCGCGTAAAATCCCACCCGATCGGTCCCCAGTTTCCCCACGTTGAAGGCCTGGCTTCCTGCGAAAAATGCGCTATACGAGTTACTGCCGTAGGGAAGATCCGGATTCCCGTCTGTGGAACTGAGGACGGCCGCTGACAATCGGGTGCGATCGTTTTCGGAATGGCCCAGCCATTCGAGTCCCACTTGATTGTCGCCAATCTGGCCGAAGATGTTCGCGTCGCCAACAGGAATGAAATGGTAGATGTTGTATCCGCCGCCGGCTGCCGAGAGCGTCAGGCCTCGTTTCTCGGAAACAATGTTATCCAGCTCGAATTTTCCAAGCTTGATGTTTAACCAGGGCGAGTGGAGGAGGTTATCAAACCTGGCATTTACCGCTTCGATGTGAAACGCGCCGGTTTCATCCGATGCAGGAATGATCTGAAACGACAGGTTCTTCTCCAGCGTCCCTGCGCTCAGGATGTCCAGGCCTCCGTAGTCAAAACCGCTGGATGACAGACTCTTCAGGGAAGAACCACCCGCGGTATCGAAACTGATCTTGTTTGTGCTTTCGCGGTGAAAGAATGGCGTCATGCGGAAGGTCACGGGCCAATAGGACGGATTCTGCCAGACCGGCGAATCTCGATCATTCATCAATTGATAGCCGTTGTCTTTAAACTTTTGTCCAAAGTAATTCAGCATCGGCCAGGCTTCATGGCAGGCCGAGCATCGCAATCCATATTTTCTGGCGAATGCTGGTAGGCTGTGGGCAGTACTCGTGAAAGCAATGACAAACGTTGCGGACAGGAGCACGCCCGCAACAGTCCGGCGGAAAGAAGTCATTGGGGCCCTCCTCGGGATGACCAACTCTTCAATTGAGAACCTTCTGCTACAAACGTTGGAACGCAAACACGTTTAGCATGTGTCTACTGAAGTTGTCAAGAAAATGTCAAAATTTTGTCATAACATTGCTATAACAAATACGCGGGCGACAAGCTTCTTTTTGACGCACCAATTTGACTTTGCCTGGTGTATCGGATTATGAGAGTTGCTAACGTTGTGTCGCATAGTTGGCATCACTTCATATTTATGCTGCTCAAAAGTTCACGCAAGAATCATTCTTGGTTACCTTCAGTTCTGATCGGGTCGCTTCTAATAACGCTTCCACTGATGGCGAAGAACGATGGCCAGGACTATGGCGCAGGCCTGACTATGCGAGTGCCTGTTGTCGAGCAGCAATTGCTGCAGGCGGTGGAGGATGTTGTGGCTGACGGCATCATCCAGGGTACAAAGGAGTACAACAAAGACGAATATATTTCAGGCGCGGAAACCGTCGAGAACAGTCCGCTGTTTCCCAAATGGACTGGGCCCGGCAAGGTCTTCTATAAGGTCAAGAAGAACGCGCTCGATCCGCGCAACTTCAAAAACACCAACGACTCTGGCACGCTCGCGGTACGGTACATAGTCCAGCCCGCGGATGAAAAGAGCGCGATAGTGAAAATCACCGCAGTTTTTGTCGACGACTTGCACCTTCGCGAGCATCTTTCAAATGGGTCGGTGGAAAACGCAGAGTTCAAGGACATACAGGACCATATCGCCGCCATGCAACTCAAGAAGAAAGAGGCTGCGGAAGAAGAGCAGCGACATCAGCAGGAGTTGGCTGCGCAGGAACTTGACCGCAAACGCAAACAGCAGGAGCTTGATGCTTTGGTCATGCGTTCCCCAGACGAGTCCCTCGCGCAGCACGTGGCAAAGTTGCGCAATGAGGTTGAACGAATCGTGAAGACGCCGGGAACTCAACTAAAATCCGCACCATTCAAAAGCGCGTCCAGCCTGCAATCGCTTCAGGGAGGCGCCCACGTTGCCATTCTGATTTCGACTCCGTATTGGTATGGAGTTGAGACGGAGGATGGCCAGCATGGATGGATTCATCGCAGCCAATTGGAGTCTTTACCGTGAGGCGACGTGTACCACTTGCTGCAGTTTTGTTTTTGTCTATCTTTTCCTCGGCGCAGAATCCTGTTGAGCGCATGCTTCCTGTGCCTGTTGCAAAAATTCAAGTCGCGCTCAAAGCTCTTCCCGGCGGGACCTCCGGTCCTTTGCCGGTGTTGGATGGTTTCGTAATTTCCGGCGCACGTGATTTTGAAGAATACCAACGTCCCTTTTATCAGTGCACGGTCCATGTGAGTCCCGCAACTTCGGGCGGTTCTCTCGTCCGCGTGACTGCGAAAATTACCGCGTGGAACAGTAGCCCTCCACATTCTGGATATGAGGTGTTGCCCTCGAACGGAAGAATCGAGTCTGACCTGCTAGATCGTCTTCAACAATCGCTCGGGTTAGTAGGCGATCAAAAGCCACCTGCTTCCGCAAATACCAGACCGGTGGCAGGCCCCGCCACGCCAAACCACAGGCTAGAGAATGCTCCCGAGTTGGCAGCCCCTATGCCGCAGTTTCCTAGCCTTTCGTCAGTCGCGAAGCCAACGACCAATTCTGCCCCGCAAAATTCGGTGCTCGATCATGAGGCGAAGGCGCTCGAGGAACTAATAAGAAATCAGGCGCACCCGACCAACCTGATTGCTGTGAGGTCGGACCAAACGCCAGTTTTGCAAAATCCAAGTTCTGACGCAAAAGTATTATTTCTGGCCAGTGCGGAAGATGAATTCGAAATCCTGGACCAGAACCCGGAGTGGATTCACGTACGAATTTCCGGCCTGTCGCGTGGATGGCTGCGCCGATCCAGCGTGGAAATCCTGGACGGATCGGATGTCGCTGCCGAAAGTGCCACCCCATCCGTGCCGCAAGGCTCATCGCCAGCCAGTGTTGAAACCGCAAATAAACTCTTTTCGGTGACCGGAGAAGAGGAAGGAAGTTTCCCAGGAGACTGGGAGCCCTTAAAAGGCAAGACGGTACAAATTATTTCCATTCAACAAGCACCGGGAACAGGCGTAATCACGAGTCCGCAGGACAAAATGCACTTCGCTGAAAATCTCTTCAAGACTCGATTGACTGAAAAATCTTTGGCAGGACTGGTACTGATTTTTGATGCGGAGGACGGCGGCGTGGTGGCGGCGCCGCGTGTTCCGCTCGATCTATGGAAGACTGGCGCGCTCTCGGAACAGGCGTTCTGGAAACAGTGCTATCTTGATCCTCCAGAAATTCTGGGCAATTCCAACTGAAGCGAGTCGTAGAAATTCAATGCTTCCAGTTCCAGACTGGATTGCCCTTGTCATCGCGCAACACCAGCGTGTCTGTGCCCTTCACCACCTCACGCGCCAGCACCATATCTTCCTGGCCCTCTTTGACCTTTGATCCGGTGAACGCGATCTCGTCGCCCTTGGCGAAGCTCACGCCCATGTCGTCCATGAACGACTTCGGACACAGATAGATTTCTAGCGTATCTGTCCCGCTTTTGATCATGAGATATTCGATCTGTTTCTCCTGCCCTTTCGGCGGCAGCTTCAAATCTTCAATGGTCCCCTTGAATTTTGCCTCCGTGCTTGGATCATATTTAGGATTTGCCTGTGCGCTGGAAAAGAGGCAGCAAAGGATTGCGAATGTTAGGACTGACAGGATGAAACGCGGACAAATTGACCTTGAATACATAGCCTGACCTCCTCGTATAGCGATCAGAAGGGCGGCCGCATCGCACGAACAGACGACGTGGTCCGTTCTTCGTGCTGGTTTCTTCGTGAAACGAAAACCGAGTAGATCATACTCCTGACCCTTGGTCCAGAGTAGGGGAAATTCGTGCCGTGTCGAGGGAGGAGCCAGCAGAGACACACAGGTCACTGCGAGTCGTACGGTTTGTTGCAAGAGTTAAAGTGTTATTTTAGGCCGGTGATTTTGAACGCGTTGTACTAGAAATCGGCACGGGACATGGCTGGGGTTGTAGCGAAGCTGATATCGAATCGCGTGCGGTAGCCAATTAGGGCACTCGCCGAGCGTGGAAAAATTCCCGGAGGAGTTCTGCGCATTTTCCAGCGAGGACGCCAGCGCGAACGTCCATTTTGTGATTCAGTGCAGGATGATTCAGGACCTGCATGATTGAATGCACGGCTCCCGCTTTGGGATCATCCGCTCCATAGATCAGCCTTCGAATTCGCGCATGAACAATCGCTCCCGCACACATCGCGCATGGTTCAATTGTGACAAAGAGATCACAATCACCAAGGCGATGATTGCCGAGGGCGCGGCCTGCCTCGCGTAGGGCGACGACTTCGGCGTGCGCTGTTGGATCCGACTCGGTGAGATTTCGATTAAATCCCCGCCCGATGATTTCGTCCTCGCGAACCACGACAGCACCCACAGGAACTTCTCCGATTTCGAGAGCGCGCCGGGCGGAACGCAGTGCTTCCTGCATCCAGACTTCGTCGGACTCAAATGTGGGAAGCACAGTGCGAATTGTATTATGCGAGACTCTGCTCGAGTTCGGTGAGCGATTCTACTCGTGGAAGGTTGCGCTCGCGATACGCTCCACAAACGTCGAAGAGAACCGACTGCATTCCAGAGCGGGTCGCACCCAGATAGTCCACCGAATAAACATCCCCGACGTAGAGACTGGACTCTGGCGATACGCCGAGGCTGCGTAGGGCAGCGTCGAAAATTGCCGGATGCGGCTTTTCGTGGCCGACAAGGCCAGAATCTGTGATCGTTTCGAACAGATCGGCGATTCCGCAGCGGGCGAGAACATCGGCGATCTTGCCATCGGCATTAGAGATAACAGCGATGCGATATTTCTTTTTCAGGTGCTGAAGAGATTCCCGCGTTCGTTGACGAATCTCACACCAGTTGGCTGAGATGCGGGTACAGGCTACGAGATCGGCGCAGATAAGTTCGTCCATGAGGCCAAGTTCCGCGAGCAGACGCGAATAGTAGATGTTCCAGAAACCGTGATCGATGGAAGCATTTCGTTCCACGAGAGAGTCAAATTCGTGCTTGGTGCGACGCTCGATTTCCCCGAGTAGTTCTTCGGAAGGAAACACCTGACGCTCATGCAGTGCGCGGAGCATCAGCTTGCGGTTTGGAAACAGCAGAGTATTGCCAACGTCGAAGAAGAGAGCCGTGAGGCACATGGGAATTTAAGTTTATAGCAGAAGAAACCGGGGTCGGTTGTCTCGTTACCGGACTAGATGGTTTGAATAGTTCACTGCGGACTGGATAAAGTTGAGTCACTGACCATGTTGACCGATTCCGCTAACTGAAAATGCGTCACGTTGAAGAGGCCTGACAAATTCATCGCGGTCTCACAGTTGAGCTGAGCACTCCTTCCCAAGCTAGGCTCAGAATATAATTCCTTGCCCATGACCATGCGCATACTAACGATCCTGATTCTGTTTTGTTCACTGGCTTTCGCACAGACGGGGCAGACCACCGTTATCCGTCCGACCGAAATCGACGACATCCTGGTAAACCCCGGAATGGGCATCGAAACATTCAACCGCTTTTCCGGACAGGCCCTGAACCAAGGAACTAAGTGGTCGGAGGTCGGGCCGGAGGCGCCGATTGCGGACGCGCCGGCGGGCACGGTTGATTTTCCCGGATCGAGCGTCGCATATCTGCGCTGGTTCTGGTCGCAGCTAGAGCCGCA
>DATBIE010000247.1:0-18023 GCA_036557105.1 Terriglobales bacterium
TCGATCTCGCGGATTGCAGACTCAACCAGCGCCAGCTTCATGCCGCGCGGCGTGCCTTCGAGCAGGATATTGAGTGTCTCGCGCATGATGCCGAAGCTGGACCACAGAATCAGCGCTCCGATTCCGAAAGAGAGAGCAGAGTCGATCCAGTCTTGTCCCGTAACCAGAATTGCCCATCCGCCAATAATCACCGCGGCAGTAGAAACCGTGTCGCCGATTTCATGCAGCAGCGCGCTGCGGATGTTCACGTCGCGGTGCGCGCGATACAGCATAAAAGCGATGGCGGCGTTCATGACAACGCCGGTAGCAGCAACCCACATGACCGTGCCGGCGTGGACATCGCGCGGGTGCAGAATTCGGCGCACGCCCTCGTAGAAAATCAGAAATGAGACGCCGACCAGCGCTCCCGCATTTACCAGTGCGGCCAGAACTCCGGCTCGATGGTAGCCGTAAGTGTGTGTTTCATTCGGCGGGCGGGAATGAAAATAAACCGCGACCAGCGACAAGAGCAGGGCTACGAAGTCTGTAAAGTTGTGACCGGCCTCGGAGAGCAGTGCTAAGGACTGCGAATGGATTCCCGCGACGACCAGCAGGCCAATGTAAGCGGCAGTCACGATGAGCGAGATACGCAAGACCCGTGAGGTCCGCTCGTTGCTGCCGTGGGCATGCAGGTGCACATGTTTAGTCTAAGGAGGGGCAGGGTGGGATTCAAGAAGCACTCAGCATTCACCAGCAGCCCTCAGCCACAACGCGAAAACAGATCGAAGACGTCGGTCACTTTTCAATTTGACAGCAAAATTTCCGCGGTGCTACCGTCAGCCATCCATTGCGCTACCGACTCGAATACGCGCTGGCGTGGGTACTCATCAAGTTTGTCGGCGCACTGCCGCGTCCGCTGGCGCGCGCGGCAGGAATTTGCATCGCATGGTTGGTTTATCTGCTGCATGGAAAATTGCGCCGTGTCGGGATGCGCAACCTGGAACTCGCCTTCTCTGAAAAGAGCCTCCGCGAGCGCAAGAAGATCCTGCGCGGGGTATTCACATCGTTGGGACGTCAGGTCGCCGAAGTCTGCCTCTTCCCCAA
This sequence comes from Terriglobales bacterium, assembly GCA_036557105.1. GTDB lineage: Bacteria > Acidobacteriota > Terriglobia > Terriglobales > Acidobacteriaceae > Gp1-AA145. Next base: position 1,084 of record DATBIE010000247.1, read on the forward strand.
GTACACGCGCGAGAACGTCAGCAAGACGGTTGTCTACGAGGGCTTCGAAAATTTCGAGAGGGCACTGGCGCGTGGCAAAGGTGTTCTGTTTTTAACCGGACATCTTGGCGCGTGGGAGCTTTCGGCATTTGCGCACTCTCTCTACGGATATCCACTAGGCATCGTGATGCGGCCGCTCGACAATCTTTATCTCGACCGGATGGCCCGCGAATACCGCACCATGCACGGAAACAAAGCTGTGGACAAGGACTTCGCTCGTGGCTTGATCGCGGCTATGCGCAAAGGCGAAACCGTCGGCGTGCTTATGGACACGAACATGATTGCGAGCCAGGGCGTTTTCGTGGACTTCTTCGGCATTCCAGCTTGCACGGCCAGTGGTGTGGCGCGAATCGCTTTGAAGACGGATGCAGCAGTCATTCCTGGATTCACCATCTGGGACCCGGTGCTCAAGAAATATCGGTTGCGCTTCGATCCACCGATTGAGTTGGTCCGAACCGGCAACACACAATCGGACGTGATCGCCAACACAGCAAAGTTTACGAACGTTATTGAAGACTACGTGCGCCGATATCCTGATCAATGGCTCTGGGTGCATCGCAGGTGGAAGATCCGGCCAAAGGGGGAGGGAAGTTTGTATTGAGATCTGGCATATGCAACGCGGAGCGCTGCCCTTCAGACTTAACCAAAACTCAAACAGCGATGCTAGAACTAACTTGGCCACAAATTGCCGCTTGGCGCGTGAAGCGCCATCATCTCGATCAGCGCCTACCTGCCGGCAGCATGCTGAGGGTAGCCGGTGAACTTTGTGGACTCCACGCGCAAGTGCTTTCTTCGGCGGTGCTGACCTTGTGGGCGAGAGTGGAGGGACTTGAGAGTTCTGCAGTTCAGCGGGCGCTTTGGGAGGACCGCACACTGGTTAAGACATGGGCCATGCGAGGCACTCTGCACCTGCTGCCCGCGAGCGAGTTGCCGCTATGGTACGGAGCGCTGAGCACAAGTACACGCTATTTACGTCCAAAGGCGTGGAAGAACTACTTCGGCATAACGCTCAAAGAACTCGACCAAATCAGCGAATCCATCGGAGAAGCTTTGAATGACTGCGTTCTCACGCGCGAAGAACTGGCAGAGAAAGTCGGGCGCATCACCGGCTCGCGAAAGTTCGCGAAGAAACTGGCGGCCGGGAGCTGGGGCACCATCCTGAAACCGGCGGCATTCGCTGGACGCTTGTGTTTCGGGCCGAGTAAAGGGCAGCTTGTTTGTTTCACGCATCCGGCAAGCTGGGCGGCGAGAGCGCCGCTTGTGGATTCGGCGAGTGCAACGCAGATGGTCACTCGGCGTTTTCTTTCCACGTATGGGCCCGCGACGCACCACGATCTGGCGCGATGGTGGGGTGGAAGCGGAGTTGTGACCGCGCGACAATGGCTTGCCTCGCTCGGTGAGGAGGTTGCGCCTATCGAAGTGGGCGGCAAACAAGCCTGGATGCTGGCTACAGATGTGAACGAAATTCGCGAGGCTTTCCTGCAAAAATCCGTGCGGCTCATACCAGCGTTCGACCAATACGTGATCGGCGCATCTCGACATGCGGAGCATCTGATGACCGGAGGTGCGCGCATGCTTGTCTATCGGCCACAAGGATGGATTTCGCCCGTGCTGTTGGTAGATGGATTTATGCAGGGCGTCTGGCGGCACGAAATCAAAGGCAATCGGGTTGAAGTTGCAATTTCACCATTCGTCAAGGCACCTAAGTGGGTGCGCGCGGGCGCGGAAGAGGAAGCGGAACGGTTGGCGTTGCTCTTGGGGCGCAAACTCAGCTTGAGTTGGCGCAGAGATGCGCCGACATCTTAGAATCACTTCCTCCAGTTCGCCCGACTAATTGCGTTGGGAGCTGCAGACGGAAGACGAACGAAAAGTGTCCGTTTTCCTAGCTTGACAAGTGCTCGCTGTGAGCCGCCGGTGTACCAGGGTGCAAGCGGAGTGCAGGCTGTCGACATCAATGCTTCCTTCTACGCCGTACGATCCATTGAGTCTTATCAGGAAGCCTGAGTCTTTCTCTTCGATCTGAATACCAACGACCACATTCTGATGGTTGAATCCGCTGAGATCCAGATCACGAATTCCTTCAAGGATGAACTCAACGACGACGTGTTTGGCAAGACCGTAATCGCCCTTCTCATCAAGATCTCTTGTCATCTTCCAAGTGTGCACCACTATTGAGGAACGTGCTTTGCGATTCAGGAGCATGCTCAAGATTTCAGCGTCGTGGAAAGTGGGCCAGTATCCAAACCAGTCGTGGAGCTCTGCAACGCCGGGGATATCTTTCAAATGGAATGGAACTGCCATACGTTTCAGAACCACTCGCTCCTGTACGCCACCCACCAGCTCACCACAATAATCGGAATAGTTGCGACCAGCCCTAGCCATAGCGGAAGAGTGAAATCGGCAATCAGGCCGAGCAGCGCGAAGATTATCCAGAAGACTTTGCGTTCCACCCTTCTATTCTAGGTCTGCGGCAGCCCAGAGGGACTTACGGCCGAACCGCTTTCGGTTACGTCGGTCAAGCCTGGCAAAAACGCTCGTAAACAGTGATTTCCACGGAATGGGGTGTGCAAAACTCCCGTAAAGATTAAAGATTCGTAATTTCAGAAACTTACGTTTTTCAGGAGAGCTTGTGCACCTAATTAGGTGCTGTACCAGCAACTTGCAAGCATTCACCAGATGTTAACTATCCGACCGAGCGGTCGGTTTCACTCTGTGTATACATTTGGACGCAATGTTCCACAATCTTTCCACAGGCAAAAATGGCCACCAAGTTGAGTAGAACCCTCGACTTCTGAATGGTTTCAAGTTAGAGGTAAGTACAAGGTTTACGGTATTACCTGCTGGTTACTCTGCGTAGTCCGAACCGCCCCCCTCGGCCATGGATTCGAACCGGGTGGAGCTCTTGAGGAACGCGAGCTTGACGGTTCCGGTTGGACCATTGCGTTGCTTGCGGATAATCAGTTCTGCCACGCCGTCGAGTTCGGGATCGTCGGGCTTATAGACTTCCTCGCGGAAGATGAAGGCAACGAGATCGGCATCCTGCTCGATTGATCCCGACTCGCGAAGGTCCGCAAGTTGGGGACGATGGTCCCCCGAGCCACGGCTCTCCGGTGCACGGCTCAACTGCGACAGCGCCACGACCGGAACTCCTAACTCCTTGGCCAGAGCTTTGAGACCGCGCGAAATGGCCGAGACTTCCTGGGTTCGATTTTCGTACCGCTTGCCGCCACCGGACATGAGCTGCAAGTAATCGACGACGATCAGGTCAAGCGATCCTTTGGATTGCAGCAGCCGCCGTGCCTTCGCGCGCATCTCGCTAATCGTGATGCCGGGCGCGTCATCGATAAAGATTGGCGCACTCGCGAGTTTCTCTAATGCCGCTTGTATCTTGCGCATATCGTCTTGCCAGAGAGAGCCGGTGCGAAACTTGTGCGCATCGACTCTGGCCACGGAACAAAGCATTCTCTGCAGCAAGGCTTCTTTGGACATTTCGAGTGAAAATACCGCCACGGTCTTTCCATCTTCAATGGAGATATTTTCCGCGATGTTCATCGCGAAGGAAGTTTTTCCCATCGAAGGACGCGCCGCAACAATGATGAGGTCTGATTTCTGCAGCCCGCTGGTCTTTTCGTCGAGATCGGCGTAGTGGGTCTCAAGGCCCGTAATGCGACTGCCTCTCTGCAACAGGGCGTCAGCCGAACCGAACGACTCCTTGATGATCTCCTGCACGCCCATGAAGCCGCGGCCAATCCGCTTTTCCGAAAGCTGAAAGATCTGCGCTTCGGTGTCGTTAAGGATTTCTTCGGCGGCGTCGCTTTGCTCGGAGGCCCGGGCGATGGCGGCTGTGGCCGTGTGAATCAGCGAGCGCAACAGCGACTTGTCGCGCACGATCTTGATGTAGTTCTCGATGCTTGGCCGGTCGGGAACGCCGTCGAGCAGCCCGGAAATGTAAGCTGCGCCCCCGATAGTTTCGAGTTCATTGTGACGCGCGAGTTCCTCGGAAAGCGTAATCAGATCGATCGAGTGCGAGGCTTCGGAGAGGTCGACCATCCGCGAATAAATTCGGCGATGAGAGTCGAGCAAAAAATCTTCCGGCTTCAGATGCTCGGCGGCCTGGTTGTACGCCAGATTATCGAGCAGGATCGCGCCGAGAATCGAGCGTTCGGCTTCAACATTCGCAGGCAGCGCCTGGGTCGAGATGTAATCAGTGGTGGACAATCAGGTTCTCACCAGAGCTGGAAAATTTCGTGTGAGGCGAATGTGATAGTACGCGGAGACGCGTTGTGGACGCCGAGAAGTTGTTTTGGAAAACGTTGCGGAAATTATTTTTTGGCAGAGGAAGGGTTACGAACGTGGATGTCTGCATTGGCGAATAATAGGCGAAGATGTGATTGTTAGGCAATAGGAAGGCGGTCTGACGGCGGACGAACGATGCAGGACGTAGTATCAACAATTAAGCGCTGAGTTCCCACTGATGAGTGCCAAAAGCAAAATGCGGTCCGGGCCAGCCACCCGAACCGCATTCGCTATGGTGTGAATTTCACAACTCTTTGACGTCGCAAAGAGTCTGCCGGTTCCGTGCCTACCGATCTGAATGAACGACCGCAAGCGGCGTTCTTCAAAACGGTCCGGACTACGGAGCGCAACTGCACTCGAAGGTGCGCCGCGTCCAATCGCGTTTACCGGTTGCAGTCTCGGCAAGCGAGACCGTTTCTGAGGAGGCCGCAACGCCCGGGTACCCACCACGCTTTCACGCCTGGGAACCGCCCGACGGTCGTCCTTCGTTTCGTTCGACTTAGCTTTGCAGCTTGCTGAACGGTGACTTAGGGAACCGTCGCAGAACCGGCTTTCGCGATCACTGGCAGCGTGACATTCACGCCTGCAGTGATGCAACTCTCTCCTATTCCCATCGTTTTGAGCAATCAGAAATTTACCTGGCGCTGTGCGAAACCTGTGGACGACGGAACTTCCTTGTGGAAGTTCTCGGAAAAGGCGGTGGAAATCTCGAAGACGGAAAAGCCGTCAGTGCCTCTAAGGCATTACCCTCATCGTTCTCAGGGCAACACTGAGATGGTGTTGCGCAACCAACCAAGCTGATTTGTGTTCAAGTCAACAAGGAGGAATCATGCGATCTCGCTTCGGATTTTCCGGGTGGCTTGCCTCGTGCGCGGTCATTTTTGTGCTGTTGATGAGCGCCGGCTGTGCCCACCATTACTACGATCCTTACGACCACGACTATCATCGCTGGGACTCTAACGAAAGGACCTATTACAATCAATGGGTCATCGAGGCACAGATTGGTCCGAATCGCGACTACAGGCATCTCTCGAAAGACGACCAGGACCGCTATTGGAAGTGGCGACAGAATCATCACGATCATGACCGAGATCACGACCGTGACCAAGATCATCACCATGATCACGACCACCACTGAGACGGTGAGTGGCACTGGATGTCACGCGTAGTAAATGGGTAGGGCAGCCGCGTTGAACGTTCGCAATTGGCTGCCCCTCACTCTTTTCGTCCGCTACTCCTGGCTCGCAAATCTCACACTTATTTTCCATAAGAAAATCCGTGCCACCTCAAAGTCCGCAGTTCGGGATACCATTGGGAATCGTAGCGCTAGAATGCCTTCCAAACGAAATGGGCCAGCAGAGCAAAGACCAGGAGCAGGAATGCAGTGATCCAGATTAGAAAATTGGCCGTCAGCCTTGGCGAGTTAATCTCTTTTTTGTTCACGGCACAAGCGTACTATCAGCAGGCAATAGTTCCGGATTTTAGATGTCGAATTTGACCCGAAGCAACGTTCACGGGACCTGGTCTCATAGGACGCGCTCTTCGGCATACAGGCGTGCGGTATTTCTTACCGTGAAGAAGAGGACCATCACACCCATGCCGGCGATTCCGCTGACGCCTCCAATGTCGAAGAGTCGATAACCGTGGAGAATCGTTGGCCAGCGGAGCACAGCGAAGTTTCCTGCAATCAATAGCAGGCGGAGTTCGGTTGGGCCGAAGCTCCAGAATGACATGCGAAATTCCTCCAGCGTGTAAGTGGCAAGATACGATTGAATCGAGAGCAGCAGAAATAACACGAGCAGGCCGGTTGCGATCCCGGGACCCATCAGGCCGGAGCGGGCGAGCCCTCCCATGAGCGCAACCGCTCCAATACTGTCGAGCATGTGATCGACATAAAACCCGTAGCGAGGCCGTTGCTGATTGCGCACCCGCGCAAGAGTGCCGTCCATGCTGTCTCCGAACCAGTTCAGGACGAGAAATCCGCTGGCAAAGAATAGCCAAATGCGGCCGTAAGGGACGAAGGCATAGCTCAATCCGGTGAGAAGCTGGGCGGCAAAACCGAGCGCGGTGAGGTGGTCGGAGTTGAGCCAGTGCGGGAGGCGGCCCGCCGTCCATATCAGAAATTGTTTCTCGGATTTGGCGAGCATGCTTTGCTGCAGCCGCGACGCATGACGGAAGATGCGCTGCGATGTGGAGTCGGAAATTTGTGCGGTCATGGGTGATCCATGGAAAAAAGTACTGTACAGGAGAGAGTTGTGCAATGGAATGCCGACAAGCAGCACTCAGGCATCGGCAAACAGCTCGTTTTCGAAGCTATGTATTACATTCCCTTCGGCACAAGCGTGAAGTGGTCAATCCCGATTTTCGCAGCGGCTGCCGCCCGGAAATCGTCAAGACGGAAGGCAATCATCATTTCATCGAAACGATGAATTCTGGAATCCGCGGGGACAAGGAACTTCAGGGTTTCCGACGCGGGTGGTCGATGGTCAGAGAGTTTCCCGAATGGAGTGGAATTGACCATCTCTCTCCCGAGAGACTGAGATGGTCTGCCCGGAGAACTGGTATCAATCAGAATGAGTTCCAATGCAACGGAGTTTGGATAACGATCGGAGTTGCGAACGGCAACTTCAACTCTGCTACAACAATCCAGGTTGATTAACGTGCCAAGATTTTGATGTGCCTGCATCAGGAGCGGACGCAAGTCGTTTGATCGAATATCAAACATTTCCGGACTGCCGTGCGCTTCGCGGGAATCCGAAGGCGGTTGATGGTCCGGCGATCTAAAGAACCAGTAAACCCCCTCAAAGGGGATGACTAGTGGACTAGTGGGGTTGTTATTCGACAGGTTCTCCTTCCATGAAATTGGCGGCGGAGCGATCAGTTTTGTGATGATCTGCTTTTTCGGCCACAACAACACTCCGACGTAGGCAGCTTTAAGATCAGCGCTTTTGCCATGCGTTGTGGACACGCGGGTCTGGTTGTGTCGTTCGCCCTCGTTCGAGTTGGAGCTTTGAATTGATGGAATGCCGAGTCTGAAAACTGATGACTTCGGCAGGTACGACATCAGCGCCATAGTCGTAACAGCGACACAAGATGTGAGCAGAAGAGATATCTTGCGTGTTGGTTCTGTAAGGTGGGATTGTCGTTCGCCCAAGACTCTGTTGCTGAAGGAACGAGTCCACACGGCGGCACTAGCCCCCACCAGAGCGACACCCGGAAGAAGATATCCAGCCAGAGCTGCGAGTACTCCGATCTGAGCAGAAATCATGGCTCCGATACTCTGAACTTGGTGCAGCAAAGACGATTGCGGAAGGGCGTACGTATCGCTCGCGAGCGAAAACCGTAGCGGTTCCGCCGTTCTGGCGCCGTCCGAGGAGGCTCTGGAAAATGGGAATGACATTACAAGACTGCTGATAAACACGGCAGTGACGAAAATCGCCCATGTGGACTGCTGTCCTACGAGAATTGTGCACGGAACTAGCCACGCTGCAACGAATGCCGTGCGTAGCATGAGGTTCTCTTCATTCATCTGCTTCGGTCGTACGGCGGCGAAGATTTTGATCGTCAACGCCGCGGTCAACGAGACGACCAATACGTGATCGAGCGAGATGCTTACTATCTGGCCGAGTGAGAGCGCGTGTTTTGGGTGAATATCACAGGTCAACAAAGCCACAGTTGCAGCTGCCGCTAGCCCTAGCGTCGCTGGAATTAGTTCAGGAATTCGACGACTTTGGGAATTCGCGACGAGGCCTGCAGTGGTCATGATGGGAATTCATCTGCCCTGAGAGACAAGACGTGACGACATACGAGCACACGAGTCACCCAAATAACTTATAGACACCGGAATAGCCGGCGGGTTCCCACACCTCATTTTGCCGCCGACATAACCGGGCAGCATCAAGGTGCAATTCCGCGTGCGAGTTTACTCTGAACGGACCAGCTCAATTTCAGGTTGGTTGAAGTACCGAATGCTGATTACGGCTGGGCCGCGTCTCCTTCAATGGCCTCAGCCAATTGCTCACAGGCCCAGGAAACCTGATCGTTGGTAATTACTGCCGGTGGCGCGATCAGAATGTGGTCGCCACAATCGCCATCTACGCACCCCTGAACGGGATAGACGAGGACGCCGCGCTCGACAGCGCCTTGGGCCACTTTACCCGCGAAGTTGGTTGCGAATGGATAAGGAGTCTTGCTGCCACGATCTGAGACGAACTCAACAGCCCACAAAAGACCGATGCCCCGGACGTCGCCGACGCAGTTGAGCTCGCGAAGAGAGGCGAGGCCTTCCGCAAGGGATTGCGCAGCGCTGCCTTCGCAGTCGAGAGCAGCAGCTTCGACCAGCCGGTTCCTCAAGATGTAACTTAGTACAGCACTTCCGGCGGCAAGAGAAATGGGATGCGAGCTATAGGTGAAGCCGTGAATGAAGGATCCGGAGCCGAATGAGATCGCGTCGACAATCTTCTTGGAGATGATCACTGCCCCGAGGGGAACATAGCCGCTCGAAAGTCCTTTGGCGGTCACGATGATGTCCGGGGCCACATTCCAGTGATCGACGGCGAACTTGCGGCCTGTTCTTCCCATCCCGCTCATTACCTCGTCAGCGATGAACAGGACGCCGCTATCGCGACAGATTTCCGCCACCTTCTCGAGATAGCCCTTCGGCGGAACGACCGCACCGAGCGTCGCGCCGCTAACCGGCTCGAGGATGACTGCTGCCGCTCGGCCGCCGGAGTCAATGATCGCCTCTTGAACCTGTGACGCATATTCCTGTCCGCAGTTAAAGCAGCCGTCAGTGCAATCGTGAATGCAACGGTAACAATAAGGAACATCGACCGCGGCGAACTCGCGCAGCATTGGGCGATAGATTTCACGGCGGCGTTTGTTCCTGGAGATGGCGACAGCGCCGAGCGTTGCGCCGTGGTAGCTCTGGTTACGGCTAATGATCTGATGGCGCTGCGACTGGCCGACTTCGACCTGGTATTGCCGGGCCAGCTTCAAAGCGGTTTCGATGGCTTCGGAGCCTCCGCTACAAAAATAAACCGCACCACCGCGGAAGTTCTCTCCGGCGAAATCCAGTAATTCTTCAGCATATTTCTCGGCCACCGGAGTGGTGAACTGACTGCCATGAACGAACTCGAGAGAGCGAGCCTGCTCCGTCATGGCGGCGATGATTTCAGGAACCCCGTGACCAATGAAGTTCACCGCCGCTGAACCTGAGAAGTCCAGGTACCGTTTGCCCTGCGCGTCCCAAAGGTAAGCTCCTTCGCCTCGCACCGCAGGCGGAAAGGTTTTGCGGAACGAACGCCGCAACAGGGCCGAACCCGGAAGATCCTGAACAGCAGCTTGACCCGGCACGTGGGGATTATCCGGTCTATTGATTCCAAGTGTCAAAAAAGAGTTGCTGGAAGAGAAAGGCTTTTGACTGTTAGCTCCTAGCCTGGGGATAGATCAGCACCTGCGAGAACGTTTTGCTCAGGCCATGAGTTAATAGGCGGGACTAGAAGTTGCTCATCGTGGAACCCAATGTGCTATCCCTCATCTCCAATGCCTTCGCGAATTCTCCATGTAGAATCGCCCATAATGCAGCAGCCGTCGAAGATCCTCAGCGATCAGACTTCCGGTCCGGCAAAGCCAAATCTGCAGCGCGTCTCTTTGACTCGCCGGTTCCTGCTTTTATTACAGCCTTCTCGGGAACATACGGCATTTTCGGCGACGGTGTTGCTGGTTATGGCAATTTTGCTGTCGCGGATTGTAGGGTTTCTGCGCGAGATGTACATCGCGTGGGCTTTCGGCGCGACCTCGATCACCGACGCCTATAACGCCGGCTTCACCATTCCCGACTGGCTGAACTACCTGGTTGCTGGTGGGACGGCCTCGATAACCTTTGTTTCCATCTACACACGATTTTTGGCCGAGGGCCGCGAGGAGGAAGCACGCAAGACCTTTTCCGCAATCATCACGATCATGACCGCCGTGCTCGGTGTCGGAATCATTTTCGCCGAAATTTTTGCTCCGCAGCTCGACCGGCTGATGTTCAGCAAGTTTAATCCCGAGGAGTTTGCGCTTTGCGTCCACCTGACGCGAATTTTGCTGCCCGCCCAGCTCTTTTTTTACGTCGGCGGCGTGGTCTCAGCGGTACTGCAATCACGGAGAATGTTCCTGCTTCCCGCCCTTGGGCCTCTTTTCTATAGCGGCGGAATCATAGTGGGTGGGTTGCTGTTTTCGCATCGGCTCGGCATTTCGGCGCTTGCTTACGGAGCTGTGGCGGGTGCCTTCGTAGGAATCTTCCTCATCAATGCGATTGGCGCGGCGCGGGTAGGGATGGGATACAAGATTTCTTTTGATGTGCGGAATGCTGCCTTCCGCGAATGGGTGAGGCTTTCGATTCCGCTTATGCTCGGAGTCTCTTTGGTTACGGCCGACGACTGGATTCTTCGCTACTTCGCCGCCGGAAGTGTCGGCGACATCACACGGCTGAACTATGCGAAGCGACTGTTCGCGGTTCCGATCGCCGTACTGGGACAGGCCGCGAGCCAGGCTTCGCTTCCGTTTTTTGCGAGATTGTTCGGCGAGAAACGCTTTACAGATTTTGCTGCGACGGTCAACGGATCGGTATACAGGATCATCGCGGCGGCTTTGCTAGCTTCGAGTTTCATGACCGCCGCGGCACTCCCATTAGTCGACCTACTCTATCGACGCGGGCACTTGCACTTCTCTGATTCCCAGACGACAGCGGTCTATTTTTTCTGGTTTTCAATATCGTTGGCGTTCTGGTCGGCACAAGGGCTTTACGCGCGGGCTTTCTATGCGGCGGGCAATACTCTAGTTCCGATGATTGCCAGTACGGTGGTCACGCTGGCGTCATTGCCGGTGTACGCGGCGCTGAACCACTCGATGGGTGCGCGCGGCCTGGTGATTGCCTCCGACATTGGAATCGGGGCGAATTGCCTGGCGGCAGCGGTTTTGCTGCATCAACGCGGATTAGTCGGTATTGCCGGACTCGATTGGAAAGAGATAGGGAAAGCCTTCGCAGTGTCCTGTGTGGCGGCATTTACAGGATGGAAACTGACCACGGTTGTAAACCTGAATGGAAGCAAATTGGCGGACTTGAAGGCGCTGGTCCTAATCAGTACTACATGGCTCGTCGTCGTGGTGTTGGGACTCTGGGTGACAAAATCGAAGTTGCCGCAGGATTTGCGAAGAAGAAGTTCAAAAGCCGTTGCTTAATTCTCAGGCCTCGTCCCGTGCGTGCCGTATTCCGATCGAAAAGCAGGTTCCTCGCCGCTAAACCGGTTCGGAATGACAGCATTGAGGAGACAAAACGGGAAACGCCTACTGCTTCGCCACCAGCGTGCGGTTGAATTGCTGGATGATTTTGTAGCATTCGCAGGCGGCCGATTCAAGCTTCTTGCGGTTGACGATTTTTACCGTGCCGCGGAGGTTCTCGATGAAGCCGGCTTTTTGCAGGATGCCCGCAGCCAGGCTCACACTGGGCCGTCCGCTGCCGAGCATCTGGGCAAGGAATTCATGAGTCACGGGGAGGATATCTGAGCCCACGCGGTCCTGGCACATCAGTAACCAGCGCGCCAGGCGCTGCTCAATTTCATGGAGCCGGTTGCAGGCTGCGATCTGCGCAATTTGCAGGCCTTGCACCAGTACGTATCGGTTCAAGACAAGGCGTAGTTCGGTAGCGTCGCGCATCACGTCTTCGAGAACTTCGGACTTAATGCGCACGCCGGTGCCGGAAATCTGCATGATGCTACGGTACGGGCCCCGATGGATGCCGACCGCCAGCGGAGTGCCAACAATACCTTCGCGTCCAACGATGGCGACTTCCACACTGTGACCATCGCTGGTCAACACAACCAGCGAAGCGAGCCCCTCATTTAGGAAGTAAGCGTAGTCAATCTTCTCGCCCGCCTCATGAAGGATCTTCCCTTGAAGAAGATCAACGGATTCCAGATGTTGACGGATCAGGTTGTACTCAGCTTCCGGAATCGAGTTCAGGATCTGGTTTTGTACCGGCTTTGAAATCGAGTCGATTCGCGTGCCGGGATTCGTCGTTGGATTGTTTACTTCGCTGCGAACATTCGTACGTTGCAAACGTGCTCCCTCTTGCAAGCCACGCGCAAATCAGGATTCTGTGGGAAAGACCAGTGCGCGTAGGCTATTTGTCACGCGAGAATGTGTCAGTTCGCCAACGAACCGAGTGCGGCGGCGGCGCACAATTAAGACCAGCAGGAACTACTTCATCGCGAACCGGCCATTGTAGTTTTGAATTACTCTGTAGCACTCGCATGCGGCGTCCTCGAGACGCTTACGGTTTACGATCCTCACGCTTCCACGCGTATTTGCTATCAAACCGGCGCGTTCAAGTACGCCGGCGGCAATAGTCACGGTTGGTCTTCCCGCGCCGAGCATCTGCGCGATAAATTCGTGTGTCAGGGGCAAGTTCTCGGAATTTGTCGTGTCCTGGCACATCAACAGCCAACGGGCCAGCCGCTGGTCCATATCATGGAGACGGTTGCAAGCGGCCAGTTGAGCTACTTGCAGCTGTTGAGTCATTACATATTGTTCGATCAGACATCTCAACTCTGGTGATTTCGAGAATCGATCTTCGAGCGTTGTTGCATCGATGCGGAGCCCCTGACCCTTTATCTGCATGATCGCCCGCATCGGCGCACTCTCAAATCCAAATGCCAACGGAGCACCCACCACCCCTTCGTTGCCAGTGATACCCACTTCGACACTGCGACCGTCCTTGGCCAGCACCACCAGTGAAACCATCCCTTCATTTAGAAAATACACATGCTCGATTTTTGCTCCCTGTTCGTAGAAGATCTTGTATTGCGGCATCTCGACTTGTTCGAGCAGCGGGCGCAAAGATATGAATTCATCGTCAGGGATGGAGAGCAATATTCGGTTCCTGATAGCCTTGCCTTCGGAGTCTGTGCGCGGTGCTACAGTGGCAGGAATCTCCGGTATCTGCGTGTCAACAGGGACGCACGGATGAGCCATCTAGCATCTCCTTTCCTAACCGATTTGATGCTCGATGGCTGAACCGAACCTTTTGGGGAATACTGTAATTAGGCGCCTAAATTAGCTCACAGCGAAGAGAGAATTTCCCCAACAAAAAGCAGGCACCCCTAGGTCGGGATGCCTGCTGCAGAGAAGAGGGTTAAACGTTTACGCGCGGGCTGCGGCCACTTCGGTGGTACCGCTGGCTACGCTCTTTTCTTCACCATTTGGTTTCTGCCCGGCCTTGCGGATGTCGATTCCACCTTTGAAGAACGCGCCATCTTCGATTGAAATACGCGCGGCGACTACATCGCCGGTGAGAGAGCCGTCGCTGCGGATATCGACACGATCACTTGCGGTGAGATTGCCGCGAACTTTGCCCAAAACGACGATCTCGCGCGCAGTGATGTTGGCAGCGACAACGCCGTTACGTCCGACGGTAACGCGGTTTCCAGCAAGGTTGATGGAGCCCTCGACGCGTCCATCAATATAGAGTGACTCGGACCCGGTGACTTCACCCTTAATAACAAGAGACTTCCCGATGGTAGCCTGGTCCGCAGTGCTGGCCGAAACCGTTCGCGGAGCGCTGGCGGCCGTTTCTGTTACCGCAGGAGCGCTCGGCGCTGAAATAGGTGTACGCTCCGGCTCGCTCGGACGAACGCCGGGCGCCGTGGGCTGATTAGTAGGCTTCCACATGTGAGAAGACATCCTTTCCTCTAAGGAAAATGTTTTTGGAACCGAATATTCGCTTCGGTGGCCAACAAAATTCTACTCTCCAGAGCAGCATTTGTATTGTGGAAAATAGCGATAGTTTGTGCATTTCCGGTTACTTATGGGGGATATCAGGGAGAATTCAGGGCAAAGCCTTAGACAGCAGGATTCGATATGCTGGAAGCTGGCTTGTATCGATGGGCTTAGGGCAACCGTGGAAGAGCGGCGCTTTTAGCGCCGCGTTACTTATGTCTGATCGCCTAACGCGGCCCTGAAAGGGCCGCTCTTCCACGATGCCACTAACGAATTAGTCATCGCAAGTTCGCCATGCTCTCTGATGCAATCATCCTGAAAAAAATAGAGCGACAGCCGAAGCAAGCTGCAGGCTACAAGCAGTTGGTGCGTGAGCTAGGCCTGCACGGAGACGCGCGCAAGGAGCTCTCGGGCCGATTGCAGAAAATGATTTCCCGGGGAGAGCTGGTGCAAGTTGATTCTGATCGCTACGCCATTCCGAAAGTTGCGACTGGGAAAAACTTGATTGCGGGGAAGTTGAGTCTGCACCGTGATGGTTTCGGGTTCGTCATCCCCGACCTCGCGTCTGCCAGTGGGAATCTGAAGGCCCATATCTCCGGCGACATTTTTATTGCGCCACACGCGGTCGGTTCAGCTATGCATGGTGACCGTGTACTGACAGAAGTCACACGGATTCGCGACGATGGCAAAGCCGAAGGCCGCATTTTGCGTACTGTCCATCGCTCCCACCCCAGCGTGGTGGGAATTTTTCATCACGGTTCTCGCCATAATTACGTTGTTCCGATAGATCAGAGAGTTTCGCGGGAAATCGCCATTCCGCACGGCTTCGAATATCCGGAGAATTTCTCGGCAAACTCGGCGGCCTCAGCGGTCAAGACCTTTGAAAACCTTAAGCCGCAGACAAAGCAAAGTTCGCAGAGGAAAAGCAAACATCGCGTTCTCGGCGAAGAGGCGGCCGGCCGCAATTGGTCCGATCTCGAAAACGTTGTCGTGGATGTCGAAATCACCGATTGGCCAACCGCAACGCAGAATCCTCGTGGGCGAGTTGTCGAGATTCTGGGCTACGAAGACGATTTCGGGGTAGATGTTGAAATTATCATTCGCAAATATCATCTCCCCCACCGTTTTCCGGACGAAGTATTGCACGAGGCGGAAGCCATCGAGCCGATCATCTCATCTCACGAAACTCGAAACCGTCGCGATTTTCGTCAGTTGCCGATCGTAACTATCGATGGCGAGACCGCTCGCGACTTCGATGACGCCGTTCTCGTGCGGCGGCTGGAAAACGGTAATTTCGAACTGCAGGTACACATTGCTGATGTCGCGCAATACGTTACGCCTGATTCTGCGCTCGATCAGGAGGCTCGACTGCGCGGTACCAGCGTTTATTTCCCAGACCGGGCAGTTCCAATGCTGCCTTTGGAGCTTTCGACGGATATTTGCAGTCTGCGGCCACACCTCGATCGGCTGGTGATGTCGTGCGTAATGCAGATCGACAATCGCGGCGAGATAGTGGGATACGAGATCTGCCCGGGTGTGATCCGTTCCGCCGAGCGCATGACTTACACCGCCGTGAACGCGATTCTTGAAGGCGATGAAGCTCAGCGCCGACGATATGCAAGCCTTGTCACAAATTTCGAGCTTATGCGGGAGCTAGAGATAGTCCTGAACCGCAAACGCGAGCAGCGTGGCTCGATCGACTTCGATTTACCTGAGCCGGTGATTGAATTCGATGAGCATGGATTGATGAAGAGTATCGGGCGCTCCGAGCGCAACACCGCGCACCGGATCATTGAAGAATTCATGCTATCCGCGAACGAGTGTGTAGCCGGATATTTGGAAGCAAAAGGGATTCCGTGTCTGTATCGCGTGCACGAAAAGCCTGACGCAAAACGCGTGTACGACTTCGAAGTCATGGCCACAACCTTTGGTTACTCGCTCGGTGTGGGCGCATTACCAATTCAACGCATGCAGTTCAAGACCGACCGCCGCGCCAGCTACGGAACCGGCAAGCGCGCGCGGGAAATTGAAATTCCCAAAGAAGTTCACATCACGCCGCGTATGTACCAGAAGCTGACGCAGAAGATCGCAGGTAAGCCGGAGGAGCGGATTCTCTCTTATTTAATGCTACGGTCTCTCAAGCAGGCGAGGTATTCGGAAGAAAACCTCGGTCACTTTGCGCTCGCCGCGACCACGTATACGCATTTCACCTCGCCGATCCGTCGATATCCCGATTTGATTGTGCACAGGATTTTGAAGCAAGCGCTCGAAGAATCGGCAGAAACATGGTATGGCGAAACTCCGGTAGGGACGTCCATATACCCAGTTCCGAATCCAACTTCCGCTCCGGAGGAGCGGGAGAATTTCGCCCAGCGCTTCAGCGCTGGGACAAGCGGCAAATCGACCGGAGTCCCGGAGGGACGACAGAAATCCTATCCCGATATTTCGAATAGTTCGCCCCACACAGACACTGCCTCTCCCTGGTCGAAACGCCGGGAGCGCGAACATACCGAATTTCACGACGGCCCGATCCCCCTCGATGAACTTCATGCGATTGCCGAAGAGTCCAGCCAATCCGAGCGCCGCGCCGATGACGCCGAACGCGAACTGATGGAATGGAAGAAAGCCAAATTTATGCAGGACCGCATTGGCGAAGACTTTGATGGCCTGATCATCAGCGTGACCAAATTCGGGTTCTTCGTAGAGCTCACTGATCTTTTCGTCGAAGGGCTGGTGCCGCTTAACACGCTTATTGACGACCGCTACATTTTCCACGAGAACACGCGCGAAATCATCGGTCAGCGCTCGCGACGAATCTTCCGTCTCGGACAGCAAGTTCGCGT